>CANJOI010000340.1 GCA_947475365.1 Fidelibacterota bacterium | reverse complement strand
GTTCAACCTGGGGAACGGGCAGGGGCATTCCATCCGCGCCATGATCAAGGCGGCGGAAGCCGCCACCGGGCGCGCCATCACAACCGAAACCGCGCCGCGCCGCCCGGGCGATCCCGCCAGCCTGATGGCGGACGCCGCCCGCGCCGCCCGCGCGCTGCCCTGGACGCCGCGCTATCCGCACCTCGCCGACATGATCGCCCACGCCTGGGCCTGGCACCGCAAGATCCCCGACGCCCTGCGCCTCTGCGCGCCGGGCGGACCCTGATCATGGCTGCACTGCCCGCGCCTGATCGCATCCTGGTGGCCCGGGGGCCGGGCGAAACGCGCGCCGCGCTCATGGCCGGTGAGGAGCTGGTGGAGATTGTCCACCGGCGCGACGGCGCGCTGGTGTCCGGCGCGGTCTATTTCGCGCGCATCGGCGCACCGGCGCCCAACATGCCGGGTGTGTTCGCGGATATTGGCGAAATCAGCGGCCTCTTGAAGATGAAGCCGCCGATGCCGGCGGAAGGCACGGGTGTTGGCGTGGTGGTCGTGGTGCCGCCGCGCGCCGGCAAGGCCGCCGAGCTGGCGCTGGCCGCCGACGTGCCGGTGCCCGCCGACGGCAAGGCCGGCATGCTGCTGCGGGCCGCGCCCGATCCCGTGGCGGCCTGGTGCGCGCGTTATGAGATCGCGGAGATCGTCTGCGCCGGCCGCGCCGAGGCGACCCGGCTGAAAACATTGCTGGGGGCGGCCGCGCCCATCACCGTGCATGCCACCGCGGACAACATGTTCGTGGAGGTCGATGAGGCCATCGCCGCGGCGCTGGAACCGGTGACGCCATTGCCGTGCGGCGGCTCGCTCATCATCGAAACCACGGCGGCGGCGGTGTGCATCGACGTCAACGCCGGCCCCGCCGCGCCCGACACCGCCAACGGCGAGGCGCTCACGGCTGTTGCGCGGGAACTGCGCCGGCGCAACCTCGCAGGCCATATCCTGGTGGATGTGATCCCCACACGCCGGAAGGGGGCGTTGCCGCGCCTGTTCGGCGGATTGGTGGCGGACGATCCGATGGAGGTGCGCGTCGCGGGCCTTACGCCGTTGGGCATGTTGGAGCTGACCCGGCGGCGGGTGGGCCTGTCACTCGCCGAAACCCTCTGCGACGCCGGCGGCCGGCCGAGCGCGGAGACCGTGGCGCTGCAAGCGCTGCGCGACGCTGTGCGCTTTGCCTTCACCGCGAACGCCGCGCATGTGGCGCTCGAGGTATCGCCCGATGTGGCCGAGGCGCTGGCGCGCCTCCCGGCGGCGGTGGCCGAGGCGAAGGCGGCGACCAAGGGCGATCTGCACATCACGCCGCGCCCCGGTTTCGCCCGCGCGCGGGTCGAGCTCAAGCCCGCTTGACGAAGATCGGATCGTGAGGGGATAAGCCCTGATGACCGGTGAGACCCCGAAACCCCCTGACGCCGTGCGAATCAGCGCCGCCAAATGCGTGCGCTGCGGCGCGCCCGTCACGCCGCGGACCCGCCCGTTCTGCAGCCAGCGGTGCGCCGACATCGATCTGGCCGGCTGGCTCACCGAACGCTACCGGGTGCCGGGCGACGAGGCCCCGGCCGAGGACGGGGAAGACGGCGAAAAGCCCTGAAACGGGCCCGGCACAGGGCCAAAAATGCGAAATGGGCCAAAGGTTTGCCCCAGGGACAGGGCGTCTGGACAGCCCCGCCGTTCTCTTCTATAAAGCGCGGCCTTATTACAGGCTTGGCCTGCCCAGATGCCCGGGTAGCTCAGTTGGTAGAGCAACGGATTGAAAATCCGTGTGTCGCTGGTTCAATTCCGGCCCCGGGCACCATTATTTTCAATGGCTTAGACGAAAATAAGGCATCCGGAAAATGGCAACGGGTACCATACGGGTACCAGCGCCCTTCGGACAGCTCGTTTCTTGTCTCTTCGCGGGAGAATGGGCACGGGACACGCCATCGCCCCGCCTGGCGTCAGCGCCACTGAATTGCGGCCTGGGGGATCGGCGTTTTAGACCCCCACCCAGGCACTTTGCGCCTGAACCCCCGCCCAGGCTATTCAGGTTCACGCGGTCGCTCCCGAGTGGGCGCAAAATTTTCCAAAATTTTGCGTGGGCGCAGGCAGCTATCATTGGGCGGGGGATATCCGCGTGCTGCAACAGCACATGGTGGACGAAATCAACAAAGAGAATCTGCAAGTCACCTGGACGATGGGCAAATGCGAACTGGTCCGTGGAGCCCGCAACACCATGTACCTAAAGCTCCGCATGGACCGAATACGCTGGCTTGGAGAAGTGGACACGGCCTTGAGCGAAGTGGCCCCGGAAGGTGGGCAGCTAACATTTCAGGTTGAGGACAGCGCACGCGGTGCTCTGGAGATCGGCATAACAATGCTAGGCGACAAGAAGCCACCGGCTACAACAACGATAGAGGACCTGCGCTTGCTGCTAGATGCGTTGGACGAACTGCTGCATCCTAAACACCCGTCGAAGCCCGTCCTAGCCAGCTAAGTAACAATCGCTCTTTGTGCATTAGTAGCCAAGGCGGCACGACTTCGTCATTCGGTTCTCCGAATGATCATTTAGGTCGCTTGCTTGCCGAAGTATCAATTCGCTCCGGCGAGCAACCATCGGTAAAGGTTGGCCGCTTCCGAGGGAGGTTTTGCAGCAATCGCAGCAATGAAGCTGGCGCTCCACTCACAGGACACACGTGCGTCCGTATCCAACTTCTGCAAATCCAGCCCGCGAGCCGCCATCTTGGTGGCTATGGTCACAGCCAAAGCCTTTCCTGATGTGCTTGCCCACTTCGGAATCTCGCGCACTCGCCAGCTGTTGCGTGCTCCTGATGTGATCAGGGCTGTCTGCGCTTCAAAGTCTGCGTCCGCCAATTGAGTCGGCGTTGGCGTCGTTCCGAAACCTTTGCCATTCATCAGCCCGACGCAAGTATCCCAGCGGCTGCTATCTCTCAAATACTGCAGCTCAGCGTCGGCGACCTTTATAGACTTGACCACTGGTTCGTCATCG
>CANJOI010000339.1 GCA_947475365.1 Fidelibacterota bacterium | reverse complement strand
CGTCCAGTCGATCATGAAGGCGCTGGTGTTCACCTGGATCTTGTTGAACAGGCGCATCTTCGCGCCGGCTTCGTAGCTGGTCACCGTGTCGCCGTTGAAGGTCTCTGGCACGGCGCTGATGCCCAGGGCCGCGAGGTCGACGGCGCACTGGGCCGGCGGCACCGCCGGGTTCACGCCGCCGGCCCGGAAGCCCTTGGACATGTTGGCGTAGATCATCGTCTGCTGGTCGAACTGGTAGGAAGCGCCGAGCTTGGGCGTGAACGGCTTCTCCTTCAGCGCCAGTTGAGTGTACTGCAGCGGGCAGTCGCGCGCATTCGGACATCCCGCCAGGTTCATGGCGAAGGGCCGCAGATCGTAGGGGTCGCGGAGCGGGTTGGTCGCCGTATTGCCCGGGACGTTCGGGATGAAGCCGAGCGGGTTCAAGAAGGAGGTGCCCGCCAGCGGGTTGCCGGCGACGGCGCCGCCGTACTGCTGGTAGAATTCCTGCTTGTAGCGGGTGAAACGGGCGCCCGCCGTCAACTTCAGCTTTTCGGTGAGGTTATAGTTGGCTTCGCCGAAGGCCGCGATCTCGGTCTCGTTCAGATTGATCTCGCGGTCCGAAACGTCGATCGGCCAGGTGTTGATGCTTCCGACCGCATTGGCCGGATTGCGCTCGCCGGGCAGCGGGTAGTTGCCGATGAACCAGGCCTCGGGCACGCCGCGAACCGCGAGTGAGGTGTAGTTCTCGTTGTTATGCTCGGCGCCGTGCACGTGGATGCGCGAGCTGTTGAAGTAGAGGCCCGCCACCCAGCTGAACCGCGAATCCGAGGGGTTCGAATTGAACCGCAGCTCTTCGGTGATCGCGTTCCGGCGGTTGTAATAATAGTAGTAGGAGAAGGTGTCAGGGATACCTTCCAGGTAGGCCGGGTTCATATAGCAGGTCGTCGCCGTGCCCAGCGGGTTGTTGAACTGCGAGCAGGGCTGGGTCCCGAACAGGATCCGCGGCGTGACGCGCCCGGAATAGCCGCCGCCGTTGTAGCGGACGCCCGAGGTGCGGTCGTTCACATAGCTGGTGATCGACTTGGCGGTGAAATACCCGAAGTCATATTCAAGCGTCAGGCTCGGCAGGACCAGATCCGTCTTACGCGGGCTGCCCGCGTAGGCGACGTTGGTCGTCGACAGGTAGCGGCCGTTGCCGGTGGCGTAGCCGTGCTGGTCGTACCAGGGCGTCGCGACGTTGTTGAACGGCCTGATCTGGGTGTCCGGGAAGGCGAAGAAGACGCCGCCCGAGGTCCGGCAGGTTCCGTTCAGCGACGCCTGGGTCATGGTGCAGATCGGGCCGGCGGCGTTGGACGTGCCGCCGTTCCGCACCAGCCCGCCGGTCCAGCTATTGGCCGGCGTGCTCTTCCAGATGGTGTCGTTGTCGTTGTTGTAGTCGTGGCTCATGTAGAGAGACAGCGTGGCCTTGGCCTTGGGGGTGATCTGCCACAGCAGGGCCCCACGGCCGGCGTAGGCGCGGTTGTAGTTGATGTCCTTGGCGAACATGTGCCCGTCGTACTGCGACAGGGCGTCGATGTGACCGGCGGTGAAGCGGTACAGGCCGGAAAGCCGGAAGCCCAGCTTGTCCTCTATAATCGGGCCGCCATAGGCGCCGCCGTATTCGAAGCTGGTGCCGCCGCCCTTGGTCTTGGAGACTTCGGCCCGGGCCGTGCCGGAGTAGCGGGTCAGGCTGGGGGTCGGGGTAATGAAGCGGACCGTGCCGCCCTGCGAGGAGCCGCCGTACAGGGTGCCCTGCGGTCCGCGCAGAACTTCGACGCGCTCCAGGTCATAGAGCAGCGGGAAGGGCGAGCCGTTGCCGGTCACAAGGCCGTTCAGATTGCGGCGCTGAAGAGGGGTGTCGTCCAGATAGACGCCGGTGGTTTGCGAGCCCACGGTGGCGCCGTTGCCGCCGATGCCGCGGATGGTGACGTTCGGGTTGCCCTCGCCGCCGGTGCGGCGGAAGGTGAGGCCCGGAACGGTCCGCGACAGGTCATCGACGGTCTTGATGCCCTGCGAGTTGATCGTGGCTTGGGTGACGGCGCTGACCGACAAGGCGACCTTGTTGACGGTGTCGACCTGGCGTGTGGCGGTGACCACCACTTCGCCGAGCAGATCATTGGCGCCGCTGGAGGCTTGAGCGGGGGCCGCTTCCTGGGCGAGCGCGGCGTTGCCGAGGGCCAGTGTCGCGGCCGTGGTCATCAACAGGCCAAGAAGGGTCTGGTTGGATTTCAATTTACGTCTCCCACTTTTAGTTACGGCCATCACGCCATCGAGGGCGGTCAGTAGCGCCGGGCTAGAGTCGGAACTCTAGTTGAGTGTGGGAGAAATATAATATTGCCCATGGGGCCATTGATACGGGACAAAAAGCCGCAAAATGCCCGATCAATAAGGAGCATTTATGCACCATTCGCATGGAAAGTGTAAGGGTGGCGAATACAGACGCGTGCGCTATCAGAGCGAATTCTGGAGCGCTCCAGGGGTTCGCTATTCGGGTCTTTGACAACACTGTCGGCGAACAGGCGCGCGCCAGTTAGCCGCCGGGAGTTGCGTCTACTTGGTCGCCTCGGGGTTGAAGGCGGTGCAGACGTATTCCTTCAGCCGATACCCGGGCTTGCGCTTGTAGGTCACGCGAGCGGTCCAGGGCTTGGTGTAGGTGGCGGGGTCCTCGACCATGAAGACGTCCTCCAGGGTGTCGGCGTCGAGCTTGCGGATCCGCTCGGACAGCTTCATCGCGGTCGAGTGCGGCAGGCCGGCCTTGTCGAGCGTGGTGCGGTCACGGAAACCGCCGCTCTCCACCACCAATGTGTCGCCGTCCCACTTGCCGGCCGAAAAGCCCATCCAAAGGGGGTCGATGTCGGCGATCGGGGGCAGGGTGGCGTCCAGATAGACCATGCGCGGCATGTGCTGGGCTTCGTGGATGAAGGTGATCTGGGTCGGCTCCTGCAGAACCTCGATCGGATAGGCGGCCAGCAGCAGGCGAGGCAGGCCGTGCGGCATGCACTTCTCGACCGTGT
>CANJOI010000338.1 GCA_947475365.1 Fidelibacterota bacterium | reverse complement strand
GGCCTTTGGCGAAGGCGCTCAGGGACTCCGGTGTGAAGCCCGACTTGGTGGGAACCTGGGGCGACGGCCTTCACATCGTCTGCGCGTCGGTCGCGGACGCCGCGCATGCCGCGCTCGCCATGCAAGCGGGTTTTGCCGGCATCGACTTGGCCGCGGCGGGGCTGCCGGCGCATCTCGCCTTGCGGATCGGCGGACATTTCGGGCCGGTGGCGGAGGTGCGCGATCCGTTCATGGAGCGCGACAGCTTCTATGGCACCCATGTCACCATCGCCGCGCGCATCGAGCCGGTGGCGGTGCCCGGCTCGGTCTATGTCAGCGAGCCGTTCGCGGCGCTGCTGGCGCTTGAGGCGCCGGGCCGCTTCGCCACCGACTATGTGGGCCAGACCGAGTTGCCCAAGGGCTTCGGCACCATGCGGCTGTTCTCCCTGCGTCACGCCGACGCCAGTTTTTAGTTTTGGCTAGAGTTTGGCGAGACGCATCTCGTACATGGAGCCGAAGCAGCCGGGGTGCTCCTCTTCGTAGGCGTGCCACGCCATCACATCGGTCTCATCCGGGAAGCGGCGGTTGAAATCCGCGCGGCTGCCGTGCTTCAGACCGATGTCCACAAGGCGCAAGCCCGCGCCCGCAAGCAACGCCGCGACCTGCGGCGGGCGGAAGCGATGTTCCTGCACATGGAACAGGTAATCGCGGCAGCCGGACATGGAATAGAAGTCGAGCCCGTCACACGCCGCGCGCGCCGGATGATCTTCGGGCAGGGAGCGGATGATCTGGCGCAAATGCCGGATACCATCCGGCGTGCCAGGAATACCGTGCTCGCGGCGAAGGGCGGCGGCGGCGGCGACCTCGGGGCGGCCGGACTCTGTGTAGATGCCGAGTTCCATTACCCCGTCCGGCGCCAGAAGTCCGGCCAAGATGTTCAAACCATCCTGGGGCCGCGCCATATGGTGGATCACGCCGATGCAGGAAATCAGATCGTAGCGGTCCTGGCTGCCGGCCATCGCCAGGATATCGCCGTGGCGGAAATCCACAGACGCGATGCCAAGCGCGCGCTGTTGCCGGATGGCGTAGGCGAGGCTCGCGCGTGACAGGTCGAAGGCGAGAATCCGCGCCGCGGGATAGTGCCGCGCCCACAGCAACGCATGACGCCCCGTGCCGCAGCCCGCGATGAGAATGCGGCGCGGATGGCCCGTCCGCGTGGGGGCCGGCTCAGGCCGCAGCTGGCGCCAGCGCGGATAGGGGTTTTGCTCATACATGGCGCGCACCGCGGCCGATACCGGATCGGCGATGGCGGAGAGGGTGGGAATCTCCGCCGCGATGGCGTGCTCCTCGGCGGGCTCGATCACCTGCGCCGCGATGACGGCGGCGAAGGACCCGGCCGCGTCTTTCCAGACGGGTGCGAGATCAGGGTAATTGGCCAGAGGCCGATAGCAGGCCAGCAGAGCCAAAGCGGCGGGGAAGGCGGCACGGGCTAGCGTTTCCACGCCGCGTGTCTCACTCTCGGTTTCAGCGAAGACATACTCCGCGCCGAAACAGAAAATCGCCAGGGCGGAGATCAGCGAGAGGCCGTCAGCGCTGGGCCGCGCCCCCGCCATCATGTCCATCAAAATGGACTTGCGCAGGCGCGTGACCAGGCCCTCGAGGGCGTCATCCATCAAAGGCTCATGGATGAGATAGGCGAGCAACAGGTCCCGAAACGCCGTGTCGAGCCGGCCGATGGCCTCCAAGGTCACGAACGGCATGGCCGACAGCCGCCGCGTGATGGCGATGCGGGCGGCGAACGACGCGCCGCGCGCATCAACATCCGGCGCGGCCAGGCAAGCGGCGATACGCGGCCACAGCTCCGGCCCGATGACCTGGGGCTGTGCCGCCAGCAGAGAGTCGGAGAAGGCCTGAAGGTCGGCGGTCATGAAAAAAGGGCCGTGGTTACCCACGGCCCTTTTCCTGTTGCTAGAGCGGTCCCTGGCCCGCCTTTCCGTCCGGCGGCCGGCGCATATGCGTGGCCTGTTCGTAGGCGTAACCCAGGCTCAGGAGCGTTTGCTCGGACCACTTGGGACCGATGAAGGAGATTCCCACCGGCAATCCGGAAACAGCGCCCATGGGCACTGTCAGGTGCGGATAGCCCGCGACCGCGGGGATGCCCGCGGCCGATGGTCCGCCGGCGCCGTTGCGCAGGTGGGTGGCGGTGTCGATCAGTCCGGCCGGCTCGCCCGTGGGCTGCACCAGCGCGACCACGTTGTTCTCGGTGAGCAGCTTATCGATGCCTTCGGGGCCGCGGGTGCGCTGCGCCACTTCCTTGAGCTTCACGTAGTCAGGATCTTCGAACCCGGTGGTGAGGACCGACTTCTCCCAGGTCTCATGGCCGAACAGCACGTTCTCGCGCGGCTCGGCTTTGCTGAAGGCGAGCAGGTCCGCCAGGTTGCGGGTCTTCACCGCAGGCGGCGTCTTGGCGAGATAGGCGTTCAGGTCTTCCTTGAAGTCTGTCTCCATGATGTTGCCCTTGTACGGCGACAGATCCTCGAACTTGAAGTCGTTGATCTCCACCAGCTCGGCGCCCTGGGCCTTCATGGCCTCCAGCGCTTTCTCGAACGCCGCCTGGGTTTCCGGGGTGTAACCCTTCTGGAAGCGCATCACCCCAATGCGGGCGCCCTTGAGGGAATCCTTGTTGAGGCCCTTCACATAGTCAGTCTTGTGCGCGTCGGCCTCGGCGGTCTGCGGGTCCGAGGCATCGGTGCCCGCCATATAGGTCAGCAGCACGGCGGTGTCGGCAACGGTGCGGGTCATGGGTCCGGCGGTGTCCTGGTTGTGGCTGATGGGGATGATGCCGGTGCGGGCGACCAGGGCGATGGTCGGCTTGATGCCGACCAGGCCGTTCATGCTGGCGGGGCAAGTGACCGAGCCCGAGGTTTCCGTGCCAATGGTGAGCGCCGCGAGGCTGAGCGCGCCGGCGGCGCCGGAGCCAGAAGACGAACCGCAGGGCGTGCGGCGCGTGTCATAGGCGTTGCGCGTCAGGCCGCCCATGCCGCTCCAGCCGCTGGTGGACCAGGTGGACCGGT
>CANJOI010000337.1 GCA_947475365.1 Fidelibacterota bacterium | reverse complement strand
TGGTGCTGCGCGCGGCAGGGGCCAAGGCCAATACGCCCCGGCTGGCGGGGTGCGATCTCTATGTCACCCTGGAGCCCTGCCCCATGTGCGCCACGGCGGCGTCCTTCGCCCGCCTGCGCCGGGTGATCTTCGCCGCCTACGACCCCAAGGGCGGCGGCATCGAGCATGGGCCGCGCGTGTTCTCGCACGCCACCTGCCACCATCGGCCGGAAGTGGTGGGGGGCGTCGAGGCGTCCCGCGCCGAGGCCCTGCTCAAAGGCTTTTTTGCCGTGCGGCGATGAGCGCGGGTGGGGTAAAAAGGACCATGACCAAAGCCCTCGCCTCCTTCGTGTTCGCCGGTTGCCTCGTCTTCATGGGCCAGGCGCTGACCGGCGCCGGTATCGCCGCCGAACATGGCGCGCCAAAGAAGGCAGAGAAGAGCGAGAAGAAAACCCCGCCCAAGACCGAGAAGAAAGCCCCGCCGCTGCCCGCCGCGGAAGGCGGCGAGGGCAAGATCGGCTATAGCGATTCCGAGATCCAACTCAACGGCATGATGGTGCCGATCAAGACGCGCAACGGCATGAACTACGAATTGCTGACCTTGCGCCTGCAGCTGGCGCCCGGCGAAACCGAGCGCCCCGCCTGCTGGATGGCGCCGATCGTGCACGAGAAGATGCTGATGTACCTGCACGAGGCCAACCTTTCCTCCGACGATTTTGTCGGCCAGAAACGCGAATTGCTGGCGAAGGCGTTGCTCGACGTTGCCGTCAAGACGACGGACAAGGGCTATTACTCCGGCGTGATACTCGTGGAGGAAACTTCCCCGCCCCTGGCGCAGAAGTCTTTGACCCTCTCTTCCCAGTGCAAGTAAACGGTTAGCCGTTCTCGCGCTTGACCGCGCGCCAGCCGATGTCGCGGCGCGAGAAGCCGCCCGGCCATTTGATCTTGTCCACCGCTTCATACGCGCGCTTCTGCGCCGCCGCCACCGTGGCGCCGCGCGCCGCGACCCCGAGCACGCGGCCTCCGTTGGCGACGATCACGGTCGTGCCGTCGCGGGTCTCGGCCTTGGTGCCGGCGTGGAACACCACCACGTCCTCGATTTGCGCGGCTTCCGCGAGTCCACCGATGACGGTGCCCTTCTCCGGCGTGCCGGGGTAACCATTGGCCGCCATCACCACCACCAGGCCGGCGTCGTCGCGCCAGCGCAGATCGAAATTGGCGAGCTGGCCGTCGGCCGCGGCCACCAACGCCGGCAGCAGATCGGATTTCAGGCGCATCATCAGCACCTGGCATTCCGGATCGCCGAAGCGCACGTTGAATTCCAAGGTCTTGGGACCGTCCTTGGTGAGCATCAGTCCCGCGAACAGAACGCCGGTGAAGGGCGCCCCTTCCGCCGCGAGGCCGCGCACGGTGGGGTCGATGATGTCGCGCATGATGCGCGCCTGCAGCGCGCCGTCGATCAGCGCCACCGGCGAATACGCGCCCATGCCGCCGGTGTTGGGCCCGGTATCGCCGTCGCCCACGGTCTTGTGATCCTGGGCGGCGATCAGGGGCAACGCGCTCTTGCCGTCCACCAGCGCGAAGAAGCTGGCTTCCTCGCCTTCCAAAAACTCCTCGATCACCAGTTCGTTGCCGGCATCGCCGAACACCCGCTCGGTCATCATGCTGTCCACGGCCTGATGCGCTTCGGCGACAGTGCGCGCCACGACCACGCCTTTGCCGGCGGCGAGACCATCGGCCTTGACCACGATTGGCGCGCCTTTTTCCGAGATGAAGGCTTTGGCCTTCGTGGCGTCGGTGAAGCGTCCGTACCAGGCGGTGGGCACGCCGTATTTCGCGAACAGGTCCTTCATGAAGGCTTTCGAGCCTTCCAGGCGCGCGGCGGCGGCGGTCGGTCCGAACACTTTCACGCCCTTGGCACGCAGCCTGTCGACCAGGCCGAGCACCAACGGCCCCTCCGGCCCGACCATCACGAAATCGATGCGCTCGCGATCCACCAGTGCGCACAGGCCGTCGATGTCCTCGGCGCCCACCGGCACGCAGGTCGCCACCGCGGCGATTCCGGGGTTGCCGGGCGCGCAAAACAGGGCATCGCATAGGGGTGAATCCGCGATCTTCCAGCACAGCGCGTGTTCGCGCCCACCGCCGCCGACCACCAGTACCCGCATCGCCATGCTCCGTTTTTTGGCGCGCGTTGCCCGCGCGCCGACCGTTCCCTCGAGTCAGTGTGCGTGGCATAACAGAGCCATGAGCGAGGCGCCATCCCCGACCCATAATCTGCCGTCCGTGACGGTTTCCGAGCTGTCTTCGGCCCTGAAACGCACGGTCGAGGACGCCTATGGTTACGTCAGGGTGCGGGGCGAAATCTCCCAGCCCAAGGTCGCCTCCTCCGGCCACTGCTACCTGCGGCTCAAGGACGAGAACGCCGTGATCGACGGCATCCTGTGGCGCGGCACGCTGTCCAAAGTGGGGATCCGCCCCGAGGAGGGGATGGAGGTGGTGGTGACCGGCAAGCTCACCACTTACCCCGGGCGCTCCAGCTACCAGATCGTCATCGACACCATGGAGCTGGCCGGCGAGGGCGCGCTGCTCAAGCTGCTGGAGGAACGCCGCCGCAAGCTCGCCGCCGAAGGCCTGTTCGACGACGAGCGCAAGAAGCCGTTGCCGTTCCTGCCGCAGGTGATCGGCGTGGTGACCTCGCCCACGGGCGCCGTGATCCGCGACATCCTTCACCGCATCCGCGACCGCTGCCATTGCCGCGTGATCATCTGGCCCGTGCGCGTGCAGGGCGAGGGCGCGGCCGAGGAAATCGCCGCCGCCATCGCCGGGTTCAGTGGTCTGGATGGGTCCACCATTCCCCGGCCGGACGTGGTGATCGTCGCGCGCGGCGGCGGATCGCTCGAAGACTTGTGGGCCTTCAACGAAGAAGTTGTGGTCCGCGCCGCCGCGGCCTCGACCATTCCGCTGATCTCCGCGGTGGGGCACGAAACCGACTGGACGCTCATCGATCACGCCAGTGACCGGCGCGCGCCGACGCCCACCGCCGCCGCCGAGATGGCGGTGCCGGTGCGCCTCGACCTGATCGCGAACC
>CANJOI010000336.1 GCA_947475365.1 Fidelibacterota bacterium | reverse complement strand
TGGAGAGGTTGGCGATGACCGTGGTGGTAAGGGCGTTGACGGCGGTGGTCGACAGCCCGCCGATCTGGGCGGCGGACAGGCCGCCCACCTGAACGGTCGAGAGATTGGCCAGCGCCGTGGTGCTGAACGCGCCGATCTGGCTGCCCGACATGACGCCGAGCTGCGCGGAGGTGAAACCGCCCAGCTGGACGGTGGTGAGGAAGGCCAGGTTCGTGGTCGAGAGGTAACCGGTTTGGGTGAGGGACAGTTCCGACAGCTGCGCGGCCGACAGCACCTGGAAATCACCCACCGGCAGGTTGGTGATCTGGGTGGTGGACAGGCCGCCAATCTGCGCGGTGTCGAGCTGCGCCACAACCTGGGTCGCCAGGGCGCTGAATTGGGTGGTCGAGAGTTGCCCGATCTGGCCGACCGTCACGCCGCCGATCTGGGCGGTGGTGAGCGCCGCCAGCGCCGTGGTGGTCAAGGCCGCGAACTGCGCATTGGTGATGCCGGTCACCTGGCCCGAGGACAACGCCCCGAAATTGGTTAGATTCGACAGCTGGTTGGCCGACATGCTGCCGATCTGGAGCGTGGAGAGGTTGGCAATGACCGTGGTGGTCAGCGCATTGATGGCGGTGGTCGACATCCCGCCCACCTGCGCGGCGGACAGGCCGCCGACTTGGACGGTCGAGAGATCGGCGAGCGCCGTGGTGCTGAAAGCGCCAAGCTGCGCGCCGGACAGAACGCCCAACTGGGCGGCGGTGAAGCCACCCAACTGCGACGTGGTGAGCACCGCGAGATCAGTGGTGTTGAGATACCCGGTCTGAGACAGCGACAGCTCGGACAGCTGCGCCGCGGTCAGCGCCTGGAAATTCGAGGCCGGGAGATTGCTGATCTGCGTGCTTGTCACCCCGCCGACCTGCGCGGTGGAGAACTGCGCGATGACGGCGTTCGACAATGCGTTGAACTGGGTGAACGAAAGCTGCCCGATCTGGCCCACCGTCACGCCGCCGATCTGGGCGGTGGTGAGCGCCGCGAGCGCCGTGGTGGTGAGCGCCGCGAACTGCGCATTGGCGATGCCGGTCACCTGACCCGAGGACAGAGCGGCGAAGCTGCTGAGGTTCGACAGTTGGGCGGCGGACATGCCGCCGATCTGGAGCGTGGAGAGGTTGGCGATGACCGTGGTGGTGAGCGCGGCGACGGCGGTGGTCGATAGCCCGCCGACCTGGGCGGCGGACAACCCGCCCACCTGGACGGTTGAGAGATTGGCGAGCGCCGTGGTGCTGAAGGCGCTGAGCTGGCTGCCCGACAGGACACCGAGCTGCGCCGCGGTGAACCCGCCCAACTGGACCGTGGTGAGGACCGCGAGGTCGGTGGTGTTGAGGTATCCGGCCTGAGTGAGGGACAGCTCGGAGAGTTGGGCCGCCGTCAGCGCCAGGAAGTTCGCCGCCGGGAGATTGCTGATCTGCGTGCTGGTCACCCCGCCGATCTGGGCGGTGGAGAGCTGGGCGATGACCGTGTTCGACAATGCGTTGAATTGGGTAGGCGAGAGCTGGCCAATCTGGCCCGCGGTCACGCCGCCAATCTGGAGTGTGGACAGCGCCACCAGCGCCGTGGTGGACAAGGCCGCGAACTGCGCGTTGCTGATGCCGGCCACTTGTCCGGAAGATAAGGCCGCGAAGTTCACCGCACTCAGGTTCATGATCTGGCCAGCCGACAAGCCGCCGATCTGGAGCGTGGAGAGGTTCGAGATGACGGTCGTGGTGAGTGCGTTGATGGCGGTGGTCGACATCCCGCCGACTTGGGCGGCGGACAGACCGCCCACCTGAACGGTGGAGAGGTCGGCGAGCGCCGTGGTGCTGAACGCGCCGAGTTGGGTTCCGGACATCACGCCGAGTTGCGGCGCAGTGAAGCCGCCCAATTGGGACGTGGTGAGGACCGCGAGATCGGTGGTCGAGAGGTAACCGGTCTGGGCGAGAGACAGCTCGGACAGCTGCGCCGCCGACAGCACCTGGAAATCGCCGACGGACAGGTTGGTGATCTGGGTGGTGGTCAAGCCGCCCATCTGGGCCGTATTGAACGCCGCCACCACCTGCGTGGTCAGCGCATTGAACCGCCCGGTCGAAAGTTGCCCGATTTGAGCCGCGGTCACGCCGCCGATTTGAGCGGTCGAGAGCGCCGCCAGCGCCGTGGTCGTCAGAGCGCCGAACTGCGCATTGCTGATGCCCGCCACCTGGCCTGAGGACAGGGCCGCGAAACTGCTCAAGTTCGACAGCTGGCTGGCCGACATGCCGCCGATCTGGCTGGTGGACAGGTTCGCGATGACGGTGGTTGTCAGCGCGTTGATGGCGGTGGTCGACAGCCCACCCACCTGGGCGGCGGACAGGCCGCCGACCTGGATGGTGGAAAGGTTGGAGAGCGCCGTGGTGCTGAAGGCGCTGAGCTGGCTGCCCGACATCACGCCGAGCTGCGCCGCGGTGAAACCGCCCAGCTGCACCGTGGTGAGGACCGCGAGATCGGTGGTCGAGAGATAACCGGTCTGGGTGAGCGACAGTTCCGACAGTTGCGCCGCCGACAGCACCTGGAAATCGCCGATCGGCAGGTTGGTGATCTGCGTCGTGGACAAACCGCCCATCTGCGCGGTGTCGAACTGCGCCACCACATTGGTCGCCAGCATGTTGAACTGGGTCGATGAAAGTTGGCCGATCTGGGCGCCGGTCAGGCCGGCGACCTGGGTCGTGGACAGGACCGCGAGGTCGGTCGTTGAAAGGGCGTTGACCTGCGCATTGGTGAAGCCGGCGAGTTGACCCGCGGTCAGGGCCGCGAAAGAACCGGCGTTCAGGTTCGCGACCTGCGCGACCGACAGCGCGCCAATCTGCAGGGTGGAGAGGTTGGCGATGGCCGTTGTGGCGAGGGCATTGATGGCGGTGGTCGAAAGGCCGTTTACCTGCCCCGCCGACAGACCGCCCACCTGCGTGGTGGTGAGCTCGGCCAGGATCGAGGTGCTGAAGGCGGACAACTGCGCCCCGGTCAGCACGCCCAGCTGCGCGGCGGTGAGGCCGGCCATCTGGGTGGTGGTGATCAGGGCGAGACCGGTGGTGGTG
>CANJOI010000335.1 GCA_947475365.1 Fidelibacterota bacterium | reverse complement strand
GGGCATCGAAGCCTCGGGCCGCTGGCGCCTGACGCGGCACTTCGCGCTCTCGGCCGACCTTGCCATCACCGACTTCAAGTTCAACAGCTTCCGCAACGGCCAGTGCTACTTCGGCCAGCCGGCGAATGTGGATTTGGACGGCAACGGCACGCTCGATCTTTGCGATTACAGCGGCAAGACCAACCAGATGGTGTCCAAGACCCAGGGAACGCTCGCGGCCGAAGCCAACTTCCCGGTGTTTGACAGTTATCGTGTCGACGGTTCGGTGGATATGTTCTTCACGTCCAAGTACTTCGCCTCCGCCACCTTGGATCCGGATCTCGTGCAGCCGGCCTACGCCACGATCAACGCGCGCCTGGGCTTCGGACCCGAGGCGCAGAACTGGCAGATCGCCGTGGTCGGTCACAACCTGACGGACAAGCGTATCCTTCAGTTCGGCGGCGATACGCCGCTGGCGGGGTCTCTGTTCGGCGCCAACTCCGACTACGGGTTCCGCTCAAAAGGCCGCAGCGTCAGCGTTCAGGCGCGCGTGCGGTTTTAAGTCACCTGCTAAGTCACCTGCCGCCGGCCTTCTTTCCCAAGGGGGCCGGCGGGAAGGGCGGTAAGAGGCGCCCCTCGAACTCCGGGCCGGCGGCCGGGGTGGCGCCATCTGACCAATGGCCATTTCGGCGGGAAAGGCACGCGAAGAAAAAAACGACACTACGGGCCTGTTCGTACATGACATTTTGTTGGAATTATTCAGGACACCGCAATAATTGTTCCTTTAATATACGGCAGCTTCAGACTACCTGGAGTAGAGTCCGGGAGGACTCACTATCAGAACGAGCCCTGAGACGGGGCTTTTGTGTTGTTAATGCCCGCGGGGGTTGGCCCCCGCGGCCTTGGGGAGAACTAGATTATGTCCTTTATCGCTAAAGCCCGCCCTGTGTCCGCCCGCCGGGCCGCAAAGACCCTGGCGCTGTCATCCGCGAGCGGCCTGGCCTTGTTGGCCGGCCTTGTTCCGGCCCAGGCCCAAACCCCGCAGACCGCTCAGGCGCCAGTGGTGGAAGAAGTCATCGTCACCGGTTCGCGCATCGTGCGCGACGGCTATGAAGCCCCGACCCCGGTGACCGTTGTCGGCACCGAGCAGATCGAAGCCGCCGCGAAGCCGAACGTGTTCGACGCCATCGCGACCATGCCGGCGTTCGCCGGCAACACCAACATCACCTCGTCCAACGTCAATATCACCGTGGGCACCGGCGGTCAGAGCACGCTGAACCTGCGCCGCATGGGCCCCAACCGCACCCTGGTGCTGTTGGATGGCCGCCGCTTCCCGGACACTTTCGCCACCGGCGGTACCGACGCGAAGTTGTTCCCTGATCTACTGATCTCCCGCGTTGACGTGGTGACCGGCGGCGCCTCCGCCGTTTACGGCTCGGACGCGGTCGCGGGCGTGGTCAACTTCATCCTCGACACCGATTTCGTCGGCCTGAAGGGCAATGTCATGACCGGCGTTACCGGCCGTGGCGATCACCGGCAGTACAAGGTCGGCGCGGCGGGCGGAACGACGTTCGCCGGCGGACGCGGCCATGTCGTGCTCGCCGCCGACTACGGCTATCAGCAGGATATGGATGGTAACCAGCGCGACTGGAACCAGCAGGGCTTCTTCTACTTCTCCAACCCCGCTTACGGCAGCGGCGCCGGCCAGAGCCTGACTAATCCGCAGCTGATCATCCGCAAGAACGTCGGCCTGTGGTCGTCCAATGCCGGCGGCGTCATCGCCAGCGGCCCCTTGAAGGGTATCGCCTTCGGCCCCGGCGGCCAGCCCTACAACTATAATTTCGGCGACTTGACGAGCGGTTCGTATAACGTCGGCGGCGGCTGGCAGACCGCCACCATGCAGGGCCAGAACAGCCTGTCGGCCGGCGTGATCGACAAGCATCTCTTCACGAATGTGAGCTACGAGATCTCCGACGACATCAAGGTGTTCGCCCAATACAATTACGGCACCGTCAGCTCCACGAACAAGGTCGCCAACACCTATTATCTTGGCAATTTCGCCATCAACACTCAGAACCCTTTCATTCCGGCATCGGTGGCGGCGCAGGCCGCGGCATTGAAGCTGACCTCGTTCAATATCGGCAAGCAGCTCGCCGACCTTGGCGAGTTCGCGGGCGCGAACAACCGCAATAGCTTCGTCTATACGGTTGGCGCCAACGGCGGCTTCGACGCATTCGACACCCGCTGGAAGTGGGATTTCTACGCGCAGCGCGGGCTGATGAAGCTCGACAACAATTCGCCGTATCAGTCGCAGCTCCAGCTCGTCCTCAACGCCGTCGATGCCGTGCGCGCTCCCAACGGCTCCATCGTCTGCCGCATTGCCCTCACCAATGCGAACACCGGTTGCGTGCCGTACAATGTCTTCGGCACGGACAGCAATTCGCAGGCCGCGAAGGATTACGTCACCGGCACCTATCTCGGCCAGCATCCGCACAACAGCCAGCAGTACGGCGAAACCTCGACCGCCTTCAACATCTCCGGCGAGCCGTTCTCGTCGTGGGCCGGTCCCGTGTCCGTGGCTGCCGGCGCCGAATGGCGCAGGAAGTCCATTGTCGGGAATGCCGACCCGGTCGGCTTCGCGAAGGGGTATTTCTCGACCAACTACACCACCTGGCCTTATGCCGCCTTCAGCGCCGCCGAAGGCAGCCTCGAAACCGTAGTGCCGCTGGCCAAGGATACGGCGTGGGCCAAGTCCTTGGACTTCAACGGCGCCGTGCGCCTGACCAGCTATAATATCTCGGGCACCGTCGTCACCTGGAAAGCGGGCGCGACCTACAACCCGGTCGACGACCTGCGCTTCCGTGTCACCCAGTCGCGTGACATCCGCGCGCCGAACCTCAATGATCTGTTCGCGCCCGGCGTGTTGGGGCACGGCAGCATCACCGATCCGTTCAAGGGCAACATTACGGCGCCGTACAACAGTGCCTCGCTCGGCAACACCGCGCTGGTGCCCGAAAAGGCCGACACCACCGGGCTCGGCGTGGTGTATCAGCCGAGCTGGTTCCAGGGCTTCAGCACGTCGTTCGACTATTACGACATCCGCCTGAAGGGCGCGAT
>CANJOI010000334.1 GCA_947475365.1 Fidelibacterota bacterium | reverse complement strand
GGCCGAACAGCGCTCTCTGGCGCTGCGCCTGTCGTTGTCGCTCGCCGCCGCCGGATGCCTGATCGTCTGGGGCGGCCTGCAGGTGCTGCGCCCCGACGAGCAGGATCTCGCCAACCTGGTGGCTGGTCTTGCCGCGCTGCTGGTGGCGCCGCCGGCGCTGCTGTCCGCGTGGCGCTCCCTGCGCCAGCCGGGCCTGCACGGGATCATGGACCAGCTCATCGCCATCGCCATGCTCAGCGCCTGGGCGGCCGGCGACATGACCACGGCGGCCCTCCTGCCGCTGGTGATGACCATCGGCCATATCCTCGAGGAGCGCTCGCTGCTCGGTTCCCAGGAAGCGATCCGCGCGCTGTCCAAACTTACCGAAACCAAGGCCCGGCGCGTACTGGCCGACGGCGCGGTAGAGGAAATCTTCGCCCGCGACCTGCATGTGGACGACAAGGTGGAAGTGCTGCCCGGCGAGCGCGTGCCCGCCGACGGCCTGGTGGAAAGCGGCCACTCCAACGTCGACACCGCCTCAGTCACCGGGGAATCGCTGCCGGTGGAAGTGCAGCCGGGCGCGGAAGTGCTCAACGGCTCCATGAACCTGGACGGCTACCTCCAGGTGCGCGTGACGCGCGTGGGCTCGGAAACCACCCTGGGCCGCGTGGTGTCACTGCTGCGCGACGCCGAACTGGCCAAGCCGCCGATCATGCGGCTCCTGGAAAAGTACGCCAACAGCTACATCGTGCTGGTGCTGCTGCTGACCCTGGGCGCGTGGTTCGCCACCGGCTCGACGGTGATTCCGCTCGCGGTCCTCATCGCCTCCTGCCCCAGCGCCTTGATCCTGGCGGCGCCCGCCACCTCCATCGCCGCCATCTCGGTCGCTAGCCGCCACGGCATTCTGGTCAAGGGCGCCGCGTTCCTCGAAGGCCTCGCCACGGTGGACTCCATCGCGCTCGATAAAACCGGCACCATCACCTTCGGTCATCTCACGGTGGTGGACCTGCATACCGAGAACTACACCGAGTTCGCGGAGATCATCAGCACGGCCGGCGCCTTGGGCGCCACCAGCAACCACCCCGTTAGCCGCGCGCTCACGGCCTACGCCGAGAATCACCCTGTTCTGGAAATCACCGATCCGCAGGAAATGCGCGGCCTGGGCGTCACCGCCAAGGACAGCGACGGCAATGTCGTCGCCATGGGCCGGGAACAGCTGTTCCGCGACATGGGTATCGACCTGCCGCCGCCGCCGGCCCATGCCGGCCCGGTGGTGGGCGCGTCGCGCGGCGGCCGGTTCCTCGGCTGGGTGCTGCTGGCCGACCAGCAGCGCCCGGAAGCCAAGGCCGCCATGGACGACCTGACCAAACTGGGCCTGAAGGACAAGATGATCATCACCGGCGACCGCCGCGCCGCCGCCGAGAAGGTCGCCGCCGACGTGGGCATCACCGAAATCCACGCCGAACTGCTGCCGGCCGAGAAAATGGAAAAGATCCTGGAGAAGGTGCGCGGCGGTTTCCGCCCGCTGGTGGTGGGCGACGGCATCAACGACGCGCTGGCGCTCAAGGCCGGCGCCGTGGGCATCGCCATGGGCGTTTCCGGCACCGACGTGGCCTTGGCCTCGGCGGACCTCGTGCTGATGACCAACGACCTGCGCCGCCTTGGCACCTGTATCCGCCTCTCCCGCCGCTGCCGGCGCACCATCTACACCAATATCGCCATCGGCCTGTTATGGACCGTGGTGATGGTGGCCCTGGCGCTCAGCGGTGTGTTCGGCGCCAGCGGCGCGCTGATCGCCGCCCTCCTGCAGAACTCCAGCAGCATCGTGGTCATGACCAACGCCGGCCGCCTGCTGAAGTTCGACGAAACCATCTCCTAACCGTGCTGACCGGAACCTGCCATTGCGGCGCGGCCCACTGGACGCTGGAAGGCGATCCCGGTTCCATCACCGCCTGCAACTGCACCCTTTGCCGGCGCTACGGCGCCCTGTGGGCCTATGACTATGAGGGCGAGCGCATCAAGGTCACCGGCCCGGTGCAGAGCTATAAGCGCGCCAAGGATAACCCGGTCCTCGAAATGCTGTTCTGTCCCACCTGCGCCTGTGTGCTGGCCTGGCGGGGCTTGATATGCGAACCCGAAGGACGCACCCGCATCGCCGTCAACGTGCGTCTGGCGCCGCCGGACGCGGTCGCCGACCTTCCGATCGATCACTTCGACGGCCTGGACAAGTTCGATGACCTGCCAAGGGATGGGCGGTGCGTCAAGGACATGTGGTTCTAGAACTAAGCTCAGAATTAATTGTACCAGGTACAATTTAACCGGCAGAGCGTTCCGACAGACTCACCGCGTGCAGAAATTGTACCTGGTACAATTAATCCCCCCGAGGCCGAAAAAGAAAAGGGCCCGCTCTCACCGAGCGGGCCCTTCGTTTAGGAGCCATGCTAGTTACACGTTCCCGGCGTCGGCGGGTGTTTGATCACCGTGCCGGCCAGGGCGCCGGTGAGTTTGCCATCCTGGATCGCGGCCTTGCCGTTGACGAAGATCGCGTCGACGCCGCTCGCCAGTTCGCGCGGGCGCTTGTAATCGGCCAGCGGCTTGTAGTTCTTGAGGTCGATCACCGCCACGTCGGCGAAATAGCCTTCACGCAGGTAACCGCGATTGGTCAGCATGTACATGTCCGCGGCGCGCCCCGTCGATGAGCGGATGAATTCCGCCAGGCTGATGGTCTTGTCCTCGGTCACGTACTTCACGTATTTGCGCGGGAAGGTCGCGTATTGGCGCGGGTGGCCGTCGGAGCCGTCAGACGACGTCACCACCCAAGGCTGCTTCATGAACGCCTGAATGTCGGACTCGACCATATTGAAAGACGCCACAGAGCCGCCCTGCGCGCCAGTCTTGATGATGCGGATACCGGCGTCGATGGGCTCCACCTTCCACTTGGCGGCGATCTGGGTGAGCGTCATGCCGGTCCATTCCTGATTGAAGGAAATCAGCAGCATGGAATCCGGCCCGCCGCGGCGGCGCAGGTTGTCGCGCATTTCGGTGCGGATTTTCTCAAGCTGCACGGGATCGTCCAGGCGCTTCAGAAGGGCAGCGCGGCCGCCCTCTTCCGCCCAG
>CANJOI010000333.1 GCA_947475365.1 Fidelibacterota bacterium | reverse complement strand
TCCATGAAACACTGGTTCTTGCCGTTGTCGTGCGAAACCTTCATGCCGAGCAGGTCGGCGTAGAATTCGCCGGTCTTCTTATAGTCCTTCACATTGTAGGACAGGTGGTTGACCGCCACTGTCTTGAAACCCTTCGGCGCGTCGGCGCCGAGCGCCGGGACCGCGGCGGCGGTGGTCGCGACCGCGAGTGTGGAAATCAGGCTGCGGCGCGAGATGCGGCCGCGTTCGAAATCGGTGAGCAGGTTCGCGATGACTTTTTCCATGATGTCTCCTCCCTGGAGTTGCGGCGCGAGCATAGCCTGACGGGCCGCACCCGAGCCAGCGTGCTAGGGGGAGCCCGAAGGAGGGGTGGGAACGGCCGCGCCTGCGCCCGGCGGAGGGGTGGCCTCCGGATCGGATATCACCGCTGGCGGCGCCGGCAGGTAGATGCCGACCGTACGGCCGAGGACAACAATATTAGCGCTGAGGCGGAATTTCTTATCCAGGCGCTGGCGCGCTTCCGGCGACAGGGTCACGGCGTTCGGCTGCAGCATGACCGCGCCGATGGCGGGGTCGCCGAGCCAGGACACCAAGGTCGCGTCGGTCCAAAGTGATTCCGCTTCCAGGATGCGGGTGACCTCGGCTTTCTCCGCTTCAGAAAGATTTGCGCGCAGCCGCCGGTAACTCTGGCGCAGGTTGAAGCCTTGCACCGGGAGGGTCCGTCCGCTGCGGGCCACCGCATAGGCCAGCTGCGGCTGGTCATCGAGCACCAGGACGCGCCGCGCCGCCGGCACAGCCATGCCGACGAAGCCTGCCAGGCGTTCCGTTTCGACAATATCCGGCTGACCATTGTTGGGCTGCAGCAGCGGCAACGGGAAATTACGCCACAGGCTCGGCGCACCCGCGGCATCCTTCGCCGCCAGCGCCGGGCCCAGCGCGTTAAAGGCCAAGGCCGCGATCCCAAGTGCCGCCGGGATCAACGGTCCGCGCGCGCGCAGCAGCGCATCGATCGCGAGCGCGGCGGCCAGGGCGCCGATGCCGATGAAATAGCTGGTGTAGGTGAGGATACACGCCGGGCAATAGCCGGCGGAGCCAAGGTAATGCGCGGCCGCCAGGAAAAAATAAAACGCCGGCACCAGCATCAGGAGCCGCTCGGAGCGGTAAAGCGCGAACACCGCCAGCGCCAGCAGATTGGTGCCCAGGAACGGCAGCAGGAATGCGTTCAGCGGATCGCGCCAGGAGAGGCCCGCGAGATTAATGTCCAAGGTGTAGCGGCTCTCGGTCGCCTCCTGGATCAGGCGCAAGGTGTCCGGCAGCAGCCCGATGCGGTGCAGGACCGGCGTCACCAGGGGCAAGCGGATCGCATAGAGCGCGAGCTTGGCGGGGAAAACCGTGAGGATTGGCACCGCCACCAAAGCCATGCCCAGCAGCACCAGCACCGCATGCCACGGCCAGCGCTTGCCGATATGCCAGAGATAGAGCGGTCCCAGCACCACCAGCGCCAGGATCATGTTCTGGCGGTAGAAGTAGAGCACACCGAACAAGACCCCGAGGCCGAGGGACAACGCGAGGGGTTGGGCCTCCGACGCGCGCTGCACCAGATACACCGCGAGCAGCAGGAGAAATGCGACCGTGGCGATAGGCGTGGCGGTGGTGAAGTAGTAAGCTGTCGTGGGCGTGAGCAGGAACAGCGCCGTTCCCAGCGCCGCCACCGGCGCCGCGAGCGCCATGCGCCGGCAGATCACGAACACCAGGCCGCCCGCGCCCGCGCCCAAAATCGCCGACATCACGCGGCCGGTGATATGGCCCCGCCCAAAAATCTCCTGCGCCCAGCCCAGCTGATAGAAATAGAGCGGCATGTACCAGGTGGCGTCGGCGTCGCTGTAAGGCTTTTCCGCGCCGGTGACGTACCACCAGGATTTGATCACATAGGTGATCTCGTCGATCCAGGTGCGGCCATAGATCACACCGTAGGCGCACATGGCCGTATAGATGGCATAGGCCGCGATCAGGATCGCGGCCGTGGCCCAGCGTGTCGCGCGCGTGGTGGCGTCGGATGAGGTCAAACCATCAGATCTTCAGAAAGGCCTTGCACGCGAGATCGCGCTTGCCTCACAGTTTAGCTTTGGGGGCCAACAGCGTCATCATGCACTTCGCCCGCCTCTGCCTCGCCGTGCTGGCTGCGGCTATGCTCGCCCTGCCCGCGCTCGCCTCGCCGGCCTGGGCCGCCTGCGAACCCGCGCGCCTCGCGGCCAAATACCCCAGCCTCAAGGGCGTCACCGTAAAAATAGGACAGGACGGCGAAAGCCCGCCGTTCAGCACCCGCGACCCCAAGGACTTCAGCAAGCTGATCGGCCTGGACGCGGACCTCGCCCGCGCGGTGTTTGCTTGTGCCGGTATCCCCGTCACCTTCATCACCGGCAGCTGGTCCGGCCTGATCCCCGCGACCATGGCGGGGCAGATCGACGTCATGTGGGACACGCTGCTCTACACGCCCGAGCGCGCCAAACGTCTCGACTTCGTGGTCTATATGGGCGCTGTCACGGGCGTCATGGTGCCCAAGGGCAATCCGAAAAAACTAAAGGGCCTCGCCGACCTGTGCGGGCTGAAGGTGACCGCGGGTCTTGGCACAACGCAGGAGGCGCAATTGCGCGAGGTGGCGGCCACCTGCAAGACCGAAGGCAAGGCCGCGCTCGAGATCATCACCGCCCCCGATATCCCGAGCGGCATCCGCCTGGTGCAGAACGGCCGCGCCGACGCCTTCAGCACCAACAAAGCCCTGGTCAGCGCCATGGCCGAGAAAATGCCGGGCGTGTTCGACTTCGCCTTCGAGATCCAGACCGGCGCGAAGATCGCCGCCGGCGTCGCGAAGAACCGCCCGGAGCTGCGCCAGGTGATCCTGGACGGCCTCACCGCGCTCGCCGCCGACGGCAGGATGAAGAAGATCTTCGAGGACAACCGCGTCGATGCCTCGGCCGCGCGCACGCCCGAAATCCTGACCGACTAAATCCGTGCCAGAGGCTCTCCAAGAGACGCTGTCCTACGCGCTGGCGCCGTTTCTGCTGGAAGGCGCGCTCACCGCCATCGCCATTGCCATCCTGGCGATGGTGCTGGGCGTGACCCTGGGCCTCCTGCTCGCGCTCGCGCGGCTCTCGCCGCTGGCGCCGCTG
>CANJOI010000332.1 GCA_947475365.1 Fidelibacterota bacterium | reverse complement strand
CGCTGGCTGACGGCGACATCGATCTTAAGGGCCACGGTCTGCAAGGCCCGTGCCCGCGCCCGGCGCAGGGAGAAATCGAAGCCGATGACCACCAGCACGCCGATCACCAACCCCTGCAGGGTGGACAGGCCGCTATGAAAGATCACCCGGTCATAAACCTGCAGCACGAACACCGGCACCGCCACCGCCAGCAGGTTGATGAACAAGGACATGGCGAGCACTTCCTTGAACAGCGGGGTGAGCGGTTCCAGAAGCGTCTTCAACCAGGGACTAAAGCCAAAGCCTCTGGCGGTAGTCCAGCGGTCTAGAGGGTCAAAATTCATAGCCCGGACCCTATCCTAAAACGCGAGTCTTAGGAACCGTTCTGCGTCTTTTGGGGGCGACCTAACCCTCGATTCCGGCTTAATATATTGCCTGGGGACGATTGCGGCGGACGGGGAATTTCAAGTGAGAGACGACGTACAGGCGGATGGGGTTTCCCCGTCACGGTTAAGGCGCGCTGTAGACGCGATCAGGGCCGTGCCGTGGCGCAATGCGCTGAGCGGCAAATGGTGGCTGCGCTGGTCCAAGAAGTCACTCTATGACTCGGGGCGTATTTCCACCTTTCTGTTCCTGATCCTATTGCTGGCCGTGCAGTGGGAAGAACCGGGCGCCCTGCTCCTGGTGCGGGCGCGGGTGTTCGATTTCTATCAGCAGACCAAACCCCGGACGCTCGCCGAAGACAGCCCGGTGGTGATCATCGACATCGACGAGAAAAGCCTGGCGGAACAAGGTCAGTTCCCCTGGCCGCGCACGGTGGTGGGCGAACTGATCACCAAGGCCACGGCGGCCGGCGTCGACGCCATCGGCTTCGACGTCATGTTCGCCGAGGAGGACCAGACATCGGTCTCCAAGGTCATCACGCGCGTCCCGAATACCGTCATTGACCAGGCCACGCGTGGCCGCCTGGAAAATGTGCCCACCAATGACCAGTTGCTGGCTGACGCGATCGCAGCCAGCGGCAAGGTCGTGCTGGGCCAGACGTCGTTTGGCGACCGGCGCGATTACAAGGGCGAACCCCCACGCACGTCTTTCGCCACGGTGGGCGATGACCCGATACCTTTCCTGGAAAGGAACTTCACCGTCCTGCGGCCTTTGCCAATCCTCGACCAGGCCGCGGCGGGCCGCGGACTGGTCAGCCTTTCGGAAAAATACTTCGACGGCATCGTTCGCCAGGTGCCGACCATCGTCAGCGCCGACAACGGGCAGCTTTACCCGTCGCTCGCGCTCGAGATGCTGCGCGTCAAACTGGGAGGGCGGACCATCGGCGTAAAGACGGAAGCCGCCGCGGGCGGAATCAGCGAGATCTTCATCCGCCCGCCCCGCAGCCGCGACCGCTATGCCGTGAAGACCGACTCCGGCGGCCAGGTCTGGGTCTATTTCCGCAAGCACGAAACTTTCCAGAACGCCTACATCTCGGCCACCGACATCCTGAATGACCGCATCCCCAAGGAGCGGCTTGCCGGCAAACTTGCCTTGGTCGGAACATCCGCGACCGGCCTTCTCGACTTGCGCTCCACGCCTCTGAACTCGGTGCTGCCGGGCGTTGAGGTTCACGCCAACATCCTTGAGAACATCATCTTCAAGAATCAGCTGACCCGCCCGACGCCGGCCCACATCCTCGAATGGGCCGCGACCTTCGTCGCCGGCATGATCATGATCATCATCACGCCCATGGTGGGCGCGCGCGTGGGCGTCATGACCTTCCTCGCCATCGCCGCCGCCCTGGTCGGGTATTCCTGGAACGCGTTCTCCACCCGCCTGGAGCTGTGGGACCCTACGTTCACGGTCGCGGTGGCGCTGCTGTTCTACACCTTCCTCACCTATGTCGGTTACACGCGTGAGGAGCGCCAAAGAAAGCAGGTGCGCTCCGCCTTCGGACAGTACCTCTCGCCTGACCTCGTCAAGCGCCTGGCGGAAGACCCCTCGAAGCTGACCCTCGGCGGCGAGAACCGCGACATGACCTTCATGTTTTCGGATATCCGCGGCTTCACCACGATCTCCGAACTCTTCGATGCGCAAGGCCTGACCCGCCTGATCAACCGGCTCCTGACTCCGCTCACCAACGTCATCCTCTCCAACCGCGGCACCATCGACAAATACATGGGCGACTGCGTGATGGCGTTCTGGAACGCGCCGCTGGAGGTGAAGTATCACGCCGCCTGCGGCTGCCGCTCCGCGCTCCGCATGGTCGGAGAGGTGGCCCGCGTCAACCGCGAGCTCGAGGCCGAAGCCATACAAGAAGGCCGCGAACACCGGCGCCTGGCTGTCGGCATCGGCGTGAATTCCGGCATCGCCTGCGTCGGCAACATGGGAAGCGAGCAGCGGTTCGACTATTCGGTGCTGGGGGACAGCGTCAACCTGGCATCGCGCCTGGAAGGCCAGTCAAAGACCTACGCCGTCACCATCGTGCTCGGCGAAAACACGGCCCACAACGTCACAGGGTTCGCGATCTTGGAACTCGACCTGATCAAGGTGAAGGGCAAGGCGCATGCCGTGCGCATCTATACCCTTCTCGGTGAGTCGGAGGTCGCGGACCAGGGCTGGTTCGCGGAGCTTAAGGCGCGGCATGACGCCATGCTGGCCGCTTACCGTGGGCAAAAGTGGGATGTGGCGCTGGCCGAAATTGCGGCCTGCCGCAAAATTCTCGACGGCCGCACCGGCCTGGCCGCGGAACTGCCGGGCTATTACGACATCGTGCACGAGCGGATCGAAGACTTCCGCGCCAATCCCCTGCCCGCGGATTGGGATGGCGTCTACGTCGCCACCAGCAAATGACGATCTGAGAGTGTCTGTTATCCTTGGCCCGCGGGCCAAGGATACAGGCATTACGCCATTAAGTGATCGACCACCCGGATATCAGACCCCAGCAGGTGCGCGCCGGTCTGAAGGTGCGCGATCACCGAGTATCCCTCCTGGCTACCGTTGGCGTCAAAGTACAGGGTGCTGTCGGCCTCGCTGTAGACCAGCGCGGCGTGCCCATTGGTAAAGGCCGCGTTGGCGCCGGCGAGGCTGCCATCGAACTTGCCGGCAATCACCGAGAAGTTGGCGCCAGACTGCACCGTGGTGCCGAAGTTGAACCCGGATAGATCGACCTGGATCTTGTCCTGGCCCGAGACAAAGTCG
>CANJOI010000331.1 GCA_947475365.1 Fidelibacterota bacterium | reverse complement strand
GGACAGGTTCACGGGCAGTTTGCCGCCTTTGAACACCCAGCCTTCTTCCACGGCCTTGTAGCCTTCGCCGGGTTTGGTGAGGCCCATGGCTTCGTATTCCATCAGTTCGGCGATGGTGAAGCAGTCGTGGGTTTCAACGGCATCGAGATCGAAGATGTTGAGCTTGGCGTCGCCGAGCGCTTTCTTCCAGGCGATCTCCGCGCCTTCGAGATGCGTCATGTCGCGCTTGCTCATGGGCAGGTAGTCGTTGACCTGGGCGATGGAGCGGATCGCCACGGCCTTTTTGGCGCCCAGCGCGATCTCGCCGTCCACCAGCACCGCGGCGGCCACACCGTCAGAGATCAGCGAGCAATCGGTGCGGCGCAGGGGGCCGGCCACCAGGGGGTTCTTCTCCGACGGCGTGCGGCAGAACTCGTAGGACAGTTCCTTCTGCATCTGGGCGCGCGGATTGGACATGGCGTTGGTGTGGCTCTTGGCCGCGATCTTGGCCAGGGTGTCGGAGCGGTCACCGTATTTCTGGAAGTAGGTATCGGCGATGCGGCCGAACACGCCTGCGAAACCGCCTTTGATATCGGCTTCTTCGGCGACGTAGGAGGCATGGAGCAGATTGTTGCCGGCTTCCTCGGCGCCGAGATGCGTCATCTTCTCGACGCCCACCACCAGTACGACGCGCGCATTGCGGCCGCGAATGGCATTCACCGCGGCGTGCATGGCGGCGCTGCCTGTGGCGCAGGCGTTCTCGATGCGGGTCGCGCGCTTGAAGCGCAGATCGGGATGGGCGCCCAGGGTCAGCGAGGACGGGAAGTCCTGCCGCGAAAAACCGGAATTGAAGTGGCCGACGAAGATGTCGTCGATGTCCTTGGCCTCGATGCCCGCGTCCTTGATGGCTTCCTGGGCGGCCTTGACCATCAGCGTTTCCAAGGTCTCGTCGGCCAGCTTGCCGAACTTGGAGTGGTACCAGCCGATCATGCAGGCGTTCATGAGGTGCCTCCCGAAAAATGCGATTACTGATGTGATCCCACGCCGTGGCGGGCGCAAGCGTTTAGCGGATATGACAAAGGGCAGCACCCGCAGGCCTGCCCTTTGCCGGACGCATAGCTATTCCAATTCAAAGGCTTAGGCCGCGGCGGCCCCAGCCTTTTCGACCCGGGCGCGGGCCTTGGTCCACTGCTCCTGGATGGCGCCCGGCATCTTGTCGCCGAACTTGCCCAGGAATTCCTTCTGGTCGTCGATCTCGTGCATCGCCCGCGCCTGATCGATATGCATGAGCTGCTCGAACTTGGCCTTGGGATAGGCCAGGCCTTCCCAGGTCAGGTCCTCGAAGCGCGGCGCATAGCCGAAGGCGGTTTCCTCGGCGCCGCCGCGGCCGTGGACGCGGTCCACGATCCAGGCCAGGGCGCGCATGTTCTCGCCGTAGCCGGGCCAGAAGAACTTGTTGTTCTCGTCGCGGCGGAACCAGTTGACGCGGAAGATCTTGGGCGGGTGCTTGAGCTTGGCGCCCAGGGCGCACCAGTGGCCCCAATAGTCGGCCATGTTGTAGCCGCAGAACGGCAGCATCGCCATGGGATCGCGGCGCACGGCCGCTTGGTTGTCGGCCGCCGCGGTGGCTTCCGAGCCCATGGTGGCGGCAAGGTAGACGCCGTGGTTCCAGTCGTAGGACTGGAACACCAGCGGGAAGGTGTGGGAGAGGCGCCCCCCGAAAATAAAGGCTTCCACCGGCACGCCCTTGGGATCGTCCCACGACGGGTCGAGGGTGGGGCAGGAGGTGGCGGGCGCGGTGAAGCGCGCGTTGGGGTGCGCGGCGGGGCGGCCGGCCTCCGGCGTCCAGTCCTTGCCCTGCCAGTCGATCAGATGCTCCGGCGGGGTGTCGGTCATGCCTTCCCACCACACGTCGCCATCGTCGGTCAGCGCGCAGTTGGTGAAGATGGTGTTTTTGGTGATCAGCTGCATGGCGTTCGGATTGGTCTTGTCCGAGGTGCCGGGCGCGACGCCGAAGTAGCCGGCTTCCGGGTTGATGGCGTGCAGCTTGCCGTCGGCGCCGGGCTTCAGCCAGGCGATGTCGTCGCCCACGGTCCAGGCCTTCCAGCCCTCGAAGCCCTTGGGCGGGATGATCATGGCGAGGTTGGTCTTGCCGCAGGCCGACGGGAACGCCGCCGCCACATAGGTCTTCTCGCCCTTCGGGGACTCAAGCCCCAGGATCAGCATGTGCTCGGCGAGCCAGCCTTCTTCCTGCGCCATCACGGACGCGATGCGCAGTGCGAAGCACTTCTTGCCCAAGAGCGCGTTGCCGCCGTAGCCGGAGCCATAGGACCAGATGGCGTGTTCTTCGGGGAAGTGGACGATGTACTTGTCCGGGTTGCACGGCCAGACGCTGTCCTGCTCGCCGGGTTTCAGGGGCGCGCCGACCGAATGCACGCACGGCACGAAGTCGCCGTCGGCGCCCAGCACGTCGAGCACCTTCTGCCCCATGCGCGTCATGATGCGCATGTTCACGACGGCATAAGCCGAGTCAGTGATCTGGATACCGATGTGTGAGATGTCCGAGCCCAGGGGGCCCATGGAGAACGGCATCACATACATCGTGCGCCCCTGCATGCAGCCCTTGAACAGGCCCTTGAGGGTCGCTTTCATCTCAATGGGGTCGGCCCAGTTATTGGTGGGGCCGGTGTCGCTCTTGTCCTTGGAGCAGATGAAGGTGCGGTTCTCAACCCGCGCCACGTCGCCCGGATGGGAACGGGCCAGGTAAGAGCCCGGGCGCTTCTTTTCGTTGAGCGGAATGAAGGTGCCGCCGTCGACCAGCTGCTTGCACAGCACGGTGTTCTCTTCCTCGGAACCGTCGCACCAATGAATCTGGGCCGGCTCGCACAGGGCGGCCATTTCGGCCACGAAGGCATTCACTTTGGCGTGGCTAGTAGGCGACTTTACGGAAACCATACTACCTTTGATTCCTCTGATGTTTCAGCCGCTCGTACCGGCCGGGATGGAGGACTAATTCGCACCGGGAGGCCGGTCACGCAAGGCCTTTGGCAGCGCGAAAAGCATGAATTGGCTGGTAACAAAGAGGCCCCGCGCGCGGCGGCCGGTTATCCACAGGCTGCGGGCGAAAACCGGCGGTTTACGCGCTCGTTTTGTGTGCAGCGCAACAGGCCGTGCGGGAAGCGGTGCGGGAAATAG
>CANJOI010000330.1 GCA_947475365.1 Fidelibacterota bacterium | reverse complement strand
GTCTGGATGAACTTCTTGCCCCAGGTCATGTCGGCGGTCTGGGTGCCGCCCGGCAGGTAGCTGTTGCCGGTGGCGTCGGCGATCAGTTTGTCGAGGCCGCGGTAGGTGGTGACCGTGACGTCATCGTCATTGGCCAGGCTGTCGACATCGGTGAGTTCGATCACGAAGGTGTTGTAGCGGCCACGTGAGCGCCACTGCGGCGTCAGGATCGAGGTCTCGCCGTCGGCGCGGAAGTTACGGGTGCAGCCGATGGCGCGGTACATCTGGTTGTCGATGCCTTTCTCGCCCAGCGGGCTGGTGAGATCGTTGGCGCCGATCTTGCCGTCCAGATTCAGACCTTCGCCGGTGCTGCCCTGAATGTAGTGGTAGGGCAGCGGGTCGGGCGTGGTGGACGGGTGCCAGACTTCCGCCTCGAACGACAGACGGGTGTTCATCACCGTGCGCTTGGCCTCGTCCGGGTTGCGCAGCTTGAACTGCTCGCGCGGGCCGTCGTTGTAGCCCTGCGGGCACTCGGCCTTGCCGTCCTTGGTTTCATAGATGGCGCGGTTCTCGCTGACCATGACGTAGCCGATGGAACGGTTCAGCACCGTTTCGGGCACCGTGTCCACCGCCTGGGTCGCACCGGCAGCGCCGAACAGCGCCGCCGCACCGGAAATCAAGCCCGCAACGTGAGTCTTTTTCATCACTGCATCCTTCATTTCAGAACTGCCTGCGGAATTCTTCGCGAACCCAGAAAGCGTGAAAACCATTACGCCAGCCGTTGCCTTCGCCCCATGCATTCGCCCGGACCTCGCCGGGGACGGAATCACGCGCGAAGGTGTAGAGCGGCCGGTCGCGGAAGGTCCACACATGCACCGCGCCCGCGGTGCCGGGTTCGACATAGCGGCCGGTGGCCGGGTCGATGTCCTTGATGCCCCAGATCTGCGAGGTGCTCTTGGCGCCCTTGTCGGCAACCACGTAGGGGAACATCTCGTTGCAGCGCTTGACGTCGAAGCCGCCGCACATGGCCAGGCGATACTGCTGCGTGGTCGAGGGATGATCGCACGACTGCTGATCGGACGAGTCCTCGATGCAGTTGAAGATGTAGATGGTCTTGCCCTTGGAGTCCGCGAGCACCGAACCGCCGGGATTGTCCTGCACCGAGAAGCCCTTGGGCCACGCCGGTCCCGGCGTCGTGAAGACATTGTGCCAGCCGGGAATGTCCGCGCCATGCGAGCTGCGCTTCTGGACCTCGCCGTTCAGCGTGTAGAGCGGCTTTTTGCGGTAGGTCCACTGAAACACGCCGGGCGAACGCGCGATGATCGCCCAGTCCCCGTGAACCTGCGGTGCGGTCGCCGCCGCCAGCACCGGCTTCCACTGCGCCAGGCAGTTGGCGTCGCAGTTGGACTTGTTGGGGCCGTCTTTGTCCCAGGTGTAGACCGAGAAGCCGTCGACCATCGTGAGCATGCGGCCCGTCGGCATGGATTCCACGTCGAACTGCGCCGGCAGGTCGGCGTCGGGACCGATGGGCGTGCGCATGGTGCCGGAGGCGCCCTGCGCGTGCAGGTGTCCGCCGCCGTTCACATCGCCGGGACGAACGTCGAGCGACGAGGTGTAGACCGCGGCGTGATTGTAGGCCCACTGCTTCTTGCCGTCGTCGCGGGCGATGATCGACCAGTTGCCAACCGGCTTGGCGTCATCGGCGGCGTACAGAGGCGGCCATACCTGGGCGCAAGTCTTGCGGGTCGCGAGGTCAGGCAGTTCCATGCCGGCGGGCCACGGCGCCATATTGCCGGTGGTCACCTTGTCCGGCGCGTCCAGGCACTTGGACTTGTCCTTCGGATCGCCGCCGCCGCCGTATCCGCCGCGTTCACGGCCGCCGCCAAAGACATAGAGCGTGTGGCCCCTGGAGTCCGCGAACACCGGACCATCCAGGTCGGTGCCGACCACCTGAATGATCGATGGCACGGGCTCGGCGACGTAAGCTTCCATCGCGCTTTTGGTTTCGGCGGCAATGCTCACGCCGCCGGCCAAAGCAGCCGCGACCACAGCGCACGAAGCTACGGTTCTCTTAAGCATGTCCTCTCCCCGTTCTACCGGGCCATACGTGATGGGCCGGAGACGTTCCATCTCCACAGGCGAACCCAGGCTCTTTCCCGCACTGGTATCCGCGGAGGAGATCATACACCCGATATAATTCCAGCGGAATTTCAAACCCCTGGCGGCCAGAATAACATTGGTAACTGCTGTTACTCAAAGCCCCAACGCCCCAATTTGAAAGGTATGCGTCAGCTTTGGCCGCCTCCCGCGAGATGGTGCGCCGCAGCATTCGGCCGCACTCCAATGCCGGGTCAGGCGACTCCAGCCCCCCCCCCCCCCCTACCCGCTGACTCCGCTTCGCGGGCATCCTGGCCTATACTCGGATCCATGGACCCGGTTTTGTTCAAAATGATCCTGTTGGCTGGCGGCATCGTGCTGATGACCGCGGCCATCGCCAAATTTCTTAAGATCGGCTCGAACGAGTTCTACCGCGAGCAGTCCGAGCGCGGGCAGCAGGTGGGGCGGCATTGCTGCCTCTCCGGCCTGGCGGATTTTTCCGAGGACATGCGCAAGGCCCGCGACACAAACATTGGCAGCGGGGCGCCCCAGTCCTGATCGACATCTACCCGCTGCTCTGGCCTCTCCTCCGCCGTCTCGATCCTGAAACCGCCCATGGCCTGGCGCTGTCCGGGCTCAAGGCGGGTGCCGGCGCTTTATGTAAAAGCGGCCAGCCCGACCCGGTGCTGGCCAGCCATCTCTGGGGGCTCACTTTCTCAACCCCCATCGGCATCGCCGCCGGGTTCGACAAGAACGCGGAAGTGCCGGGCCAGGTGTTCGATCTCGGCGCCGGCTTCGCCGAAGTGGGCGGGGTCACGCCCAAGCCGCAGAGCGGCAATCCCAGGCCGCGCCTGTTCCGTCTGGAGAGCGATCGGGCCGTCATCAACCGCATGGGCTTCAACAACCAGGGCCTCGCCGCCGTGGCCGCGCGCCTCAAAGCCGTGCGCGGAAAGCTCCCCGGCCCCATCGGCGTGAACCTCGGCAAGAATAAGGACAGCGAGGACGCAAGCGCCGACTATGCCGCGCTCGCGGAAGGGCTGGCGCCGGTCGCCGACTTCCTGGTGGTCAACGTGTCCTCGCCCAACACACCGGGCCTGCGCGCGCTCCAGAACACCGCGCC
>CANJOI010000329.1 GCA_947475365.1 Fidelibacterota bacterium | reverse complement strand
GTGTTCGGCAGCCTCGAGACCACGGCCGCATCCACGGCGGTGCTCGCGCGCTCCGACGCCGCCGTGCGGCAAGGCGAAGCTTCGGATCTGTGGGGGTTCTTCCAGGCGCGCAGCATCAAGAAGAACATGTACGAGCTCGCGGCGGGTGCCGCGCCCGCGGACCAGGCCGCGAATTTGGCCGCCAAGGCGGCCAGCTACGCCAAGGAGGAGGATATCCAGGGCAAGGCGCGCGCCAAGGAAGAGGAGGTGCGCAAGGAGGAAGCCGCCAGTACGGAAGCCATGGAGCGTCACCACCGCTTCGCCATCGCCACGAACATCGTCCACCTGGCCATCGCGGTGGCCTCGGTGTCGATCCTGGTGAAGCGGCGCTGGCTGTGGTTCGGCGCCCTTAGCATCGCCGCCGCGGGCGTGGCCGCCGCGTTCGTTTAGCGCGTCGCTTTCAGGGCTTCCAAAATACCGGCGGCGACCGCGTCGGGCTTTTCGTGCGGCACGAAATGGCCAGCGTCGTCCACCACGTGACGCGCCACCAGCTTGGTGAACTGGGTGCGCTCGACCTCCGTGGCCTGCGTGGGCGGCCTGCCGAAGCCGTCGTCGCCGCCGTGCAAGAGCACCGTCGGCACCTCCACTTTCGGACGCAGGGCCAGCGCCTTTTCAACCTCGGCGAAGCGCGCCTCGCCGGGCGCGTTGAAGTTGCGGTGCCGGTAAGAGTGGATCACACAATCCACGAAATCCGGATTATCGAACGACGGCGCGGTCAGGTCATACAGCGCGTCGGAGAATTTCCAGGTCGGCGACCAGTCCTGCCACATGAACCTGCACAGGGCTTTGCGGTTCTCGCTTAGGCCTTTCCGGCCCACTTCCGTGTTGAAGTACCACTGATACCAGGCGTTCTTGACCGCGGCAGGCGCGGCTGGCGGCGGCGGCGTCACGGTGTTCTGGATGGAATAGCCGCCCATCAGCACGGCGGCCCTGACGCGGTCGGGATGCAACGCGGCGGTGACACAGGCGGCGCGCCCGCCCCAGTCAAAGCCGCAGACCGCGAAGCGTTTCAGCTTGAGCGCATCGGCGAGGTCGATCACGTCCTGGCCAATGGCTGCTTGCTCCGCCGTGCGCGGGGCGGCGCCGTCCAGAATCCGCGTCGGGCCATACCCGCGCAGGTACACCGCCAACGCCCGGAAACCCGCCTTCGCCAACGCCGGCGAGACACCGTCATAAGCATGCGCGTCATCGGGAAAGCCGTGAAGCAGGATCACCGGGAAACCCGACGCACCGCCGCTCTCGTGATACCCGATATCGAGAAACGGCGTGCGCGCCATTTTCACGGGGGCGCCGTGAGAGACTTGCGCATGAACGCGCCCGGCGGCGAAGCCTGACGCGAGCAATGCGGCGCCACGCGCCATGAGCTGTCTGCGTGTCGGCATCGGTCCCTCCCCTGACGGCCGCCATAGCATAGCCCTCCGTCCGCGCGCCGTCAGTCCGGCGCGGCGTGAGAACCGGAGATCGCGGGGCGGTCAGCAGGTGTCGCGATGTGTCATTTTGTGCCGTGGGCCGGTTTTGCTATGATTTGAGCGCTCAGCAAGGAGCCGACCATGCGTCTGACCATTGCCGTCTTCGCCCTGGCGGCCGCCCTGCCAGCCGCCCAGCCGGCCATGGCGGCGGAAAAGAGCGCCGAGACCTACATCCCGTTCGCCAACACCGGCGGCATCCAGGATTGGCGCGCGCTCGACGACAAGAGCCTGTATGTGCGCGGCACGAACCGCCAGTGGTACTACGCGACGCTGTTCTCATCGTGTTTCGGCCTGTCCACCGCCAACGGCGTGGCCTTTGTCACCAGCCCCGGCGGCAGCTTCGACAAGTTCAGCACGATCCTGGTGGAGGGCAGCCGGTGCCCGGTCACATCGCTGGTGAAGTCGGAACCGCCCCCTACGAAAGAAAAAGCGGAAAAGAAAAATAATCAGTCGTCGAGCTTCGACTGATCCAAGGCTCGCGTGGTGCGGGCCGCGGCATCCTTGGTCTGCTGTTTCTCGGCCTTGGTGCGCCCAAACTTGGCGCGGTTGGCCTCGGCCTTCCGGTCTTTCTCGCCGCGCGCCTTTTGCTTGCGCAGTTGACGCAGATTGATCACATCACCCATCGCTGAACTCCCACATGCGCCGCAGCGTGGGGATCGCGGTTACCGCCGTCAAGTCGAAGCCGCGATTTCAGCGCGGGACTTGTACGCGCTGTGGGCTAACGGCTACCTTTCGCCTGGGGGTGCCGGGGAATGCGGCTGTTGCGGCAACTTTATGTGCAGGTCCTGATCGGGATTCTGCTGGCTGTCGTGCTCGGCCTGGCCGCGCCGCAGGTGGCGCTGGCGATGAAGCCGCTGGGCGACGCCTTCATTGCGCTGCTGCGCATGATGCTGGCGCCGATCATTTTCTGCGCCATCGTCCTCGGTCTCACCCATGTCGCGGACATGCGCCAGCTGGGGCGCCTCGCGGCAAAAGCGCTGATCTATTTCGAGGCTGCCACCACCTTGGCGATGATCCTGGGGTTCGTCGCGGTCAACCTGGTCCGGCCCGGCGACGGGTTGCACGCGAGCGCCCTGGAGGTCACCGAGAGCGTGGCGCGCGCGACCGCAAGCGCCACGCAGTTCACCGCGGTACGGTTTTTCCTGAGCATCATCCCGACCACCCTGGTGGACGCGTTTGCCAAGGGCGAAATCCTGCAAGTGCTGTTCATCTCGGTCCTGGTGGGCATGGCGCTCAGCCTGGGCGGCGTGCGCAAGGACTCCGTGGTGCTCAAGGCGATCGCCGAGGGGCAGGATATCCTGTTCAAGATCCTCGGCTTCCTCATGCGCTTGGCGCCCATCGGCGCCTTCGGCGCCATGGCGGCGGCGATCGGCGCCTTCGGGGCGGTCACCCTGGTGTATCTCGCCAAGCTGGTGTTATTGGCTTGGGCGACGTCGATCGTGTTCGTGGTGGTGGCCATGGGCGGCATGGCCATGGCCTGCGGCCTGTCGATCTTCAAGATCATCACCCTGATCCGCGACGAACTGCTGCTGGTGTTGGGCACCGCCTCGGGCGAAGTGGTGCTGCCGCGGATGATGCGGAAACTGGAGAAGGCAGGCTGCGACCAGGCGGTGGTGGGCTTCGTCCTGCCCGCGAGTTACAGCTTCAACCTGGACGGCACCTCGATCTACATGGCGGTCTGCGCCGGCTTCATCGCCCAGGCCACCGACAC
>CANJOI010000328.1 GCA_947475365.1 Fidelibacterota bacterium | reverse complement strand
TGCATCACCAACCCGCTCGACGCCATGGTCTGGGCGCTGCGCGAGTTCTCCGGCCTGCCCCACAACAAGGTGGTCGGCATGGCGGGCGTGCTCGACTCCGCGCGCTTCCGTTACTTCCTGGCCGAAGAGTTCAAGGTGTCGGTGAAGGACATCACCGCTTTCGTGCTCGGCGGCCATGGCGACACCATGGTGCCGCTGGTGCGCTACTCCACGGTCGCCGGCATCCCGCTGCCCGACCTGATCAAGATGGGTTGGACCACGCAGGAGAAGCTGGACAAGATCGTGCAGCGCACCCGTGACGGCGGCGCCGAGATCGTGGCGCTGCTCAAGACCGGTTCGGCCTATTACGCCCCGGCGGCGTCGGGCGTGGAAATGGCCGAAGCCTACCTCAAGGACCAGAAGCGCGTGCTGCCTTGCGCCGCTTACATCAACGGTCAGTACGGCGAGAAGGACCTGTATGTCGGCGTGCCGGTGGTGATCGGCGCCGGCGGTGTCGAGCGCGTGGTGGAAATCTCGCTCAATGCCGAAGAAAAGAAGATGTTCGACAATTCGGTGAACGCCGTGCGCGGCCTGGTCACCGCCTGCAAGAACATCGACAAGACGCTCGCCTAAATCTTCCGGCTGAGTTTTCGAGACCCGAACCCGTTTAGTGCTTAGGCGCTAAACGGGTTCAGTCTTTTCAGCCATCTCGTCCATTTGGCGGTGCGGGTCTTGTGGGTGACTTTTGAGTCATCGATGAGCCAGGTGATCTGAACCACCTTGCGTTCGCCCGTGAAGGGCAGGTGTCCGTGCCAGGAGTCCTCGGCGCGGCGGAAGCCGAACATCGTCCCCACCACCGGGCTGATCTCCTTGGTGTAGTCCTCGAAGTCCTTTGGCCCCCGCAGCACGCGCAAACGTCCGCCACCGTTATCGGCCCATTGCTCGTTCAGATAGATCAGCGTGGTGGCGATCTTGCTCAAGGAGTCGGTGTGGATGCGGCCATCGGAACCGGCCGACCATTTGCGGATGGTGATCAGTTTGGGTTTGGAGGCGAGGTCCAGGCCCAATTTCTCACCCAACAGCCGGCTGAAGTCCGGTTCGTTCACGTCCGCGATAAGGTCGGCGAAGGCGCCGCGGACGGTGAGATCGGTCACGGGGTAGAACCCCGGCTGCTTGATGTCGGGGAAATCCGCCAGCAGGGCGGACACCGCCTCGGGCTTCAGGACGCCGTCGCCCACGAAATGGCGGTAGGGGGCGTCGTCGGCCGGGGCGGCGGCGATGGCTTCGATATTGAGGACACGCATAGGGCCAGTTTAGAACGCTGATCGGCCAAGGTGAATCGGCATTGCCGGGGGGCTGAAATGCCGGAACCCGCCGGTTGCGTGGGGTGATCCGGGTGCTATAAAGACCCCGGCGCGAAGGGGGGCTTTCGCCCCGTTTCCAGCGTTTCCCCGCCGCAAACCCCGCCCAGACGTTTCAGTCCAAGTCGGTCAGCAGAGCGAACAACATGAATATTCACGAGTACCAAGCAAAACAGCTGCTCAAGAAATACGGCGTGCCGGTGCTGCCGGGCGGCGTGGCTTACACCGCCGAGGAAGCCGCCAAGGTGGCCGAAGGCCTGCCCCAGGGCGTGTATGTGGTGAAAGCCCAGATCCACGCGGGCGGCCGCGGCAAGGGCACCTTCAAGGAGCCGGAAGCGGGCGGTAAGGGCGGCGTGCGGGTGGTGAAGACCATCGCCGAAGTCAAGGAAGCCGCCAGCCAGATGATCGGCAAGACCCTGGTCACGCACCAGAGCGGTCCCGCCGGCAAGAAGGTGAAGCGGGTCTACGTGGAAGCCGGCTGCGCCATTGTCCGGGAACTCTATCTCTCCATGCTGGTGGACCGCGCGACCAGCCGCGTCACGCTGATGGTCTCCACCGAAGGCGGCATGAACATCGAAGATGTCGCCCACAACACCCCGGAAAAGATCATCTTCCAGAGCATCGACCCCGCCACCGGCATCCAGGGCTTCCACTGCCGTAAAGTGGCGTTCGCGCTCGGCCTCACGGGCAACCAGATCAAGTCTTGCACCAAGCTTTTGACCTCGCTTTATAAGGGTTTCCTCGACAGCGACGCCTCGCTTCTGGAAATCAATCCCCTGGTCGTGACCGGCGAAGACGTGCTGCCGCTCGACGCCAAAATGAACTTCGATTCCAACGCGCTCTACCGCCACCCCGAGATCGTCGAGCTGCGCGATGAAGACGAAGAAGATCCCATGGAGCTCGAAGCGTCGAAGCACGATCTCAACTACATCAAGCTCGACGGCTCCATCGGCTGCATGGTGAACGGCGCGGGCCTGGCCATGGCGACCATGGACATCATCAAGCTCTACGGCGGCGAGCCGGCGAACTTCCTCGACGTCGGCGGCGGCGCCACCCGTGAGCGCGTCACCAAGGCGTTCAAGATCATCCTGTCGGACCCCAACGTCGAAGGGATCCTGGTCAACATCTTCGGCGGCATCATGCGCTGCGACGTCATCGCCGAAGGCGTGGTGGCCGCGGCCCGCGAAGTCAGCCTCAACGTTCCGCTGGTCGTGCGCCTGGAAGGCACCAACGTCGAGCTGGGCAAGAAGATCATGGCCGACTCCGGCCTGCCCATCGTCACCGCCAACAACCTCGCAGACGCCGCCGAAAAGGTGGTTAAGGCCGTGAAGGAGGCCGCATAACATGGCCGTCCTCATCAATAAGAACACCAAGGTCATCTGCCAGGGTTTCACCGGCAGCCAGGGCACCTTCCATTCCGAACAGGCGATCGCTTACGGCACCAAGATGGTCGGCGGCGTCACCCCCGGTAAGGGCGGCACCACCCACCTCGACCTGCCCGTGTTCGACACCGTGGCGGACGCCAAGAAGGCCACCGGCTGCGACGCGACCGTGATCTACGTGCCGCCGCCGTTCGCGGCCGACGCGATCCTGGAAGCCATCGACGCCGAAATCCCGCTGGCGGTCTGTATCACCGAAGGCATTCCGGTGCTGGACATGGTGAAGGTGAAGCGCGCTCTGGACGGTTCCAAGACGCGCCTCGTCGGTCCGAACTGCCCGGGCGTCATCACACCGGGCGAGTGCAAAATCGGCATCATGCCGGGGCACATCCACCTGCGCGGCAAGATCGGCATCGTTTCCCGCTCGGGCACACTGACCTATGAAGCGGTGGCCCAGACCACCGCGGCGGGCCTCGGCCAGACCACCTGCATCGGCATCGGCGGTGAC
>CANJOI010000327.1 GCA_947475365.1 Fidelibacterota bacterium | reverse complement strand
GTCAGGTCGCGGTGCGTGGCGGCGACGATGCGCACATTGGCCTTGATGGGCGTGCGTCCGCCCACTGTCGTGTAGCGGCCGTCCTGCAGCACGCGCAGAAGGCGTGTCTGGGCCTCCGGCGGCATATCGCCGATCTCGTCCAGGAACAGCGTGCCGCCTTCCGCCTGTTCGAAGCGGCCCGAAGCCCGTTGCAGGGCGCCGGTGAACGAGCCGCGCTCATGGCCGAACAACTCCGATTCAATCAGCTCGCGCGGAATCGCGGCCATGTTGACGGCAACAAACGGCGCGCCGCGACGGCGCCCGAAATCATGCAGCGCGCGCGCCACCAGTTCCTTGCCGGTGCCGGACTCGCCTGTGATCATGACCGTCAAGTCCGTGTTCATGAGGCGCGCCACCGCGCGGTAGATATCCTGCATCGCCGCCGACCGCCCGACGATGGGCAGGCGCTCCGCCCCCTCTTCCGCCGGCAGGTGCTCGCTGGGCTTCAGCGATAGCGCACGCCCCACCACCGCCACCAATTCGCCCAGGTCGAAGGGCTTCGGCAGGTATTCGAACGCGCCGCGTTCCGCCGCCTTCACCGCCGTCAGCAGCGTGTTCTGGGCGCTCATGACGATGACATTGAGATCAGGGCGCATCTTCTTGATGCGCGGAATCAGGTCGAGGCCGTTCTCGTCGGGCATCACCACGTCGGTGATCACCAGATCGCCATCACCGTCCGACACCCAACGCCACAGCGTGGCGGCGTTGGACGTGGTGCGCACGTCGTAACCGGCGCGGCCCAAGGCTTGCGTCAGCACCGTGCGGATGCCGTGATCGTCGTCGGCCACCAGAACTGTTGCGGTCATGGGGCCGTCATGCTCCGTCTCTCGTCACGATCGGCAGCATGATCTTGAAGATCGTGCGGCCCTGCTGGCTCTCGAACTCGATCACGCCGCCATGATCGCTGATGATCTTGGCCACCAGCGCCAGGCCCAGGCCGGTGCCCTTGGGCTTGGTGGTCACAAACGGGTCGAACAGGTGCGGACGCAGCTCTTCGGGAATGCCGCTGCCGTTGTCCTGCACCGTGACTTGCAGCGGCAGCTGGATGCGCCCACTGGCGCCCTGCACCGCCACGCGCACGCCGGGCTGGTAAGAGGTCGTGAGCGTGATCTCGCCGCCCATGGACGACACCGCCTCGGAGGCGTTCTTCACCAGGTTCAGGAATACCTGCACCAGCTGATCGAGGTTGCCGTCCACCGGCGGCAGCGACGGGTCATAGCGCTCGGTGAACTTCACGCCTTTGGCGAAGCCGTTCTCCGCCAGGCGGCGCACGCGCTCCAGCACGACGTGGATGTTGACCGGTTCGCGCGCCAAGGGCCGGTCGTCGGAGAACACTTCCATGCGGTTGACCAGCGCCACGATACGGTCGGCCTCGTCGCAGATCAGTTCGGTCAAATGCCGGTCGCCTTCCGACGCGCCCTGCCCCAACAGCTGGGCGGCGCCCCTGATACCCGACAGCGGATTCTTCACTTCATGCGCGAGCATCGCCGCCATGGCGGTTATGGAGCGGGCCGCCGCGCGGTATTCCAACTGCTGGCCGATCTTGAGCGCGCGAGTCTGTTCCTGCAGCGACACCACCACCCAGTCCGGCTTGTCCACCAGCGGCGTGACATAGATCGACATGGTGCGGGGCCCGGTGCGCGGTGTATCGAGCGTGACGCTATGGGCGGCCATGTCGGCGGAATTGGCCACCGCCTGCTCGACCAATGCCACCACCGGCCCGTCGGGCGGCAGGATGCTGGCGAGCGGTTCGCCCACCAGGGCGGGCGCGCTGGCCTTGAACAGTTGCTCGGCGGCGGGATTGGCGTAACGGATCGTGGTGGAATGATCCACCACCAGGGTCGCGGCCGGTAATACGGAAAGCACCGCCTCGGCGCTTACTTCAAGGCCAGCATTCTTGCTGGCGGCTTTGGGCCGCAGGAACGGGATCGTCGGAGCCATCAGGCGGCCTCAGCCAGATGATCGAAGCCGCCGGCGAACAGGCGGCTGATATGGCCTTGCACTTTTTCGGGCTCCAGTTCCGTGTTCACGGCCACGCGGAACGCATTGGCGCCGCGCAAGCCGAAGGCCGACCACGCCAGGTGCTTGCGCGCGATGCGCACGCCTTTGTCGCGGCCATAGTGGCCGAGCAACGCGTCGTAGTGTTCCAGCAACACATCACGCCGTTCTTGCAGGGAGGGCTCGGACGCGGGATCGCCAGCGAGGCCCGCCATGACGTGGGCCGGAAACCAGGGCTTGCCGAAAGCGCCGCGGCCGATCATCACCCCGTCCGCCCCGGACAGACGCAAGAGTTCCCGTGCATCGGCCACAGAACACACATCGCCATTGCCGATCACGGGGACCGAGACCGCTTCCTTTACTTGCCGGATGAAGGCCCAATCAGCCGTTCCGGTGTAAAGCTGTTGGCGGGTGCGCCCGTGAACGGTAATGAGCTGCGCGCCCGCACTCTCCGCGCGCTTGGCCAGCGACGGCGCATTGAGGCTGCCGTGGTCCCACCCCATGCGCATCTTGAGCGTGACCGGGATACGCACGGCCTTGGCCACCGCGTCAACGATACGTGCCGCGTGATCCTCGTCGCGCATGAGCGCGGACCCGGCCCAGCCGGTCACTACCTTCTTCACCGGGCAGCCCATGTTGATGTCGATGATGGCCGCGCCGCGTTCTTCGGTGATGCGCGCGGCCTCGGCCATGACATCAGGCTCGCAGCCGGCCAGCTGGACCGCGATTGGGGCTTCCGCCGCCCCGTCCACGGACATGCGTTGGGTTTTGCGGGTGGCCAGCAGGAATTCACGGCTGGCGATCATCTCGGAGTAAACCAAGCCGCAGCCGTAGCGTTTCACCAGGCGCCGGAACGGCTGGTCGGTGACCCCGGACATGGGGGCCAGCAGGACGTTGCCTGCCGTGACGACCGAACCGATACGAATACCGCCAAGCATTCTGTTGCGTATTTACCACTGTTTAATTCGCAGTCATTTGTCCAGGAAGTGGCGGACAAATCAAGGATATTCGATTGGGTGTGGCAGCCACGCATCACCCGGGAGATGCCGGGCCTTTGACCTTCCTGCAACACTCTGAGCGAAAACAGAAATTGCCTGGGGAGCGCCGGATACCTACTGTGCCGCCCTCTTTCGAAGGTTGAGATATATGCCGGGCACCACCGCCTTAATCGTCGCCGCCGGACGCGGACAGCGTTTCGGCGCGGGCCTGCCCAAGCAGTACCTGCCC
>CANJOI010000326.1 GCA_947475365.1 Fidelibacterota bacterium | reverse complement strand
TTCCCGTTCGTGGCGCCCTACGCCAGCCCGATAGGCCCGTTGACCTGGGCGATCCCGGCGGCTGACGTGGTCAACCTGAAGAACCTTGGCCTTTATGTGAACTTCCACACCGCGGTGAATCCGGGCGGCGCAATCCGCGGCACTTTGGTGCGCGCGCTGACCTCGACGGCGGCCACCACCGGCGCACAGACGCGCGTCGCCAACGCCCTCGATGTCTCGGCCGGCTACAACAGCGACCTGGACTCGATCCTGATGTCCACCGCGACGGCCTCAGCGTCGGTGCGCACGCAAACCCTGGAAGACCTGAACGGCAAGACCATCTATGCGCAGGGACGTCAGGCGGTGGAGAGCATGGCGGGTTTTGAGAACTCGCTGTTCGCCCATGCCGACACGATGGCGCGCAGCGAGGGGCAGGGCTTCTCGGGCTTCATCGACGGCGGCAGCGCCTTCGGTAAACGCAGCGCCTATGCCGACCAGGCGGGGTCATCGGTGACGCGGCCCTTCATCCTGGGCGGCGTGGATTACCGGTTCGATCCCCAGGCCTCGGCCGGCCTCGCGGTCGGTTACGCCGACGGCCTCGACAAGTTCGACAACAACGCGGGCCGCACCAAGTCCAAGACCACCGGCATCAACGGCTATATCTCGGCGGGCATGGGCGGCAGCGTGGTGTTCTCCGCGGCCGGCGGTTACGGCTGGACCAAGTACACCACCACGCGCACGATTTCGTCGCTAAGCCGCACCGCCAGTTCCTCGCACAACGGCAGCGTCTGGACCCTGGGCGCCAAGGTGGCGGCGCCCTTCGCTATCGACAATGGCGCGACCATTTCGCCCTACGCCTCGGTCGACAGCCAGAGCGCCACCATCGACGCCTATACCGAAACCGGCGCCAACAGCGTGAACCTGATCGTGCCGCAGATCAAAGTGAAGGAGTCCGCCTCGGAACTCGGCGCCGCCTTCCGCGTGCCGATGGGCTCAGGCGACACGGGTGTGACCGCCAACCTCACCGCCGGCTGGCGCTACCTGCTCAACAAGGGCTCGGGCAGCTTCAACACCGCGCTGCAGGGCTCGCCCAACGTCGCCTTCAACAACCTGATCCTGTCGCCCGGCAAAAACTCCGCCCACCTCGCGGCCAATCTCTCCACCGTGATCTCGGGCAACCTGTCGGGCTCCATCGGCTATGAGGGCTTCATCAGCAGCCGGCGCAGCCTTCACGCCATCGAAGCGCGCCTTGTTCTGAAGATGTAATCCCGAAGATGTAATGCGGCCGATCCACCCGCGTGAGACTTTTCGGAATCGTCCTGTTGGGACTCTGGCTTGGCGCACCGTTACCGGGTGTCGCCAAGCCGGTCTCCTATGTCGGCGGCGCCATGCTGATGCAGGAGAACGACGCCTCACAGCGGACGGTGGGCGTGGACTACACCATCGCCCCCAATATGGCGGTGGCGTTCCATGCGCAAGAACACACACGCGGCTCACCGTTCGTCATGCTGGGCCCGCAACTCAATCTCCTGCTCAAGCGCTGGAACATGGAGGACGGGCAGGGGAACATCTTCACCATGACCGGGGCCGGTGCCACCCTCGACCGGGGCGACATGCGCCCGGCGGTGTGGACCGGCGTGCTGGCGGACTACGAGACGCGGCGCATCTTCCTGTCCTACGAGGGACGCCTGATGTACGCCAAAGGCGTGGAGAAATCCGCCTGGCAGCGGGCGCGGGCGGGGGTGGCGCCCTATCTCGGCAATTACGAGGACATCAACACCTGGTTGATGGTGCAGGTGGACCGTTACGACGAGAAGCACTTGTCAGGGCATCACGTTTCCAGCCTGCCCAAGACCGACGTCACGCCCCTGGTGCGCCTGATGTACAAGACCTTCCTGATGGAGGGCGGCGTCAGCGTGCATGGGAAGTTCATGTTCAACTGGATCATGCAATTTTAGGAGAGGCACATGCGCACGATGCTGATCGCCGCGTTTTCTCTGATTGCGGTCTCTGCCCAGGCTGAGACCATCGTCGCCAACGTCAACGGCATGGTCTGCGCCATGTGCGTGACCGGCATCGAGAAAAGCTTCCGCAAGCAGGCTGCCGTGGACGCGGTGAAGGTGGACCTCGCCACCAAGAAAGTGACCGTGCAGGTCAAGAGCGGCCAGTCGATGGATGACGCGCTGGTGACAAAAACCATCGTCAACGCCGGTTACGCCGTCACCGGCATCGTCCGCAGCCGCTAAACTCCCGTGACCCGCACACCCGCCAGCGGGACCGCGCTCGCGGGCCTCGCCCTGTTCACCTCTCTGGGTACGCTGCTGTGTTGCGCCTTGCCTGCGGCGCTGGTCGCGGTGGGGGCGGGGGCGGTGATGGCCGGGCTGGTGACGGCGGTGCCCGGCCTCGTCACGCTCTCGGAACATAAGGATGCAATCTTCATCGTAGCCGGAGCCGCGCTCGTCGCGGCGGCCGTGATGCGTCACATGTCGCGCAATGCGCCGTGTCCCGCCGATCCGGCCCAAGCCGCGGCCTGCACGCGGTTGCGCCGCCGGAGCGGGCAGATGCTGGCGATCTCCGGCGCGGTCTACGCGGCCGGATTCTTCTTCGCCTATGTGATGGCGTACTTGGAGTAACGGCTAGGCCGCCGCGGCAACGATCTCGCCGGCGACTTGCTTCCAGAAGCGCAGCTTCACGAAATCCACTTCCACCAACGCGGTGATGGCGAGCAAGCCGACGACACCCAAGGGCTCGACGCCGTGGCGGGTGCTAAGCCGGATGATGTGGCTGCTGGCTTGTAGGGCGCTCATGGTCTCCACCGGAATGAATATTTCAAAAATATGCATCTCGCGTGAAACTTGTCACATGAATTGAATCTTCGACCCGATATCAAATGCGGTATGTGATTGGCCGCGATTGACGCACGTCAAAGGCGATGATTCAGAGGGTGGTGAGGCCGCGTGTTCCCTGTTCGCGCATTCCATATCGGCATTCTTGCCGCACTGCCGTTGTGCGTGATTTTGCTTCGTATTTTCGGGCCTTTTGAAAGCGAGACAGTCTACTGGCTGGCGGGCCTTGGTTACGATGTCCGCGCCGGTGCGCTTGACGGCTTCCCGACCGTGGACGCCAACGCCGGCTGGACCGCCTTTGCGCCGGGCAACCGCGCGGCGCTTGATTTACTCGCGGGCCGGCTCCCCTTATGGAACTATTTCGAGGGACTCGGCGCGCCGCTCCTGGGCGCCATGCAGCCGGCCGCGCTGTTCCCGCCAACCCTCCTGCTGGCGCTGCCCC
>CANJOI010000325.1 GCA_947475365.1 Fidelibacterota bacterium | reverse complement strand
CCCTTGCTGTCGATCGTGTCGACCGCCGGCGTGTGGGTGGAAGCCAATTTCAAGGAAACCGACCTGACCCACATGACCACGGGCCAGAAGACCGAACTCAGCGTCGATACCTATCCGGGCCGCACCTTCGAGGGGCATGTGGAATCCATCTCCCAGGCCACCGGCGCTGAATTCGCGGTGCTGCCGGCGCAAAATTCCACGGGCAACTGGGTCAAGGTGGTGCAGCGCATCCCGGTGCGCATTATCGTCGATAGCAAGGACGGCCCGCCGCTGCGGGCCGGCATGAGCGTGGTGGCGGAAGTCGACACCGGCAAACGCCGCTACCAGGAGTGGTTCGGCAAGTAGGCCGGGCCTCTTATGTCCATCCCCTCGGCCTCATCGGTCCACACCCCGCCGCCGCCATTTAAAGTCGATGGCCGGGTCATCGCGCTCACCGTGATGATCATGCTCGCGACCATCATGCAGGCGCTGGACACCACCATCGCCAACGTCGCGCTGCCGCATATGCAGGGCTCCATGAACGCGGCCCAGGACCAGATCACCTGGGTGCTGACGTCCTATGTGGTGACGGCGGCGATCTTCACGTCGCTCACCGGATTCCTGGTGGTGCGCTTCGGGCGCACGCGCATCTTCCTGATCTCCATCACCGGCTTCACCATCGCCTCCATGCTGTGCGGCGCGGCGCAGTCGTTGGAGCAGATCGTGATCTTCCGCATGCTCCAGGGCGCCATGGGCGCGATGCTGGTGCCGTTGTCCCAAGCGGTGCTGATGGACGTGTACCCCAAGGAAAAGCACGGCGCCGCCATGGCGGTGTGGGGCATGGGGGTGATGGTGGGGCCGATCCTGGGCCCGACCATCGGCGGTTATCTCACCGAATACTACTCCTGGCGCTGGGTGTTCTACGTCAACCTGCCGTTCGGCATTCTCGCCGCGCTGGGCGTCTGGTGGCTCCTGCCGGAAACCAAGCGCCAGCCCAACGTGCGCTTCGACCTGCTGGGCTTCGCGCTGCTCAGCGTGGCGGTGGGCTCGCTGCAGATGATGCTCGACCGCGGCACCACCCTCGACTGGTTCTCCTCCATGGAGATTATCGTCGAGGCGTCGCTGGCGGTGCTCACGTTCTATATGTTCGTGGCACATATGTTCACGGCCCGCGCGCCGTTCCTGTCGCCGCAGCCGTTCCGCGACCGCAACTATGCCCTCGGCCTGGTGCTCAGCTTCATCATGGGCATTGCGTTGTTCGCGACCATGGCGCTGCTGCCTGGTTTGCTGCAGGGGCTGCTCGGCTATCCCGTCATGACCACCGGTTTGATCCTGATGCCGCGCGGCATCGGCACGCTGTTCGCCATGGCGCTGGTGGGCAAGCTGGTGCGCACGGTCGACGCCCGCTGGCTGATCATGCTGGGCTTCGGCCTCACCGCGGTCTCCATGCACCAGATGGCCGGTTTCAGCCTGAATGTGAACATCCGCGACCTGGTGACCAGCGGCATGCTGCAGGGGTTTGGCATCGGCCTGATTTTCGTGCCGCTCACCACCATCGCCTTCGCCACCCTCGACAACAAGTTCCGCACCGAGAGCGCCGCCCTGTTCGCGCTGGTGCGCAGCATCGGCAGCGCTTTCGGGATTTCGGGCGTCGCCACCATGCTGCACGAGAACACCCAGATCAGCCACGCGGACCTGGTGGAGCACATCACGCCGTTCTCAAAACCGTTGCAGGCCCTGGCCGTGGATGGGATCTGGACTCTGCAGGGCGGCGAACGCGGCCTCGCCTCCATCGCCGGCGAGATCAACCGCCAGGCCGCCATGGTGGCCTATGTCAGTGTGTTCCAGATCATGGCCTACATGGTGGTGGCGGCGATGCCCATCGTGCTGTTGCTGCAGCCCATCAAGAAATCCGCCATGCCCAAGAAAATCGAGATGGCGGTCGAGGCGTAAGTCCGCGAAAAACACGGCTGGCGCAGCCTCGCGCGGACGGGCAAGTTGAAGAAGGCCCGGTGCAAAGTGCGCCCCGGTACCCAGCCTGCGGTGGCCCTCACGGCTCCTTCGGCCTAACATGCTGAGAGTATCGGAGGGGGCCGTGAGTAATCTGATCAAACGCGCCGGGTTGCTGGCGTTCTACGCCCTGGCCGTGGCCGCCGCCGGCTGGTTTCTGGCCGCGAAAGTGGAAAGCGCCCGCACCGAGCTGGAGGCGGAACATACCGCCGCGTTCGCCGCGGTGCGGACAGAGCTGTCGCGCGACATGCTGACGGCGCAGGTGTTCGTGCAACTCCTGCAGACCACGGCCCAGAACGAGCTGACCTACCGGCCGCAATCCCCCCAGAGTTCGGTGCTGCTCCAGGCGCTCAGCGAGGACGCCGACGGCGTTTATTCCCTCGATGCCCTGCCCGCCGCCGTGGACAAGGCCTCCACCGGTAATCTCACCGGCTTCGGCGGCCTCAAGGGCAAGGGCGAATACTTCAAGAAGGAACTGGAGGTGGCGTTGTCGTTGCGCTCGATTTTCGTGCGCATCGGCGAGACTCTGCCGAACGTCGCCTGGACCTATTACGTATCCGGCAACAGGTTCGAGCATGTCTATCCATGGGTGCCGTCGTCCCAGGCGGCCTATAAGGATAACGACCTGAAGATGGAGTATTTCCAGCTCGGCATGCCCGAGAACAATCCCACGCGCGCGCCCTACACCACGGATGTCTACGACGACGATTTCGGCAAGGGGCTGATGATCACCATGGGCCGGCCGGTTTATGATGGCGACCGGTTCACCGGCATCGTCGCCCTGGATTTCACCTTGCGCTCGCTCGACGGAGAGGTCGCCAAGTTCCCGGCGGAGTTCGGCGAAGCGTATCTGGTGGACCGCACCAAGCAGGTCATCGGCTACTCCAAAGGGGCCGACGGGGCGCAAAAGGCCGAACTTCCGGCCGCCGCGGGTGCTGTCGTGGCGCAGGCGCTCGCCGATAAGGCGGTGCATCGGCTGGAAACCGAATCCCAGATCATCACCGCGCAAACCATCGAGGCGCTGCCCTTCGTCCTGGTTTCCTTCACCGCCAAGTCGAAGATGAGCATGCAGGTGGTCAGCCGCTCGGTGATCGAGATGATCATCTTCCTGGTGGTGCTGTCGCTGCTGGCGTTCCTGGAGTGGCGCCGGCGCGTGGCCCGCCAGCTGGAAGAGGCGCGCGACCAGGCCGAAGAGGCGACCCGCGCCAAGTCATCGTTCCTGGCCATGATGAGCCACGAGATCCGCACGCCCATGAACGGCGTCATGTCCATGGCCGAGAT
>CANJOI010000324.1 GCA_947475365.1 Fidelibacterota bacterium | reverse complement strand
CATACGCACTTTGCGGTCCGTGACCGAGATGTCGCTGTCGGTCTGAATAGACTTGATCTGCTCGTCGGTGAGGATGCGGAAATCCTCCTCGAACGACGCCTTGGGGAACAGAAGCTGCTGCGCCTGCTCAATGTTGAGATAGAACGCCCCGCCGTAAGCGGGCCCGCCCGGCACAGCACCCGCGCAAATGGCGGCAGGGATCAAAAGAAGCCGTGAACGCATCACCTAAACCTTATTTAGCTGCGCGCCTTCCGCGCTGGATTTAGCTGCGCGCCTTCCGCGCGCGGGCTCCCCACACCCGGGGAATTATAGCCAGCTGTTTCCGGCCTTTCTATGACCGCTTCGGAAGGGCTTTTGAAAGCCAGTGGCACAGGAACACAACCAGGGCGATAAGCCCCAGAATCCAGTGGACGTAGGACGTTCCGGCACGCCACGCGGTGTTATCGACGTAGTAGAGCATGTAACCGGTGACCGCGAGGATGAAGGTGAACGCCACCAGCCAACCGCCCGACCAGCGCTGCCACCGGGCATTCCAGCCGCGCAGGACATGCACGCTCCACAGCAGCCCGAAGATCCAGAGGGTCCAGAAGGAGAACAGGCCGTGGGCCTTCAGCCACCAGGCCTCCAAGGGGTCGCGTACCTGGCCGAACTTGCCTTCGGTGCGCAGGAAGTAGCGGTAGATCAGCCATACCGCGCCGGTGAGCCACACGCCGAAGGAAACAAAATACACCGTCCAGCGCCGGATCTTCGGCAGCTTCAAGGGCCCCCGTTCGGGCCTTTCATGCGGCGGCAGGTCGTACTCGCTCATCGCTCAGATATTCCCCTCACCTAAAACGCTCCACCCGCTTTCCGCTTCGTACATATATGCCGTCGCCCCGTACCGGCGGAGCACCGGCGCGGAGCCCACACCCGCCGCCATGACGACTTTGGTGAGCGCATCGGCGGTCATGCAATCCGCCGCCGTAACCGAAACAAATCTCTGGGTGCTGACACTCTCCCCGCTGACCCCGTCGACATGGGGCCCGACGGTCAGGCCTTGATGCACCCGGGCATCTTCTAACCCGCTGGAGCTGGCAAGGCCGCCGTCGGCAATCTCGATAGCAGGAATGGCGGCGTCAGCCAACCGGGGCGCCCGGAGGGCGATGCGCTCCGCCTGGGGGCCGGCCACCCGGAGGTCCCCACCCGCATTGATGACGCACTGCACCGAGGGCAGCAGCGCCATGGCCTTCAGCGCCATGTCCACAGCGTAGCCTTTGGCGATGCCGCCCAGGTCGATCCATAAGGGCCTGGCGAACCGCACCTGGTGGCCCTCCAGGATAATGTCCCGCCAGGTCGCGCCAGGGTCCGCCGCGGGAGCTTCCGGCTGCGGCAGAAACCCCCAGGTCACCAGGCGCCTGCCGATACAGATGTCGAATACGCCGCCGGATGCGGCGGCAACCTCCTGCGCGAAGGCGATCACCGCGTAGGTCCGCGGATCTATTGCCACCGGCCCGGCGGCCGCGGCGCGGTTGAGTCGGCTCACGTCGCTGCCGGGTTCGTGAAAGCTCATGAGCCGGTGGACCTCGGCGATCTCCGCGAAGGCGGCGTCAATGGCGGCATTCGCCTCCGCATCGGGCAAGCCGTCGATGCGGATGTCCACCCGGGTGCCGAGAAGCGGCCGCGCGCGTAAGGCCGTCATGAGCTTTATTCTGCGGCTGCCGGTATCTCGGGGAACAAGGACTTCAGCCCCGCGCGAGAGGCGGCGCAAACGCCGCGCTCGGTGATCAACCCGGTCACCAGGCGCGCCGGCGTCACATCGAAGGCCGGATTCAACGCGCGGCTGCCCTCGGGCGCAATCCGTACCGTTTCGAGCGCGCCAGCCTCTGTCTGCCCGGAGATATGGGTGAGTTCGCGCGCATCCCGTTCCTCGATCGGAATCAGGCCGCCGGACGCAAGGTTCCAGTCGATGGTCGAGGACGGCAACGCCACATAGAACGGCACGCCGGTGTCGTGCGCGGCCAGCGCCTTAAGATAGGTCCCGATCTTGTTGCAGACATCGCCGTTGGCGACCGTGCGGTCGCTGCCGACGATCGCCATGTCGACCTCGCTCCGCTGCATCAATAGGCCGCCGGTATTGTCGGCGATCACGGTATGGGGAACGCCGTGGGCGCCGAGTTCATAGGCGGTGAGTGAGGCGCCTTGATTGCGCGGCCGGGTTTCGTCCACCCACACATGAATGGGAATGCCGGCGTCGTGGGCCATGTAGACCGGCGCCAAGGCCGTGCCCCAGTCGACACACGCCAGCCACCCGGCATTGCAATGGGTGAGGATATTCAGCGGCCCGGAATCACGGCCCTTCTTGGACGCAAGCGCCCGGATAATTGCCAAGCCATGCTGGCCGATAGCGCGGCACTGCTCCACGTCGGCGTCGGCGATGTCGCCGGCTTCAGTCCAGGCGGCGGCCGCGCGGTGGGCGGGCGCGAGTGGCGCGACCGTGGCGCTGACGCGGTCGACCGCCCAGGCGAGATTGACCGCGGTCGGGCGCGCGGCCTTCAAGGCCTTGGCCGCTGCCGCGAGGCTCGCGTCGGACGCGTCCGCGCGCAGCGCGAGCGCCACGCCGTACGCGGCGGTTGCGCCAATCAGCGGCGCGCCTCTGACGATCATGACGCGAATGGCTTCCACTGCGTCATTCAGCGACCGCAGATCCGCGGTCGCGAAAGTGAACGGCAGTTGTGTCTGATCGATCACGCGCACCCCCTCGCCTGCGGGCCAGATCGTGCGGTAGTGCGTATTGTGAATTTTCATGGTGAGCGTGCGGCCGTGAGCGTTGTAAGGGGGAGCGCTGTGAGGGAGAACATCCTGATATTCAGGCGTGGAGTACAGGTATCGCGTGACTCACGCTCAGGTGTGTGCGGCGCGTGGGCTCCGCAGAGTTCTGTTCATGCATTTTCGGTGTGTTGCCGGTCCGGTACTGGCTTGCCCCTCTGCAACTTCTTCCGCACAGCATACACGTGCATGCATGGTTTGCGAGGTTGTTTGACTTTCAGGTGCCAGCATCGAAAGTGGCCGGCGCACGGCGCGCATTGTTTGAACGGTGCCAGACCCAAGAGGCGAAAGTAGACCTGCCGGTCGCCAGGAAACATATCCCGACGTTGCGGTCCTCGGGCTACGGCATCGGCGTCGATGCCCCGGCCGCCCCTTCTGGCGGGGGCGTCAGCAGCACCGGGGCATGGCCCCTGCGCCGCCGCCGCCGTGCACGATGCATCGTCGTATCTACGGCCCGCGCGAGCGGATCAGGTCTGAAAACCCACATTT
>CANJOI010000323.1 GCA_947475365.1 Fidelibacterota bacterium | reverse complement strand
GCTCTCATGGACCGCGCGCCGGTCCTGGGCGCGCGGTTCGGGCTCAACCTTTTGGCCAACGACGCCCTCGTCACCCGCGCCCGCGCCGCCATCGTCGCCGCCATGCTGGATGAGCCGGCCGCCACCCACCTGCTGTTCATCGACGCGGATATCTCGTTTCCGCCCGAACAGGTCCAGCGCCTCCTGGCGGCGGACAAGGACATGGCGGCGGCGACCTATCCGGTGAAGTCCATCGACTGGGCCGCGATCCCGGAGCGCGCGGTGAAAAACCAGGAGCCGCTGGCCGAGGCCGGATTGGTCTATGTGGGCAAGCTCAGCGATAGCGGCGAGACCGACGGCGCCTTCGCCGCCGCCGACTATGCCGGCACCGGCTTCCTGCTGATCAAGCGCGCGGCGCTCCTGAAAATGATCGCCGCCTATCCTGAAACCAAATTCAAAAGCGTGCAGAGCTTCCCGCCGTCGCCGGGAAGCGGCAACCTGTTCGCGCTGTTCGATTGCATGATCGATGAGGCGGGCACGTATCTCAGCGAGGACTACGCCTTCTGCCGCCGCTGGAAAAAGCTCGGCGGTGAGCTCTGGCTCGACCGCGCCAGCACGCTCACGCACACCGGGCCCTACAGTTTCCAGGGCAACGCCGCGTCGCGATTCAAAAAAGAGCTTTTGTAAAAAGCACGGCTAAAAAGCAACGGGCCGGATCCACCACCCCTGGCAGGATCCAGCCCGTTTTCCCCGAAATCGCTGGTGAGAGGCAGGGCCTCTCACCAGACTTCGCGTTGGGTTGAATTTTCTGGCCGTCCCACCTCGGCCGGAAATTCTCCCGTTCTCGTCCCCCTGCCTTCCGCGGTCGCCGCAACACCCCCCGGTATTGCCTGATACGCGGATTTGTAGCCGGGTCTCCCGCCCCGCGCTATGGGTAGAAATACGTAGAGGGATGGGCCCAACAAGGCCTTATGGGCCGCTTCGCTGTGCTTGCGGGGCGCTTACCCGCATCACCCGGCGGAAAAACGCAGGTCCGCTTTCAAGCCGGGTCTTCAACAAGGAAAGCGGCACGGCCGCCATCGCCGATCCGATCGCCAGGAAGGTTGTGGCGGTCATGCCGCTTCCCCGAACATTCTGGAATCTCCCGTGGCCGGGGAGCGCGGCAGAATCTTCGACAAAATTGAATCGACGGCGCATATGGCGGTGATCCAACGGGTTCAGACCTTGCCGGGGTCTCGCACGGGCACGGTCGATCCGGGCACGGGCAGGGTCTATGTGATCGCGTCCAAGCCGGACACCGCCGCGTCCGTCCACCCTAGCTGGTCCGCAAGCCGCCTGTTATTCTTACCCACGCTTGGTTTTTCGGGGTGGGGTTTGAAGGTCATTCGTGGTTAAGCAAGTCGAAATCGATGCCGGGCAGTACCAAGAGATGGTCAACATCTTGGTCAAGAACCCGACCGAGTTCTTGCTCTCGCCCCACTGCAGACAGTTCCTCGCGATGAGTAACTTTCACAAGCGGGGCGGTCAGGTTCAGGTTTTCCAGAATGCCTCCGAGGGCGTCATGCCCGGCACGGTGGCGCACAATCGCATTCAGATTGACGAAGGCTCCTACGCATCCTTCACCCGCACGGCGCGGTTAATTGGCCCCATCGTCGCGCTCGATAGGCCGTTCCACCTGGCCCAGAAGCTCAAGGTTTTATCCATCGGCCCGCTTACCGAAATGGAGCTTTACCATCTCGTGGGCTGTGGGTTTCAGCCGGAGAACATCACCGCCATCGATCTCATCTCGCCATCACCGTGGATCGACGCGGCGGATATGCATGCGATGCCATACGCCGACGCCGCATTCGATATTTCGATTTCAAGTTGGGTGCTGGGCTATAGCGCCACGCCTCAGAAAGCGGTGGACGAAATGCTGAGGGTGACCAAGAGCGGCGGTCTGATTGCCATTGGATGCACCCATGAACCGAACTTCGCCGAGGTCGATTACAAAGAAGCGGACAGGAAGATTGTAGGGACGATGTTCCGTAAGGTGTCCGACCTCAAGGACCTTATCGGCGGCAGGCTCAGCCAAATCCACTTCCAGGCGGAGCCGCCTGCCGGGCAGAAAGGCGCGGTCATGCTTGTGGCGAGGGTCTAGGGCGCCGCATCGACCCCGCCGGGCGCTTAAGCCGCGGAAAAAAGCGCTGCAAAACAAAAGGCCCCCCACCTGCGTGGAGGGCCTTTCGTCTGTGTGCCGTAAGGTCTTAAGCGAACAACCCAATCGGAGCGTAGGGCACGTTCGGGAAGACGTTGGCGATCTTTGTTTCGTTGTGGCGCTTGACCAGGATCTCGGAGAGCACCGTGCGGTAGTCGGTGGTCACCGCCAGGTCGCCGCCGTACAGCTGGTTGGGCGCGGTGCCCGGCCACTGGCCGAACACCTTTCCGCCGTTCATATCCTTCGACACCACCATCATGGTCGAGGCCGAGCCGTGATCGAGGCCGCGGTTGGCGTTCTCGGTGAAGCGCCGGCCGAACTCGGTCATGGTGACGATGGTCACCTTCGGCTGGTAGGTGCTGCCCAGGTCATTCCAGAACGCGGAGATCGATCGCGACAGTTCCTGGGCGCGTGTGGTGAAGGCGGCGGTCAGGTTCTGGTGGTGGTCCCAGCCGCCCATGTCCACGGTGGCGACGCTGACGCCGGCGTTCATCTTGATCAGGGTGGCGAGCGAGCGCAGCGGCGTGGACAGGTCGCCGTTGGTGTAGCCGGTCTGGGTGTTGTTGGTGAGCGTGCGGTAGGCGGTCTGGACGTTGGTGATGGCGTCCAGGGTATCGAGCGCCTTCTTCTCGTAATCGGTGGTGCCGCGCACCAGGCCGCGGACGACGTTCGAGGTGTTGGCGCCGCCGGAGACGTTGAAGTTAGCGGGGTTGGGGATGGCCAAGGCCTGGTTGTCGCCCACCAACGAGGTCGGCATGTTGGTGGAAACCGCCACCGTCGACAGCGCCGCGGTCAGGTTCGCCTGGTTCATATGCCGCGCGAGCCAGCCGTCGCTGGCCAGTGCGGTGCCGTCGGCGCCGCCGCGCTCCATCATATCCTGCGCCTCGAAATGGCTGCGGATATTGGTCGGAACGCCGGCCGCGACCACCGTCGCCAGCTGCTTGGCGTCGTAGAGCGCCTTCAACTCCGGCATGTTGGTGTTGAAGTACATATCCACGCCGTCGAGGGTGCCGAGGCCGAAACTGCTGCTGGCCCCGATGCGGATGGTGGGGCGGGCGGCGATGTAGTTGGGGTCGCCCGAGGGCGCGACCAGTTGCAGGCCGTCCTGGCCGAAGCGGCAGAAAATCACGACCAGGATGG
>CANJOI010000322.1 GCA_947475365.1 Fidelibacterota bacterium | reverse complement strand
GGACGTGCTCGACACCTGGTTCTCCTCGGCGCTGTGGCCGTTCTCGACCCTGGGCTGGCCGGAGAAGACGCCGGAACTCGCGCGCTATTATCCCGGCGACGTGCTGGTGACCGGTTTCGACATCATCTTCTTCTGGGTTGCCCGCATGATGATGATGGGCATGCACTTCATGAAGGATGTGCCGTTCCGCGACGTCTACATCCACGCCCTGGTGCGCGACGAGAAGGGCCAGAAGATGTCCAAGTCCAAGGGCAACGTCATGGACCCCCTGGATCTGTGCAATGTCTACGGCACCGATGCCGTGCGTTTCACGCTGGCCGCCATGGCGGCGCAGGGCCGCGACATCAAGCTGGCTGAGAACCGCATCGCCGGCTACCGCAACTTTGTCACCAAAATCTGGAATGCCGCGCGCTTCACCCAGATGAACGAATGCGTGATCAAGCCGGATTTCAATCCCGCCAAGGTCACCACCACGCTCAACAAGTGGATCGTCGCCAAGACCGCCGAGGCCGCCGCCACCGTGTCGGGCGCTATCGAAGCCTATCGCTTTAACGAAGCCGCCAACGGCCTCTACCAGTTCACCTGGGGCACGTTCTGCGACTGGTTCCTGGAGTTTGCGAAGCCTGTGTTCATGGGCGCGGACGAGATCGCCAAAGCCGAGACACGGGCCACCACATCGTGGGTGTTGGATCAGATCCTGCTCATCGGTCACCCCATGATCCCGTTCGTGACGGAAACTCTGTGGGAAGAACTCGCCAAGGATGCCGGCATCACGCGCACCACCACGTTGATCCACGCCCCGTGGCCCACTTACGAAGGTATGGCGGCGAAGGACGCTCAGGCCGAAATTGACTGGGTGGTGGACACCATCAGCGCCATCCGGTCGGTGCGCGTGGAAATGAACATTCCGCCCGGCACGCAACTGGCGGCCACCGTGAAGGACGCGAGCGCGGAAACCAAAAGGCGCCTGGAACTTCACAGCGCCCTGATCTGCGCCAATGCGCGCCTGTCCTCCATCACGCTCGCGGACGCCATTCCGCCGGCCGCCGCGCAGGTGGTGGCGGGCGAAGCAACCGTGTTCCTGCCGATGGAAGGCATCATCGACCTGGGCAAGGAAGAAGATCGCCTCAAGAAGGAGATCGCGCGGCTGGAAGGCGAGATCGCGGGCATCGTGAAGAAGCTTTCCAACGAGGCCTTCGTCGCCAAGGCGCCGCCGGAAGTGGTGGAGGAAAACCGCGACCGCCAGGCCGCCGCCGAAGCCGCCAAGGCCAAGATGACCGAGGCCTTGGCGCGTATCAGCGCGTAGAGAAGGAGTGGCTCGGCACCGCCTCACCCTGACCCTCTGCCCTGAGGGGAGAGGCAGGGCCCCGCGCAGCGGGAGGGTGAGGGGTTGCAGCAGGCACTGAGCGAATAGTTACCTTGAGCGTCAGCTAAAGTTTCTGTCGCGATTCTGATAGCCGTAGCGGCGCGCACTCCCCACAATGCGCCGCCAGAAAGAATGAGGAGAGTCCCATGCCCGATGACGCCAAGAAGCCGGTGTTCGACAAAGCCAAGCTGCCCTCGCGCCACGTGACCGAAGGGCCGGAGCGCGCCCCGCACCGCAGCTTCTATTACGCCATGGGCATGACGGCGGAGGAAATCCACCAGCCGCTGGTGGGCGTGGCGACCTGCTGGAATGAGTCAGCGCCCTGCAACATCTCGCTCTCGCGCCAGGCCCAGGCCGCGAAGGCCGGCGTGAAGGCGGCGGGCGGTTCCCCCCGCGAATTCACCACCATCACCGTCACCGACGGTATCGCCATGGGCCACCAGGGCATGAAAAGCTCGCTGGCGTCGCGCGACCTGATCGCGGACTCCGTCGAACTCTCCATGCGCGGCCATTCCTATGATGCGCTGGTGGGCCTCGCCGGCTGCGACAAAAGCCTGCCCGGCATGATGATGGCCATGGTGCGCCTCAACGTGCCGTCTGTGTTCATGTACGGCGGCTCGATCCTGCCCGGTAAGTACAAGGGCAAGGACGTGACGGTGGTCGACGTGTTCGAAGGTGTTGGCCAGCACGCCGCCGGTAAGATGACCGACGCTGAACTGGCCGAATTGGAATGCGTGGCCTGCCCGTCGTCTGGCTCCTGTGGCGGTCAGTACACCGCCAACACCATGGCCTGCGTGTCGGAAGCCATCGGCCTCGCGCTGCCGCTGTCGGCCGCCGCCCCGGCCCCGTATGAGAGCCGCGACCAGTATGCGGAAGCGTCGGGCCGGGCGGTCATGAACTTGCTGCGTCTCGGTCTGCGGCCGCGCGACATCGTCACCCGCAAGTCGCTGGAGAACGCGGCGATGATCGTGGCGGCGTCGGGCGGCTCCACCAACGCCGGCCTGCACCTGCCGGCCATCGCCCATGAGTGCGGCATCAAGTTCGACCTCGATGAGGTCATCAAGATCTTCAACAAGACGCCCTATATCGCCGACCTGAAGCCGGGCGGGAAATACGTGGCGCTGGATATGTATAAGGTCGGCGGCATGCCGGTGCTGATGAAGATCCTGCTGGACGGCGGCTATCTGCACGGCGACTGCATGACGGTCACCGGCAAGACCATCGCCGAGAACCTGGCGCACGAGAAATTCCCCGAAGGCCAGGACGTGATCCGTCCCTTGTCCAACCCCTTGTCGCCCAACGGCGGCGTCACCGGCCTCAAGGGCTCGCTGGCGCCGCAAGGCTGCATCGTGAAAATCGCCGGCATGAAGACCCTGAAGTTCCATGGGCCCGCGCGCTGCTTCGACAGCGAGGAAGAATGCTTCGAGGCCGTGCAGGCGCGGAAGTACAAGGAAGGCGACGTGCTGATCATCCGCTACGAAGGCCCGCGCGGCGGGCCGGGCATGCGCGAGATGCTCTCCACCACCGCGGCGCTGTACGGCCAGGGCATGGGCGAGAAGGTGGCCTTGATCACCGACGGCCGTTTCTCCGGCGCCACGCGCGGCTTCTGTATCGGCCATGTCGGCCCGGAAGCCGCCGTCGGCGGCCCCATCGCCCTCGTGAACGACGGCGATATGATCGCCCTCGACGCCGAGAAGGGCACCATCGAGGTCGAAATCTCCGCCGACGAAATGGCCAAACGCAAGGCCGCCTGGAAGCCCCGCAAGCACGACTATCAGTCCGGCGCGCTGTGGAAATTCGCGCAACTGGTCGGCGACGCCTGCGACGGCTGCGTCACCCACCCCGGCGGCCAAGCCGAGACCCACGTCTACGCGGATATCTAAAAGAGGCTAAATCGCCAGTTCGCACCACACCGGGGTGTGGTCGGAGGCTTTTTCCTGGCCGCGGGGTTTTTTGTCGATGGCGGCG
>CANJOI010000321.1 GCA_947475365.1 Fidelibacterota bacterium | reverse complement strand
GCGTATTGGCCTTGGCCCCTGCCGCGCGCAGCACCAGCAGCTCGGCATGGGCCGTGGGGTCTTTGTCGGCCTCGACCCGGTTTCCGGCCGCCGCCAGGACGCCCTGGGCGGGGTCCACCAGGACCGCCCCGACCGGCACCTCGCCGCGGCCCGCCGCCGCCTCGGCTTCGGCAAAGGCCAAGTTCATGAAATCACGCTCCAAATTCATGGCCGGAGGGTGCGCCACAGGCCCGCGCCCGTCAATCGCCGGTAAGGTTTCGGTAACCCCAGCGGCCTACCCTGGCGGCAAGCACAAAAAGTGCATCAAAACAAAGCCAAGGCCATGGTTCAGCATATCAGCGACCGCATCACGGTGGCGGGTCAGGCGATCGACCGCAGCACATTGAACGGACTGAAGACCGCCTCCGCGAAAAGTGGCGTGAGCTTTCAGTACCTGCTGGCCAAGGCCGCCCAGGAAAGCAGCCTCAAGACCGACGCCAGCGCCGACACCTCCTCGGCCGCCGGACTGTTCCAGTTCACCAAAGGCACCTGGCTGGAGATGATGAAGCGCTACGGCGCGCAATACGGCTACGGCGACCTCGCGAAGAAAATCCTCGCCGGCGCCGGCGGCAAGGCCCAGGTGGCCGACGCCGCCGCCGAGGACAAACTCCTCGCGCTGCGCGAGGACCCGGAAGCCTCCGCGCTCATGGCCGCGCAATACGCCCGCGACAATGCCGCCGCGCTGCACGAGAGCCTGGGCCGCGGCGTGGATGCGCCCGACCTCTATCTCGCGCATTTCCTGGGCGCGACCGGCGCGAGCCTGCTCCTCGCCGCCGACAAGGATGACCCCGACAAGGCCGCCGCCAGCCTGATGCCGGCCGCGGCCAAAGCCAATCGCAGCGTGTTCTACAACGCCGAGGGCAAAGCGCGCACGGCCAGCGAAGTGGTCGATCTGGTGCGCACGCGCTTCGGCGCCCAGATGCAACGCTACGCCGGCGCCGCCAAACAGGTGGGCGTACAGGAAGTGGCGAGCGCCGAGCCGGTGAAGGCCTTGCCCGCCGCCGTGTCCGCGCTGCCGAAAGAGTCCAGCGCCATGATTAATCCCTCTGATCTGAAGATGGGGGACATCAAGGCCGGTCTCGCTTCCGGCGATCCCGGCAAGATGATGCAGTCCTGGTTCGTCATGGAGCAGCTCGCACAGCTCATTGCCGCAAAACCCATGGCGATGAGCGAAACCCCCGACCCGTTCCTGGATAACACCGTGTCGTCGAACGGTTTCCAAGGGAAGGACTGGGCCGCGGCCATGAGTCAGTCGTTCTCCCGCGATCTGCCGGCAACCGCCCCGACGCCCGTAAAACCGCTGAATCACGCCGCGCGCGCGTATGATGCCGTCAAATCACAGGTCGCCGCCCTGCTGGGCACCCCGCGCAAGCAAGACCTCTGACTCTTGTTTGGTCGCGTGTCCGGCCGGAAAACCGGGTCCGCTTTTCCTAGACACGCTCTCCGCCATTTACTTGAGGTCCCGGGCGGGATACTCCGGGCGGACAACCCTGACCCGGACGCCCCATGAAACAGCCCCTTATCGGCATTACCGCCGACAGCGAACAGCCCGGCGGCTATTCCAAATTCCCCTGGTATGCGCTGCGCCAGAACTACTGCTCGGCGGTGCGCGCGGCCGGCGGCGTTCCCATCGTGCTGCCCCACGAGCCCAGCCTGGCGGACCACTACCTCGCCTTGATCGACGGCCTGGTGGTGTCCGGCGGCGCGTTCGACGTTGACCCCGCCCTGTTCGGCGCCGCCACGCGCCACGCCACGGTCTCCCTCAAGGAAGGCCGTACCGATTTCGAACTGCGCATGACCCAGGGCGCGCTCGCCGCCGACAAGCCGATCCTCGGCATCTGCGGCGGCCAGCAGTTGCTCGCGGTGGCGCTGGGCGGCACGCTCATCCAGCACATCCCGGACGAGGTGGCCAATCCCCTCGCCCACGAACAGCCCAACCCGCGCGACCAGGCCGGCCACGATGTGACCATCACGGAAGGCACGCTGCTCCACAAGATCACCGGCGTCGCCACGGCGCCGGTCAACAGCTCGCACCATCAGGCGGTGAAAAGCGTGCCCGCGAACGTGGTCGTGGACGCGGTGGCGCCCGACGGCGTGATCGAAGGCATCGAGGACCCCGCGCGCAAGTTCTGCATCGGCGTGCAATGGCACCCGGAGTTCCACATCTCGCAGGCGGATCAGCGCCTGTTCACCGCCTTCATCGATGCCTGCCGCAAGTGACCAAGAAACCCGCGGCCTCAAAGCAACCTACGAAGCGTGAATCTGGAGACGCCCCAAAAGGCGAACGCATCGCAAAAATCATGGCGCGCGCCGGGCTGTGCTCACGGCGGGATGCGGAAAAGTGGATCGCGGCGGGACGCGTCAGCGTCAACGGCGAGAAGCTCAAAACGCCCGCGGTGGTGATCGGCCCCGATGATCAGGTGGTCGTCGACGGCGAACCGTTGCCGCAGGCGGACCGCGCCCGGGTGTGGCGTTTCCACAAACCCAAGGGCCTGGTCACCACCCACAAGGACGAAAAGAACCGCACCACGGTGTTCGAGGTTCTGCCGCCGGAAATGCCCCGCGTCGTGAGCGTCGGGCGCCTGGACATCACCTCGGAAGGCCTGTTGCTGCTCACCAACGATGGTGAGATCGCCCGCACCCTCGAACATCCCTCCCGCGGCTGGGTGCGGCGCTACCGGGCGCGTGTCTACGGCCGTCCCGATGCAAAACTGCTGGCGCCGCTCCAAAACGGCGTCACCGTCGAAGGCGTGCGCTACGGCCCCATCACCGCCACCATCGACGAAACCGAAGGCCCGGCCAAAAGCAATGTCTGGATCTCGATCTCCCTGAGCGAGGGCAAGAACCGCGAAGTGCGCAAAGTGCTCGCGCATATCGGACTCACGGTCACCCGGCTGATCCGCGTGTCCTATGGGCCGTTCCAGCTGGGTAAACTTGAGCCCGGCATGATCGAAGAAATCCCCGCCCAGGTCGTGCGCCAGCAGCTGGGTGCCGGCGCGCCCGCCGGCCTCGCGAAAAAGAGAAAGCGTGAAAGCCACACCTAAAAAGCCGGCGGGCGGAAAGCTCCGCATCATCGGCGGCGTTTGGCGCGGCCGGCCCATCGCCGTGCCGCCCGACGGCGTGCGCCCCACCGCGGACCGCGCGCGCGAAGCGGTGTTTAATCGCCTGATTCATGGATTTTCGGACTACGGATTTCGTCTGCCTGGCGCGGTTGTGGTTGATGTGTTCGCCGGCTCCGGCGCCATGGGGCTGGAGGCCCTGTCCCGCGGCGCCGCAGCCGCCACGTTCATCGAGCGTGATGCCGGTGTGGCGGCG
>CANJOI010000320.1 GCA_947475365.1 Fidelibacterota bacterium | reverse complement strand
GTTCAGCATCAACGCCGGAAACACAAACAGGAACCACGCGCGGCGGATGGGTTTGCGGCCGAAGTGCCCCATGTCGGCGTAGAGTGCTTCGGCGCCAGTGAGCACCAGCACCACAGCGCCCAATGACAGGAACGCCGTGAGCTTATAGCGCAGGAAGAATCGATAGGCGTATTCCGGGCTGAGGGCCGCGAGCACGCGCGGCTCTTTCAGGATCTGGTAGACGCCGATGAAGGCGATCGTGGTGAACCACACCAGCATCACCGGTCCGAACAGCTTGCCGACCGCGGCTGTGCCCCGGCTTTGCACCATGAACAGCATCACCAGGACCACGAGGGTGATCGGCACGATGAAGTCCTCGACCGCGGGCAGCGCCACTTCCAGGCCTTCCACGGCGCCCAGCACCGAGATCGCCGGGGTGATCATGCTGTCCCCGTAGAACAAGGCGCCGGCCGAGATGCCGAGCAGCATGACGATGTGTTTGAGAAAGCGCCCTTTGGGAACTTGGCCAACCAGCGCGAGCAGCGCGAGACTGCCGCCCTGCCCTTTGTTGTCGGCGCGCATCATCAGGATCGTGTATTTCAACGACACCACGATCACCAGCGACCAGGTGATCAGCGAGAGCAGGCCCAGGATGTGGGCCGGGTCCGCCGGGAGGCGGTTGGGGCCGTCGAAGGCCTCTTTCAAGGCGTAAAGAGGGCTGGTGCCGATGTCGCCGAACACCACGCCGATGGCGCCGAACGTCAGCCACCACAGCCGCTTGCCGGTGGCGCTGCCGGGATCGGCGTAGGGATCCCAGGGGGCATGGGCCGGAAGCTCGGCGGCCAATGGCCCGATGGGTGGCGGTATGGACCCTGATGCGGTCGCGTTGTTCATATGTCGGTGAGGAAAACGTTTAAGGGGGGGGGCGCCAAGTCGCGGTCTTGTGTCGCGGTCTTATCCCGTGGCCTTTCTGGGACCAAAAATGCGGCCCGGATGTAGCACCCCGCCGATTCCTTGCAAAGCTGCGGATTCCCCTTACGCCCTCGAAAAAGCCCTTGATTTTGCGAACAAAAGGGCGAGCACACGGCCGCTATTCGGAGTGCACAACCCTTAATTTGGGCTTCCGGCCGTCGTCCCAGCCGTAAACTTGGATACGCGGCCACTCCTGCTGCCAGCGGGCGCACTTCTCGTCGTAGACCGCCATCAGCTGCATGGTGCGGTTGGGGCGGACGATCATGTCCCACACATCTCCCAGCCCGAACGGCGCGTAAACGTCGAGGAATTCCTCGCCGGTGCGTTTCAGGCCAACCGCCTGCGGCGAGCAGGGAAAACGCAAGACACCCTCGGCGGCGGTGGTCAGCGGCGGATAGGGCAAGCCGACCTTGCCTGGGTACCACAGGTGAACCCGCGCCTGGTTACGCACTTCGATATTGGCGTTCAGGTCGATGAACAGCTCGCGCGCCGCGGCGATCACGCCCTCTTCCGCTTCCGCGGAGGTGTCCTCGGAGAAATAGAACAGGTCATAGTCTTTAATGCCGCGTTCGGCGGGGCGGCCGCTCTTCATGTTCCAGACCGTCTGGAAGATCGAGCCTGACACCAGCCACCAGTCCCGCAGGCCCAGCGCGGGCGTGCGCTCCAGAATGGCGGCGTTCACCCGATTGAGCAGCGCGAGGGAGGCGATCTTCGCGGCCAGGCGCTCCTGGGCGGTGTCCTGGGACTCATCGGCGGCCGGCGCGCCAAACAGCGCCAGGGGCTGGGCGGCGTCGGGGTCCACCTTGAAGTTTGGGGCACGCGCACGGGCGAGCCCCTTGGGTTTGGGATGGAGCCGCAGGCGCAGGCCGCGCCCCGTGGGGAGAAAAACGTGAGCCATTTGGGCCCATGTATCATACCGCGCTGCGGAAGGGACGTCTTGTTGAATTGAAATACCCGGCGGACCCTGTTTGAATCACCGGCATCTTCACGGGAGGATTTCCGATGCGCCGCATGATTGGTTTGATTTCCGCCGGGTTGATAATCGCGGGCGCGGCCTTAGCCGCGGAACCGTCATATCCCAAGGGGCAACTGCCCGCTGGCGTCGCGCCCACGCACTACGCCCTGGACCTGACGATCCTCCCCGATCAGCCGGATTTTTCCGGCAAAGCCGTGATCGACGTCAAACTTGACCAGCCGGCCAGCGTGATCTGGCTGCACGGGCGTGAGATCAAGGTGAGCGAAGTGAAGGTGACCGACGCCAGGGGCGCGTCGCAGACCGGAACCTGGAGCGAAGTCCCCGGCAGCGACGGTGTCGCCAAAGTGACGGTCCCCAAGGCCGTGAGCGGAACGGCGCAGGTGTCCATTGTCTATACGGCGCCCTTCAACCGCTCGCTCGAGGGGCTCTACCGCTCCGACGAGGACGGACAATCTTACGCCTACACCCAGATGGAACCCATCGACGCCCGGCGCGCGTTCCCAAGCTTCGACGAACCCCGTTTCAAGACCCCCTATGACGTCACTCTGACCGTCCGCGCCGCGCACACCGCCATCGCCAATACGCCGCAGATCAAGGAAGAGGCCGTGAATGGCGGTCTGAAGCGTGTGCGTTTCGCCACCACGCAGCCGCTGCCCACCTATCTCATTGCCTTCGCGGTCGGGCCGTTCGATGTCGTGGAATGGGCGCCGATTCCCAAAACGCAGATCCGGGACCGGATCGTGCCGCTGCGCGGCATCACGGTGAAAGGCAAGGGCGAGCAAATCAAATACGCGCTGTCCCACACCGCGGGGCTGCTAGGCGCGCTGGAGCAGTATTTCGGCACCCCCTACCCGTTCGAGAAACTGGACATCATCGCTGCCCTCGATTTCTCCGCCGGCGCCATGGAGAACGCGGGTGCCATCGTCTACCGCGAGTCATTGATGCTGATGGACGAGAAATCACCGGTGAACGTGAAGCGCAACTACGCCATGGTTCACGCCCATGAGATGTCCCACCAGTGGTTCGGCGACCTGGTGACCCCGGCCTGGTGGAACGATATTTGGCTGAATGAGTCCTTCGCCAGTTGGATGGAAGAGAAGGCCACCGTCGCCTGGGACCCCAAGGGCGAATACGGGCGCCTGTCGTTGTCGGATTCCCTCGGCGCCATGAACCGGGATTCCAACAAAAACGCCCGCCAGATCACCCAGCCCATTACCTCCAACGACGATATCCAGAACGCCTTCGACGGCATCACTTATGAAAAGGGCAACGGCGTCCTGGCCATGTTCGAGCACTATTATGGCCGGGAGAATTTCCGCAAAGGCGTGCAGCTTCACCTGGCGCGCCATGCCCATGGCACCGCGACCGCCGCCGATTTCTTCGGCGCCATCGCCGAGGCCAACAACGATTCCAGAGGCTTCGCGGCGTTCCGCAGTTTCCTCGACCAGC
>CANJOI010000319.1 GCA_947475365.1 Fidelibacterota bacterium | reverse complement strand
TTCCCCGAACCGTGTGACCGGGCCGAGCTGGGAATAGGATAGGCGCTTGTCCGTGGCCTCAAGGGTGTTGAGCGCGGTCGATGCGGTAATGGTCGCGGCGGCTTTGTCGGCGATCTCCTTCGCCATCCGCTCGCGCTCCTGCTTCTCCCACATCACGGTGACCTGCGTCTTGACGTCGGCGAGGGGCTTCGGCTTCGGCGGTGTGATGCCTTCCACCTTCAGCACATAGTAACCGTCGCGGCCCGCCATTTCCTTGAGGCCGCTGTCGGCCCCGGACTGGAGCGAGAAAGCGGTGCGGATGAAGGCCTGGCGATCGGGGATGTTGCCGATGGCGGCGCCGAACGGCGTATTGCCGTCGCGGTCCATCTCGAAATTATAAAGCGTGCCGCCCACGGTCTTGGCGGCTTCTTCCATGGAGGCGCCCGCCGCGACCTGGTCCTCAAGCTGAACCGACGCGTCGTACATGGCGGTGGTGCCCTTGTCGGCGGCAACGGCGGTGCGCACCTGCTCCTTCACATCATCGAAGTTCTTCACTTCTTCGGGGGTGAGGGCGGTGACCTCGAACAGGTGCCAGCCCAGGTCGGTTTGCACCGGCGGGCTGATTTCATTGGCCGGCATCACGAACACCACGGCGATGGTCTTGGCGAGGGGCGAGTCCTGGGTCATGTCGCCCATGTCCACCACATCCGCCTTGAGCCGGGCGGCGAGCGCGGACAGGGACTCACCGGGCTTGGCTTCGGCCTTGGCGGCCGCGGCTTTCTCTTCGCTCTCGAACGCCACCTGCACCACGTGGCGCTTGGCCGGCGTCTTGTAGCGGGCGCTGTTCTGGTCGTAATAGGCCTTAAGGTCCGCCTCGGTGATCTCCTCCGGCTTCGCCATGCCTTTGGCGGTGAGCACGACGGTGCTCACCTTACGCACCTCCGGCGCGGTGAAGGCGGAGATATTGGCGTCGTAAACCTTCTTGATGTCCTCGTCCGTCGGGGTCTTGGTGAGCGGCAGGGTGGCGGCGGTGACCAGCAGCGTGTCGGCCACGCGTGATTCACCACGATAGGCATAAATTGCGTCGGCCAGAGCCTTGGGCGCGCCCGCGTTGGCGGCGATCGGGCGGATCATGCGCTGGCTGCGCAGGTCCTGTTCAAACATCTCGACGAAGCCGCGTTCGGTGACGTTGTTCTGGGCCAGCACCTGGGCAAACTGCATCTGGCTGAACTGCCCGGTGGTCGGATCGGCGAACGACTTTTCGTCGCGGATCAGGTTGAACAGGGTGTCGCGCGGGATCACAACGTCCATGGCGCGGCCCGCGGCATTGATGGTCGCGGTGCGGGTCATGTCCTGGATCAGGGCCTGGGCGATGGCGCGGCGGAAGGATTCTTCGGCCGTGGCGGAGGGGCCCATGGACTGTTTGAAGCGCTCCATTTCGGAGGTGAAGCGGCGCTGGAATTCGTCGGTGCGAATCTCGGTCTTGCCGATCTTGAGGGCGATGGAGGGGTCGAGACCGCCGGCGCCGAGGAAATCGCCCACCCCCCAGACGCCAAACGACAGCATCAGGAGTCCCATGAAAATCTTGATGCCGATGCTGTCTTTATAGGAGCGGAACTTTTCAATCATGGGGCACTTCGGGCATGGGAAAGGGCAGGGGCTAATGCGCGCCGCCTGCGCCGGGGTTTTGAATTGGGCGCATAATAGGTGCGGCGCAAGGGGGCGGCAAGCGCGGCCTTTTCGGTGGTTTTGGCCGGTTTTCCCGAGGGTTAGACGCATTGCCGTGAGCCCAAAAGCAGGCTAGCAAGAGCAGCGATAAAGCGAACGAAGGGGCGCCCGCATGGGGTATCTGATCGCAGGCAACTGGAAGATGAACGGATCGCCCGCCCTCGCGCGCGATCTGGCGGCGGCCCTTTCCGCCAAGGCGCGGGCGCGGGCGCCGCGGGCGGCAATCGCGCTATGTCCGCCCGCGCCGCTGTTGGCGGCGGTCGGGGCGGCCATCCAGGGCACGTCCATTGCCCTGGGAGGCCAGGACTGTCACTTCGCGGACAAGGGCGCCCATACCGGAGATGTCAGCGCCGTGCTGTTGAAGGAAATGGGCTGCCGCTACGTGATCGTGGGCCATTCCGAACGCCGCGCCGACCACCACGAGACCGACGCTGTCGTTAAAAAGAAGGCTGAAGCGGCGCTGCGGGCGGGGCTGGTTCCCATCGTGTGCGTCGGCGAAACCGACAGCGAGCGCGAAACAGGCGAAACGGCCGCCGTGATCGCCCGCCAAGTGAGGGGCTCGCTCCCGGATGCCGCCACCGGGGCCAACTGTGTGATCGCCTATGAGCCGGTGTGGGCCATCGGCACCGGCAAGACCGCAACCGTGGCGGACATCGCCCCGGTCCATGCCCAGATCCAGACGCTATTCGGCGAAGGCGGCCCCGCGGGAAAAAGAGCGGCCGCCGGCCTGACCATTCTCTATGGCGGCTCGGTCAAGGGCAGCAACGCCGCGGCCATCCTGGCCTGTCCGGGGGTCGGGGGCGCCCTGGTGGGGGGCGCCAGCCTGGACGCCGAGGACTTCTGGAAGATCGTAACCGCTTGCCCCTAGGCCATCAGTGGCGCTAATCCCTTGGGAAGGGGTTGTTTTCGGGGCGGGGCCTGCCATATAGGCACGCGACACCCGCCCTTGTGCCAAAAACCCCTGGCCTTGGCTCCGGCGGGAGACTAAAAGACCCCCTTCCTGGCTCCGAGGCTACTTCAAGCCTTTGCATTATTTCGGATTCCCGATGCTTACGGTCCTCATCGTCATTCACCTCATGATCGCGATCAGCCTGATCGCGCTCATCCTGTTCCAGAAGAGCGAGGGTAATGCCGCCGGCGGCGGATTCTCGGTGTCCGCCATGTCGGCGATGCAGCCGCGGACGCGTCCGAATCCTCTGTCCCGGGCCACCACTATCCTGGGCATAGGCTTCTTTGTCACCAGCATTGGCCTCGCCCTCGTCGCCAAGAACCTCGGCCCGGCGCCGTCGCTGCTGAATTCCAATCCGGCAACCGCCTCGGGCCGCGCCCCGCGCGTGGACGAAGTCACCACGCCGGCCGCCGCTGCTCCGGCGGAAAAGGCCCCCGAAGCCGCACCCGCGGTTCCGGCGGTGCCCACGGTCCCCAAGAACTGATGCTTTCCGGTGGCGGATAGAAACCCCTCCCGCCACCACCGCCTGCATCACCTGCCAACTTTTCCACAGAAATTTTTCCGCGCGCGCGGAAATCCCTCGCGCGCGCGCTTGCCGTCACCTTGCGATGAGTTAGATTGAGGACCCATGACGCGTTTCATTTTTATCACCGGCGGCGTGGTTTCCTCTCTCGGTAAAGGCCTTTGCTCCGCATCCCTGGGTGCGCTGCTGCAGGCGCGCGGCTACCGCGTGAGATTGCGCAAGCTGGAC
>CANJOI010000318.1 GCA_947475365.1 Fidelibacterota bacterium | reverse complement strand
GCCCGCCCATCGGTCACAAAACCGGCGACACCACCGCCACCACCAACGACGTGGGCATCGTCTACGCCAAGTCCGGCCCCATCGTCATGGCGTCCTACAACAACGATATCGTCGGGCCCACCGGAGCCGTGAGTGAAATGGTCGGCCGCGTCGCGCGGCTAGTGCTCGAGTATTTTGAAGGAGCGTCGTGATGGCTCTCAGCGAAGTCACCTGCGCCAACTGCAGCAGTAAGAGCAACCAGCCGGTAAAGGAGACGCCGGAGGTCAACGGATCGCCGGACCTGGATCTGCGCCCGGCGCCTGACCGCCGCCAGACCATGAGCCAGTGGGTGCAGGAATGCCCTACCTGCAAGCTCATGTGTCCGGATCTCGCCAATCCGCCGGCGGGGGCGGGTGAAGCGTTGAAGCATCCCGACTATGTGACGATGGCCGCGGACAAGAAAGCCCTGCCGCTGGTGCGCAAGTTCCGCGCTTGGGCTTATGTGGCGGAAAAGGCCGGGCAATACGACGACGCCGGATTCGCGCATCTGCATGCCGCCTGGGTGGCGGACGACGCCAAGGACAAAAGCCTCGCCGATATGCAGCGGCATATGGCGGTGATGCATCTCGCCCAGGCGCGCGACCGGGGCAGGGTCTATCCCCGGCAGAAAGGCGCGGCCGAAGCTCTATTAGCCGATGTCCACCGGCGCATGGGCCGCTGGGACGAAGCCATTCACGAAGCCGAGCGCGGCAAGTCCGTGACCGACCAGCCGTTCATCGATGCCCTATGCGACTACGAAATCGCGCTGGCCACGAAACACGACGCGGCCGTGCATACGACGAATGAGGTTCCCTAGATCCCCACCCAGTTCCCGATCAGGGCGCTAGCCTTCTCCGGGCGCTCGATGGGCACCAGGTGGCCGGAATCCTCGATGATTTCCAGGCGCGCGTTCTTGATGCCGGTGAGCATTTCCTGCTGGTGATCCAGCGTCGAGATGCCGTCGTGTTTTCCGTAAATGAGCAAGGTTGGCGCCTTGATCTTGTCGAGGCTGGGGCGGCTGTCGATGCGGGCCATGATGGCTTTCTGCTGGCGCAGGAAGGCCTCGGCCCCGGTGTCGGAAGCCATCTTGCGCACGAGGTCCACCAGCGCGGTTTCCCCGCGGCGTTCGGCCGGGATCATCATGGGGATGCGTTCCTCCACCACCTTGGCGAATTCGCCGGCCTCGACGAGCTTCAAATAGCCCATGCGGCGCGCGGTCTGCGCGGGCGTGTCGGCGGAGGCCAGGGTGGAGATCAGGATCAGTTTCTCCACGCGCGCGGGCTGCTGGCGCAGGATCTCGAACGCGACGAACCCGCCCATGCCGTGCACGCACAAGGAAAAGCTTTTGGGCGCGGCGGCGAGCACACCGGCGGCGATGCCGGCGATGGTGTCGGCGCCGGAATTGTTGGCGACCATGCAGTCGGCCTTGCCCTTGAACGCGGCGATCTGCGGCGCCCACAGGTCGGCGGTGAGCAACTGGCTCGGGATGAAGACGATATTCTTAGGCACGCTTAGTCTCCGCAGAAGGGGCTCAAGGTGACAGCGAGGTCGAGCAACGTTTCGTCCGCGCCCGGCCAGCCCACCAGTGACACGCCCACCGGCACGCCGTCGGCGGTGCCGGCGGGGATGGTCACTTGCGGCAACCCGCCATGGCCGGAGATGCAGGTGTAATTCATCACGCGGGTACGATAGGCGTCGAATTCGGCGGCGCTGGAGGAGAGCAACGGCCCCAGCATCGGCGCGGTGGGCATTACCAGGACCGTGCCTTGCGGAATCAGCCCGCGCACATGGCTGCGGATGTTGCTCATATGCTGGCGCGCGGCCTCGGCGGCGTTCTGGGTAACGGTCTTGGCGTAAGCCAGGCGTTCCTTGGTGCCGGGACCGGGATTGGCATTGCCGTGGGCATCGAGCCAGGCGCCGTAGACCTGCCAGACCTCGCGGCCTTGGATAACGCGGAAGGTCTCGCGCCAATCGTCGAAACCTTCCGGCGCAATGGTGACCTCCGTGGCGTCGGGCAGCACGCCGGCGATGCGCTTCTCGAAACGCGCGAAGGCGGCGGCCACCTCGGGCGCGGCCAGCGCCATGAGGTCCTTGCCTTTGATGACCTTGGTGACGGGCGCGGGCGCCGATGCGCCTTCCAGCAGCACCGGCCCCAGCTTGCGGAAGGTGCCGGCGCTGGCGGCGAACCAGCCGGCGACATCAAAGGTTTCGGCCATGCCCATGGCGCCCTTCAGGCTGACACGGCCATGGGTGGGGCGGATGCCATAAAGGCCATTGACCTGCGCCGGGATACGCACTGAGCCCCCGGTGTCGCTGCCCAGCGCGAAGTCGGCCGCACCGCCGGCCACCGCGACCGCGGACCCGCTGGAGGACCCGCCGGGGATGCGGTTGGGTGTGCGCGGATTGACCGGTGTGCCGTAATGCGGGTTCATGCCGAGGATCGAGAAGAAGAACTCCTCGCAGACGGTCTTGCCGGTGATGGTGGCGCCGGCCGCCAGCACTTTCGCCACGGCGGTGGCATTGGACGAGGCCGGCTTATGGTCCGCGAGCCAGGCCGGATTGCCGCCGCCGGGAGTCTCCCCCGTGATGTCGTACATGTCCTTGACCACGCAGGTAAGTCCCGCGAGGGGGCCGGTGGCCGCGCCTTTGATGGGGGCCTTGAGATCGTGGGGAACGAAGGCGCTGCCTTTGGTCATGATGATGCCCTAGAGGTTTTTCGGCGCGGGTGAAGGACTTAGTGACTGACTAGAGATCTGTGGTGCAGAACTTGCATTTTGTAGCCGCGATGGGGATGGCCGACAGGCAGCGCGGACAGGACTTCTCGGTGGGCGCGGCGGGGGGCGCGGCGTGCAGGCGCTGGAGCCGGTTGATCTGGCGCACCAGGATGAACACCGCGAAGGCGACGATCAGGAATTCGATCACGGTATTGATAAAACTGCCGAAGGCGATCACGGGGGCGCCCGCCGTGCGCGCCGCCGCCAGGGTATCGTAATGCTCGCCGTTCAAGGTCAGGAACAGACCGGTGAAATCCACCCGGCCTAAGAGCAGGCCGAGGGGCGGCATCAAGACATCACTGACCAGGGACGCGGTGATCTTGCCGAAGGCCGCGCCGATGATCACACCGACCGCCAGGTCGATGACATTGCCGCGCATGGCGAAACTGCGAAATTCTTTGAACATGCTGTGCTCCCCCTGTGATGCGGCAGTCTAGCGCGAATGGAAAAGGCCCGCACCTTGCGATGCGGGCCTTTGCTTTTGAGGCTTTCGCCGCCTAGGGAATGGCGATCAGCCAGGCCAGGCCCGGCGCGCCGTCCATGGGCGTGCCGGCGGTGAGTTTCACCGAGGCTTTGGGGTCCTCGCTGAAGGTCATCTCGTAAGTGTCGTGGCCGTTCATGTCGCCGGGCTTCTTGTCGCCGGCGTAGGTCCACAT
>CANJOI010000317.1 GCA_947475365.1 Fidelibacterota bacterium | reverse complement strand
TACCTGCCGCCGTCGGTGGTGGCGCAGGCCCAAGCGTTGAAGCTGACGGGCCTCCCGTTTGGCAAGGCGCTGCACGACGTTCCGGAATATACCGCCGCGAACCAGCGCAACAGCTTCGTCTATACCGTGGGCGGCAAAGGCAGCTTCAACGCTTTTGACACCAACTGGAAGTATGACGCTTACTTGCAAAAAGGGCTCATCAAGCTGGACCTGAATTCTCCCATTCAGGTATCGCCGCCCAACTTTGCCCTGGCCATCGACGCGGTGCGGGCGCCCAACGGCTCCATCGTCTGTCGCTCGACCCTCACCAACCCGACCAACGGCTGCGTGCCGTTTAACCTGATTGGCACGGACCGCAATTCGGACGCGGCGATCAACTACATCACGGCCATGCCCAACCATCCGCACAACAGCCAGCGCCAGGGGCTGACGTCCGGGGCGGCCAATATCTCAGGCGAGCCGTTCTCCGATTGGGCCGGCCCCATCTCGCTCGCTGCGGCGATCGAATGGCGCAAGGAGACCATCGACGGCAAGGCCGATCCCATCGCCCAGGCCAAGAACTGGTACTCGACCAACTATATTTCCTGGCCGCACGTCGAACAGAGCGTGGTCGAAGGCAACCTGGAAACGGTTATTCCGCTGGCGAAGGATACGGTCTGGGCGAAGTCGCTCGACTTCAACGGCGCCGTGCGTCTGACCGACTATTCGGTCTCGGGCTCGGTGGTCACCTGGAAGGCCGGTTTGACCTACAACCCGATCGACGACCTCCGGCTGCGTGTGACCCAGTCGCGCGACATCCGCGCGCCGAACCTCAACGATCTGTTCGCGCCCGGCCAGCAGGGGCACGGGGCCATCGCCGACCCCTTCAAGAACAACCAGACCTTCGAGTTCGGCAGCGTTCAGGGCGGCAACACCGCGCTGTCGCCCGAAAAGGCGGACACGAGCGGCATCGGGGCGGTGTATCAGCCCCATTGGTTCCCCGGCTTCAGCACGTCGGTTGACTACTACAGCATCAAGTTGAACGGCGCGGTCACAAACCCGAGTTCGACGTTCATCCTGGAGCAGTGCTATGCCGGCGTGCAGATTTACTGCCCGCTGATCAGTCGTGACGCCGCCGGGGTGCTGCAGAACATCTTCGTGTTCCCCGTCAACTCCAACACCCTGTGGGCGCGCGGGATGGATGTGGAGGCGAGCTACCGCACCTCCCTGTCCAACATTCACGACTCATTGAACGGCGACCTGACTCTCCGCCTGGTGGCGACGCACGTCATCCGCCTGAAGACGCAGGGTGTGACCCTGAGCGACTCAACGGGCACGATCGGCGGCGGCGGCCTCCTGGGGCGTCCGGCCCCCAACTGGAACGGGCAGTTCAACATCAGCTACAGCAACGCCCCCATCCGCGTGAACTGGAACATCCACTATGTCAGCGGCGGAAAGATGTTCGCGGACTCGATCGTCTGCGCGCCGGGTTCGTGCCCGACGGTGGTGCCCGCCGGTCTGACGACCTACGACTCCGGCTATGTGTCCAAGTACTACTTGAACGATCTCTCGATCGCTTACGCGATCTTTAGGGACGGGAACCGCAGCGCGGAAGTCTACCTGAACGTCGATAACGTGTTCGATCGCGACCCGCCGCCGGTGGCCGTGTCCGGGGTGGCTTACTCACCCATGACCGAAGCGGGGATCTACGACGTGTACGGCCGCTCGTTCCGCCTGGGCGTGCGCTTCAAGATGTAAGGTGCGGCCGGAGACCGGAGCACGCCAAGGATGCGCTCCGGTCTCCGCACTTCTCCAAACGAACCTCGACGATCCATGCCTGATGTGACCTTCGCTCACGTACCCGGCATGAAGGCCGCTTCCCAGGTCGCGGAACGCCATGCCGATGGCCTGAGCCAGGACGAGTTCCTGTCCGAATACGTCGCGAATAGCCGCCCGGTTGTCATCCGCGAGGCGGTGAAACATTGGCCGGCGCGGACGAAATGGCGTGACAAGGACTACTTGAAACGCCAGTCCGGACATCACCGGGTATTTGCCTATCCTCACGAATATCTGGATGCCAAGGCCGACAACGAGGCCGGCACGCGGGAGCTGAGCTTCGCGGAGGCCATCGACTTCCTGCACGCGCCGGAGACGGCCGTTGGTTTTGTCGGCACCGCCATGCCCATCGAACTGCTGCCAGACGTCGGTGATTTCCGGTTCTTCTCAGGACCGGTGGATCCGGCGTTCTTCTATCACGACATCCGCTACTTCCTGTTCCGGAACGCCGGCACCACTTGGCACTATCATCCGATGGATGAAACCTTGATGTGCCAGCTGATCGGCCGGAAGAGGGTGGGGTTCGTGCATACGCTCAGCCCGCGCCCGCACGCGATCCGCAACATGTTCGTGCGCGGGACCTATTACACCGATCCGACGGCGTTCGACGGCTTCGACAACTCCGGCCACGCCTGGTTCGAGGCGACCTTGGATGAGGGCGACGCGCTTTACATTCCGCCGTTGTGGTGGCACGGCGTGGTGCCGCTGACCCACGATTTCGGCGTCACCGCGCCGGTGACCTGGCGCTCGCCCCTGCCGGTAATCGCGGACACGATCCGCAAGCTGGCGGCGTGGGGCGGGGGGCTGGAGGGCGTGATGCCGCCGTGCGGCGCACGGGCGCTCACCGACGTCGCCCGGAGCCTCGGCCTGGCCGCCGAACTCCAGAGCGCCGCCAAGCAGGGAAAACTGCGCGTGCAGCAGGAAGCGCCCCCGAACTTGCGGTCGCTGTGGCGCGACCGCGCGCCGGCGGGTAACCGGGCGGCTCACGCCTAAATCGAAAAACTAAAATTATAAACAACCATAAGTAGAAACTCAATTGCCTGGAACGTGAGATGTGAGGACGGCGCGGGAATGATAGAATAACTGTAAATTCGCCCCTGATTTTTAGGGTATTGTGCGGGCATATGCGGACAGCGCGGCGCTACGGGGATGGCGGAGCGTGGATGCCGTGAGATTGTGGAGGGACTAACCTAGTGCGTTCTTTTGTAAGACATATGTTTTCTCCGGCCGTGGCGCTCTTGGCCGCGACCGCGCTTACCGCGTGTTCCGGGCCATCCGCTGACCACGGGACCAAGCCGGTCGCGCAGGCTTCGGCCGCGAAAGCTTCGGCGATTCAGGAGCCGGGTAACGCCGGCAGCGCCAAGCGCCTGCGCATCCTGACGGAAGCGCAGTACCTCAACACCATCGGCTATGTGTTCGGTCCCGATGTGCGCCCCGAGCCGCACTTCCCGCCGGCGCAACGCACCGACGGCCTGCTGGCCCTCGGCTCTTCCAAGGCCGGCGTCACCAACACCTCGCTGGAGCTTTTTCAAAAAGCCGCGGTGGTGGTGTCGAGCATGGTGGTCGATGCCGCCCACCGCAACTTCCTGATCAAGTGCAAGCCGGTCGATGCAAAGAAGGCCGATCCCGCCTGCGCGACCGCTTTCATCAAGGAGAAGGGCCGCCTGT
>CANJOI010000316.1 GCA_947475365.1 Fidelibacterota bacterium | reverse complement strand
GGCGAGGCGGTCGGCGGGAATTCCCTGGCTGATCAGATACTTCACAACGGCAATGGCACGGGCCGTGGAGAGCTCCCAGTTGGACCGGAAGGTCGCGGTCGCGATCGGCTGATTGTCGGTATGGCCGTCGACCCGGAGAATCCAGTTAATGTCCGAAGGGATGGACTTCGCCACATCCAGCAGCGTCCGGGCGAGCTGGTTCATCTGCTGCTGACCGTCGAGGCCGAGCTCGGCCGAGCCTGACGCAAACAGCACCTCCGACTGGAATACGAAGCGGTCGCCCACCACGGTAATGCCCGGACGGGTGCCGAGGATGTCCCTCAGACGTCCAAAGAACTCTGAGCGGTAGCGCTGGAGTTCCTGCACCTTGCCGGCGAGCGCGCGGTTCATGCGCCGGCCGAGGTCCGAGATCTGCGCCTTCTGCTCGGCGGTGAGTTTGTCGGAGGCGTCGAGCGCCTGCGCCAGGCGCTGTAGTTCGGCCTGCATGTCCTGCAATTGCTCGCTCATAAGCGCGGCCTGCGCCTGCGCTTCCACCGTCAGCGCGCGCTCCTTGGCGATGGCGCTCTCGCTCTTGGTCGCGCGGGTCCCCAGATCCGCGACTTGTTTCTCAAGACTGGCCTTCAAGGCCTCCAGGGCCTTCACGCTGTTCTGAAGCAGGGCGAGTTCCTGCACCTGCTTGGTGATCGCCTCTTTGTCCTTGGCGGCTTGGAGGTTGGCGGCGATCAGCGCGTCATTGAGGCGGGTGGCCTCGCCGGTCTTCTCGGCAAGCTGGGTGGTCAGCACGCCCACCTGATCGTTGGCGGCCTGCAGGTCGGTGGTCAGGCGGCCCACGGTGAGTTCCAATTCCGCGCGGGCCTTGCGTTCGATGTTGAGCATGTCGCCCAACTGCGCGAGCTGACCGTTGAGCTGCACCAGCGCCTGTTCGCGGTTGGACAGCGCCTGACCGAGATAGAACTGGGCCAGCACGAACACCAGCAGAATAAAGATAATGATGATGAGAAGCGTGGAGAGGGCGTCCACCCACCCTGGCCAGATATCGACCACGCGCCGGGTGCGGCGGGCGAAGGCTACCATGGGCGGGCGGCCATTTAGAAATTATCCGGCGGCGGCTCGCGCTGCGCCGTGGAGGCGATGGTCTTGGCGAGCAGTTTGATCTCGTTCCTGATCTCGCGCACGGTATCGTCGCGATTGGCGGCGAGCGCCGCCACCAGACGCGTCAGGCTGGAATCGATATTGCGGATGTGGGCGCGGGTGGCGTCGTCCACGCCTGCGCCGGAGGCCCCGCTGCCGCTCATGGCGTTGGCGAGTTCGCCCACGCCGCGGATCAACGGCGCGATGTCGCGCTGGCCCTCGGCGATGCGCAGCATGATCTGCTGTTCGGCGCGCATCTGGTCCGCGAGCAGCGAGAGCTTCTGATTGAGTTCGGCCAGCTGCTCGTTGCCGATCGAGCGGCTTTGCTCGGTGCGGCTCATGATGTTCTGGAGTTCCTGCAGGCTTTCGCCGGTCTGTTCCAGGAGCGCTTCGGTATAGGCCGAAACACCGTGCTCCTCGCCGATGCTCCCCGACGACAAGCGCGTGACGCCCGAGAGCCATTCCTCCAACTCGTTAAAGAACGCGTTTTGGGCCTGGCCGGCCTGCAGGTCGAGAAACCCCAGCGCCAACGATCCGCCGAGGCCGAACAGCGATGACGAGAACGCTGTTCCCATATCCTTGAGCGGCGCTTCGAGACCGGCCTTGAGCCGGGTGAAAACCGCGGTGATGTCCTCGCCGCCGACCGAGAGCGTGCGGATCACCTCACCGATCGAGCTGACCGTGCCCAGCAGGCCCCAGAACGTGCCGAGCAGGCCGAGGAAAATGCACAGTCCCGTCATATAGCGCGACAGGTCGCGGCTTTCTTCGAGGCGCGCGGCGATGCCGTCGAGCAGGGTGCGCATGGCCTGTGCGCTCAAGGTGAGGCGGCCTTTGCGTTTGCCCTCCAGCATCCGCGCCATGGATGACAGCAGGCGGATGTTCTCGGGCTTGGCATCCGCGACGATTTCAGACGACGCGCGCAGGTCGGTAAACACCGCTTCGCCGGCAGCGCCTTCCTGAGGGCCGGCATGAAACCGGTCGAGCCACCGGGCCTCGGGACCCAGTTGGATCACTTGGCGGAAGTTGAGCACCACCCCGCAGACGATGGTTGCGAAAATCACGCCGTTCAGGACCGGATTAACCAGGAAGATCGGCAGCAGCGTGCGCCCGAGCAGCGTCATGCCGAGGCCGAGCGCCACCAGGAACACCGTCATGCGCGTGAGGTATGTGCGGCTGTCCGTCATAGTTCGATTCTTTGCCCGGCCAATGCGGCGGGGTTAGGGCAGGGAGTGTAACGCTCCGGTGTCAGCGCTTCACGGTAACGGCGTCGACGCGGTCCGGCGCACCGCTGCCGGATTGCTCGCCGAGCGCGCGGATGTCGATGCGCGTGGACTCGATCCCCGCCGCCAGCATCACCTTGCGCACGTTGACCGCGCGTTCCAGAGACAGACGCCGGCTGCGGCTGATGCTTTTTTCGGGATCAGAGGCGTAAGCCACCAACTGCAGGCGCGCGGTGGGATCCTTGGCGAGTTTCGCCGCCAAGGCTTTCAGGCCGGCGGTGGAGTCCGCGGGAACGTCCGCCGCGCCCACCTTGAAGGCGATGCTGAAGGTATCGGGTTGATCCGGCGTGCGCGCCGGCGGCGTGGCAACCGCGACGGCGGTTTCCCCCGCGGGTTTGACCTCTCCCGTTTTCGCGGGCGCTGCCGGGGCAGGCGTCGCGGACGCCACCGCGGCGGCCGGCGGAGGCGTGGGGGCGGAAGAGGCGGGCGGGGTCAGCAGCGAGCGCGGTTGTCCCGGCGCCGGTGTTTGAGCGGCCGGCGGCGGCGCGGGTTTCGGCGCTTCGGCCTTCGCTACAGGCGCCGGCGTCGCAGGGGGTTGCGTGATCGCCGCCATCTTGGTCTCCGGCGCCTTGGCGGGCGCGGGCGCGGCCATCTGCACGCCCGGCGGCGGACGCAAACGGATCGGCGCCTGCACAACCGGTTTCACACCCGGCGGCGGGCGCAGACGAACCGGTCCGTCCGCCAACGGCGCGGCGCCGGTTCCCGGAAGCAACAAGCGGCGGTTGGGCACGGAATCCAGGGCGCTCATGTCCACGGACACGCTGCCCGACGTCGTAACGCGGGCAGGCGGTGGCGGCGCCAAATGTTTGGAGGAGTCGCCATCGGCACGCGCCTGCGGACCTGACGCCAGAACGGCGAGGGCGGTGCTCAAGCACAGCACGCGAAACTGTCCCACGTGAACCCCATCTTCTCTCTGCGCATCACTCGCTCCGCCGGCCGACTCAACCGCGGGCGTCAAAGTCTTTGAAATGGCTTTGCTTTGCGCGTTGTCCCTGGGCGATAGGGTACAACAGCCCCATCGCGGGGCACAACCCGTTTACCGCAGCCGGCGGAAGGCGGATTTTCGTTAAATCACAACCGGATGAGGCGGGGTGCGGGC
>CANJOI010000315.1 GCA_947475365.1 Fidelibacterota bacterium | reverse complement strand
GACTGCGCTCGCCGGTTATGAGCGCGCGCTGGGACTTAACCTCGACCGCCGGCGCGTTTTCCTGCACAACGCCCTATGCGCGGCCGGCTTCCTGGCTAATCGGAGCGGCGTGGCACCGGAAACCAACTGGTGCGGCCGGACGCTGGCCGGGGATTTGGAATGGACCGCCAATGCATTGGCGCGGCTCGCGGATTGAAACCTTCACGCAAGGCTACGGCGAGCCTGAACCTGCTAAGATCAACCCGCCGCACATCGCGGCACATTTAAATCCTGGGGAGTTACCATGAAGAAAATCCTGGCCGCGAGCGCAGCCCTCGCGCTGGTCCTGACGTTCGGTCACGTGGCCCACGCCGCGGCGCCGAGCAATCTGGTCGAATTCGAAATGATGACCTGGCCGGAAGTGAAGGCTGCCATCGCCGCGGGCAAGACCACGGCGCTGGTCTACACCGGCGGCACCGAACAGCGCGGCCCGCAGAACGTCAACGGCGGCCACACGCTCCTGGGCAAGTACACCGTGAAGGCCATTGCCGAGAAGCTCGGCAACGCTATCGCCATGCCGGTGCTGTCCTACACGCCGAACAACGCCAGCGCCGAACTGCCGGGCACCATTGGCCTGACCGGCGACATCCTGGCCCTGGTGCTGGAACGCATCGCCGAACAGTCGATCCAGTCCGGGTTCAAGAACGTGGTGCTCATGGGCGACCACGGCGGCGGCCAGGGCCCGCTCGGCCCCAAGAACGTCTATGACACCGTGGCCAAGAAGCTCGACGCCAAGTACGCGCCGCAAGGCATCCACGTCTATTACTGTGACCAGGTCTATGCCCCGGCCAATGCCGAGTTCGACCGCATCACGGTGGCCAAGGGCCTGCCGCTCGGCGCCCACGCCGGCATCTCCGACACGTCGGAAATGATGTACCTCGAAAAGGGCCATGGCGATGATTGGGTGCGCAAGGACGAGCTCAAGAACGCCGTCGGCATTCCGCTGACCCCGGACGGCAAGCCGGCCGGCGATGGCCCCAAGAACGGCATCATGGGCGACGCGCGTCCGTCCACCGTCGAACTCGGCAAGCTGATGTTCGACACCAAGGTCGCCTACGCGGTGAAGCAGATCCAGAGCTTCATCCCGCCGAAGAAGTAAGCGGAATACGCTGAAACGCGAAACGCCCCGGAGCGATCCGGGGCGTTTTTGTTTTTGGTTCCCGGGCCGCGCGCGTTCCTGGCCACGTAATGCACCGGAATCATGAAGGAAAGCGGCGCTCGCTTGGGTCTGGAATGGGTGTATACTCGGGGCCTGTCCTCAGAAAGAGGAGAGAGGTCATGACAGAAATCACCGATCTCGGCGCATTACAGAGCGCCGTGCAAAAAGTCGATCGCGCCGTCCGGGAAAACGCCCGGGCTCTTGCGGACGATCTCGCCGCTAAGGCTGCGGCGAAAAAAGAGCGCACATTCATCGACACGCTTGAGGAAAAAGTGATGACGCAGACGGCGGTTGCCGCCGCCGCGTCCGGCACACCCGAACAAGCGCGCGACGTGCTGGCCAAGGCCAGGTCCAAAGCCATGCGCGCGGCGGCCGACGGCGCCGACACCGGCGCCCTCGATGCGATGGTTTACCAGATGCAGCATCTCGCCAAGATCGCGGAAGAGAACCGCGAACGGGAACGGCGGGGCGGCAGCGACCGGAGTGCGTGGGCCATCCCGCGTGTGAGCGTAATCGGCCAACCCTAAACGCCGCCTGTCATCACCCGCTTTATGCGGGTGATCCATGCTTCAGCGAGCATTTATCGAGAGGTTCTTGCGCCCCGATGCATGGATTGCCCGCATGAAGCGGGCAATGACAGGGAAGAGAGAAGCAAAACGGCCGCGGAGCGATCCGCGGCCGTTTTGTTTTCAGTCTCAACTCAGGATCAGGTCGTGAGCCCGGCCTGGCGCAGCGGCATGGACCGGAGCCGCCGGCCGCTGGCGGCGAACACCGCGTTCGCAATCGCCGGCATCGCCGGCGGCAGGGCGGGTTCGCCCAGGCCGGTGGGCACGTTGTCGGACTGGATGAAGTGCACGTCCACCTGGGGCGCGTCCTTCATGCGCAGAATCGGGTACTCGGTGAAGTTGCCTTCGATCACGCGGCCGTTCTCGATGTTCACCATCAGGTTCATCATGGTGGAAATCCCATCCACCGCCGCGCCCTGACACTGGTTGATGGCGCCGCTCATGTTGATGATGGGGCCGATGTCGGCGGCCACCGTCAGCTTGTGCACGGTGATCCTGTTGTGCTCGTCGACGCTGACTTCGGCAATCTCGGCCACATGTCCCGCGTGGCTGAAGTGGAAGCCGAAACCGAGGCCACGGCCCTTGGGCATGGGCTTACCCCAGCCGGCCTTTTCCGCCGCCAGTTTCACCACATCGGCGGCGCGCCCGGTATTGAGCGCCGCGATGGTCTTGGGCGGCAAATGCTGCGGTTCGCCTAGGATCTCCAGGAAAAACTCGATGTGATCGCGGCCCGCGGCCACGGCCAGTTCGTTGATGAACGACTGCACCGCGAACGCAATCCCATTCGAGCGCGGCGCGCGCCAGGCGCCGCAGGGCGTCATCAGCGGCAGCATGGTCTGGGTGGTTTCGGCGGCGGCCAGCAGCGGTTGCGGGAACTCGTTGTCGGGGAAGTTCCCGCCGGTCACCGCGGTCTTGCCATCGGCGGAGAAGGTGATGAAGTGGTTGCTCCAGCCGATCAGCTTGCCCTTGGCGTCCAGCGCGCCGCGCAGGTTATGGAACCCGCCGACACGATAGAAGTCGTGGCGCATGTCGTCTTCGCGGGTCCAGGTCAGCTTGATGGGCGTGTTGGGCACGCGTTGTGCAATCGCGGCCGCTTCGCAGGCGGGGTCGTTGACCAGGCGGCGTCCGAAGCCGCCGCCAGCGCGGGTCTGGTGCAGGGTGCACTTGGATTCCGGCAGGCCCAGCAGCTTCGCCACCGTGGTCTTGGCGCGGTCCGAGGTCTGGCTCGGGATCCACATTTCAAGTGAGTCGCCCCCCTTGGAATCAGTCTTTAACCAGGCGGTCGTGTTCTGCGGTTCCAGAGTGGCGTGCGGCACGAACGGATAGCTGTAGAACGCTTCCACGGTCTTGGCCGCGCCCTTGAAGGCGCCTTCCACATCGCCCTTGGTGTAAACCACAGTGTCGCCGCGCTTGGCGGCAATCTCATGGGCCTTGGTGACCGACTTGGTCCAGCTGTCCTTGGAAGCCTTGGTCTCGTCCCACTTGATCTGCAGCGCGGCCTTGGCGCGGAAGGCCGCCCAGGTGGAATCCGCGACGATGGCAACGCCCGGCATCACTTCGCTGACCACGCCGTTGCCTTCGATGATGAAGGCGTCTTTCACGCCCGGCAGGGTTTTGATGTAGTCGAGGTTGGCCGAGGCCACTTTGCCGCCGGTGGCGGGGCATTTCTCATAGGCCGCGTACAGCATGCCCGGCAGCTTCACGTCGATGCCGAACAAGGGTTTGCCGGTGACCACTTCCAGGTTCTCGACGCCGGTGT
>CANJOI010000314.1 GCA_947475365.1 Fidelibacterota bacterium | reverse complement strand
GAGGGGGCCGGTGGCGATGATCACCGACGACCAGTCCGGGGGCGGAGCGCCCGCAACTTCGTCACGGGAGATGGTGATGAGGGGGTGGGCGGTGAGCGCCGCCTCCACCGCCGCCGAGAAGCCGTCGCGGTCGACCGCCAGGGCGGACCCGGCGGGAACGCGGTGGGCGTCGGCGCAGGTCAGGATCACGGAGCCGCAGCGGCGCATTTCCTCGTGGATCAGGCCGACCGCATTGCCGTCAGGGTCGTCTGACCGGAAGGAGTTGGAGCACACCAGTTCCGCCAGCCCTTGCGTCTTATGGGCCGCCGTCATGCGGGTGGGGCGCATTTCGTGGACGGTCACGGGGACCCCCGCCTGGGCGAGCTGCCAGGCCGCTTCGGAGCCCGCCAATCCGCCGCCAATAATATGTACCCGGTCTGTCATGAGGCCCACCATAAGGCCTAAAAATCGAAGTTCAATGGAACTCCCGTTTTGCCCGTACAAAGTGTATGTTCGCCCGGCGTAGAGGCTTTTTCCAGGATGTGATCACCCCATGGCGCAGCGTTATTACGTGATCGGCGGCGAGTACGCCGATAGTTCCTTTACTTCTCCGGCCGCCGGCGCGCAGCTTGAGACCCACGGGCCGTTCGCGAGCGAGCGCGACGCCAAGGTGTGCTGGCGCGACCTGACCGGCAAGACCGTGGATAACGCCATGGTCCGCTACTTCCTGAAGGAAGCCGACGAAACCGCGGGCAAGAACTACTGGGTGGTGGGCGGCGAATACGCCGACTCAAGCTTCACCAAGCTCGCCGCCGGTAAGCAACTGGAAGTCTACGGCCCCTATGAACGCGCCGAGGCCATGGGCTTCTGGCGCGCCATGGCGGCGCGCAGCGTCGACGACGCCATGATGCGCTACGACATCCGCAAGGATTACGAGGCCGGTGAGTCGGGCGGCAAACTGCGCAGCGCCGCGCGCACCATCGAGCCGACCTCCACCAAATCCATCGCCATCGCTACCACGCCCGAGGCGCTGCTCGATCTGTTGTCCGACGCCAGCGGCTGGAGCAAGTGGGCGACTCACACCGTCAAGTCCGCGAAGTCCAAGGGCAACGGTGAGTGGGACCTGGAGACGCCGAAGGGACCCGCGCGCCTGTCCATCAAGGCCGACAAGGCGACCGGCGTGTTCGATCATACGTTGCACGATGCGTCGGGCCATGCCTGGACCGTGCCGGGCCGCGTGGTGGCCGCGGGCGGCGGCGCGGTGTTGATCCTGACCTTCACCAAGCCCCCGGCGTTCAGCGCGTCGCAGTTCGACGCCGACCAGGCGCAGGTGGATGAAGAACTGGCGGCGTTGAAGCGCGTCGCCGAGGGCTAAGCCCGGCGCCTTCGTCACAGCCACATCGCTGTACTGCCGCTGGCCGCGCAAGCGCACGGCGCCGGCCGTGCATGCCTTTGGTGCAATCTCCGGTTGATGTCAGGCGCGCGGCGGCGCCGGCGCAAATGCTTGCGTGCACCGGCGGAACCAACCGCGGCCGATCCTCGTTGCTCCGGTATCAACGCACACCGGCCCGCCCGCTTAACGCAAAGGGCGAAACGAGGAATCATGAACACCACCACCAAGATCGTCCTGGCAGTCGCGCTGGCCTGCACGGTCAGCGCCTGCGGCAGCGCGCCGGGTCCAACTGTCCGCGAGCGGCGCGCCGCCGCCGCCCTGGATAACCGCGGCCAATATCTGGAAGACCAAGGTATTACGTCGAAAGTCGCTGCCGTGTTCACCGCCGAACCGCGGTTCCGCGCGTCTGAGATTCACGTCACCACCATCGATAACGTGGTGATGTTAACCGGCGTCGTGCGCAACGGCAGCGATATCGGCTATGCCGAAGACTTGGCGCGCTCGGTCGAGGGCGTGCGCGGCGTCGCCAACCGGCTGACCGTAAACTAAGCCTTCTTCCACGCGTCCGGGATTGGCACCGCGCGCTGGTTGGCGAGGATCTTGGCGTATTTCTCCCGCTCGGCGGGGCTGAGCTTGTCTTGGCCTTGGTAGAGATCCTTGCCGATCTCCAAGGCCTTCTTCATGGCCGGGCGGTCGGCGAGCTTGTCCAGCCAGCGCTGGACGTTCGGGAATTCGGCGATGTCGATGCCCCGGTCCTTCCACAGCGCCGCCCAGGGATAGCAGATCATGTCGGCGATGGTGTATTCGCCGGCCGCGAGCCAGTCCTTCTCAAACAGGCCAAGGTTCAACACGCCGTAAAGGCGGTGCACCTCGTTGTCGAAACGTTTGAGCGGGTAGGACAGGTCGCCGTATTTGTTCTCGGCGTCGGCGCGGTGGAAATGGCCGTGTTCCCCCATCTTCGGGCCCTGATTGCCCATCTGCCAGAACACCCATTGGGCCACGTCGTATTTCCGCGCGACGTCCTGCGGCCAGAAGCGGCCTTCTTTCTCCGCCAGGTACATCATGATGGCGCCGGACTCGAACACCGACACGGGCTTGTCGCCCTGGCGCGGTGCGTGGTCGACGATGGCCGGCATGCGATTGTTGGGCGAAATGCGCAGGAAGTCCGGATGGAACTGGTCGCCCTGGCCGATGTGCACCATCTTGATCGTGTAGGCGACGCCGAGTTCTTCCAACAGGATCGCGATCTTGCGGCCGTTGGGGGTCGGGAAATAGTAGAGGTCGATCATCGCGGGGCTCCTGTGTCTAGCCGGGCTCCGATACTTCCATAGGCGCGTGGGTTTCGCCAGCGGCGGGCGGGGCGCCGCCGGGCTTGAACCCCTTTGGCATGCGCCGGGCGATCATGACGCCGCCGAAGGCGAGCAGGGCCGATACCCAGAACACGTCGTGCAGCGCGCCGCCGACCGCCTCGCTCAGATGCGCGAGTTCGCCGGGGGCGAGCGTGGCGTGGCGCTCCTGATCCATCAGGGTCTGTACCGGATTATGCGCATCGGGCAGGCGCACCGCGAGGCTGAGGTTGAAGGTGGCGCCCAGGATCGCGGTGCCGAAGGTGCCGCCCAGCATACGCATGAAGTTGAAGGCGGCGGTGGCCGCGCCGCGATTGGCCTGGCCCGAGGCTTCCTGCACCGCCAGCAGGAAACTGGGATTGCAAAACCCTAAACCGATTCCGCCCAGCGCCGCCGGGATCGCCGGCCACCACGCGCCGATGATGGGCAACGCCTTGTCGTGAGAGAGGATGGCGGCCGCGGCCATCATCACCCCGCCGAACGAGGCTATGGCGGTGCCGATGATGGCGACGGTGCGGTAGGAACTGCGCATGGAAAAGCGCGTGCTGAAGATGCTCGCGATGGGCCATGACAAGGACATGATCCCCAGCATGATGCCGGCGTCGAGGACCGAGCGCCGCATCACCGCCTGCAGGTAGGTGGGCAGAAACACCGATATCCCCATGATCATGGCGCCGATGGCGAAGCTGCCGAGGTTGCCATTGATCAGCGCCGGGTCGCGCCACAGCGCCACCGGCAGCAGCGGTTCCGGCGAGGCGCGTTCCTGGCGCAGGAACAGCGCGAAGACGCCCGCCGACGCCAGCACCAGGGGGATGATCCACCATCTCAGG
>CANJOI010000313.1 GCA_947475365.1 Fidelibacterota bacterium | reverse complement strand
CTGCGGCTCCCTCCAGACCCGCAAATGGACCGACAAGGACGGCGCCGAGAAGTACACCACTGAGGTTGTGCTGCAGGGTTTCAACTCCGAACTGACCATGCTGGATGGCAAGGGCGGCGGTGGCGGTGGCGGCGGTATGGGCGACGACAACGGCGGCGGCTGGGATTCCGGCGACTCCGCGCCCGCGCGCAGCGGCGGCGGTGGCGGTGGCGGCGGCGCCAAACGCGCCCCGGCCCGTGACGAAATGGACGACGATATTCCGTTCTAGCCCGCCATTCTTTCCCGTGGTGTGACCACCCTCGCATCCATCGCGGCGGCCATGTCGGCCTCGGGCGTGACCCAGGAGGCCCTGGCCGCGGTGGCGGGGGCGGACATTGAATCCGCCACCGACATGCGGTCCCTGGTGGAGATCGGGGACCGTCTGAGGGCGGTCAATCAGCTGGTGTTGGCTGAACGCTGCTATCTGCGCGCCCGCGTGCTGGCGCCGGACATTCCGGCCATCACCTTTATTTTAGGCGAAGTGGCGCAGCTCCTCGGGCGCACGGAGGAAGCGCGCGCACTGTTCGTCGAGGTCACCGGGTCAACGGCCGCCGCGCCGCTGCGCGAAATCGCGCGCCTGAAAGCGGTCTGCATCCTGCCGCCGATCATTCCCGATACAGCCCGCATCGCCGCCGACCGCGCGCGCATCGCGGCGGCGCTGGGCGTGCCGCCGCCGGTCACCGTGAAGGACCCCTTCGCCGCCGGGGCGTTCTCCAACTTCTACCTGGCCTATCACGGCGAGAATGATCGCGACCTGCAGCGGGCGCTGGCGCGCTACTATCTCACCCTCTCCCCGATGCTGAACGCCGAGGCGCCGCATGTCCGCGCGCCGTCGGACGGCGGCAAGCGCATCCGCCTCGGCTTGGTGTCACGGCACTTCTTCAATCACACCATCGCCTATCTCAATCACGGGCTGATCCACGGACTGGACCGCGACCGGTTTGACCTGGTGCTGATCCGCATTCCCACCGGCCTGCCCACCGACGCCGTCGCACATGATCTCGCCACCGCCGCCGGCCAGGTCTGCGACCTGCCGCTAGATTTCACGCAGGCGCGCGAGATGATCGCCAGGCTCAAGCTGGATGTGTTGCACTATCCCGATCTCGGCATGGATTACCTTGGATACTTTCTCGCCTTCGCGCGTCTCGCCAAGGTGCAGACCGTGGGCTGGGGCCATCCGGTCACCACCGGGATTGCCAACATCGACGCCTTCCTGTCGGTTGACGCCATGGAGCCCGCGGAGGCCGAGGGCCATTACACGGAATCTTTGGTGCGATTGAACGCCGCCGTGCCGGCGGTGCGGCGGCCGCCCGTTACGCCCAGGATCCCGCCGCAGGCCTTCGGTATCGATCCCGCCCGCCCGGTTTATCTATGCCCGCAGAGCCTGTTCAAGGCGCATCCGGATTTTGACCGGATCTGCGCGCGGATTCTGGAAAAGGACCCGGCGGCGGTTCTCTATTTTGTGGGGCTGTGGGAGCCGCTGAATTCCACGTTCCGCGCGCGGCTGCGCGCCGACCCGGATCGCGTGCGCCTGATCCCGCGCGTGGGCAGCACGCAGTTTCCCGCGCTGCTGGCCTGCGCCGACGTGATCCTGGATATCCCGCAATGGTCGGGCGGCAAGACCTCGCTGGAAGCATTGGCCGAGGGCATTCCCATCGTGCACATGCCGGGGCGCTTCATGCGCGGCCGGCACACGCTCGCGTTCTATCGCCAGATGGGTTGCATGGACTGTGTCGCCGACGGCGTCGAAGGCTACGTGGACCGCGCGGTGCGCCTGGTCCACGACAGCGCCTTTCGCAGCCATGCGCGCGGCGAGATTGCGTCGCGCAGTTCCCGCCTGTTCGATCAGCCAGGCGCGGTGCGCGAAACCGAGGAAGCCTGGCTCAGGCTGCTGAGTCGTACTGCTGCTTGAGGCGCTCGACGAGGTCCGCCACCGGCACAATGTCTTCAATGGCGCCGGCGCCCTGTCCTGCCGACCAGACGTCGCGCCAGGCCTTGGGGCCTTTGGGATCGTCGCTCCCCAGGCTGAGCTTCGCTTCCGGGCGGTGGCCCAGTACCTGGGCTGGATCGAGGCCGTTGGCCGCGATGGATGACCGCAAATAGTTGGCGTGGATACCGCTGAAATAAGGCGTGTAAACGATGTCGGCGGTGCCGGAGTCCACAATCATGTCTTTGTAGCCGTCGGGCGCGTGCGCCTCGGTGGTGGCGATGAAGCGCGTACCCATGTAGGCCATGTCCGCGCCGATCACCTGGGCGGCCTTGATGTGGTTGCCGAGCGAGATCGCGCCCGACAGCACGATGGTGCCGGCGAATTCCTTGCGGACTTCGGCGACGAAGGCGAACGGCGAGAGCGTGCCGGCGTGGCCGCCGGCGCCGGCGCAGACCAGGATCAGGCCATCGACGCCCGCCGCGATGGCCTTGCGCGCGTGCTTCAGGCTGATGACATCGTGGAACACGATGCCGCCGTAGGCGTGGACTTTCTCCACGACATGCGATGGGTCGCCCACCGAGGTGATCACGAACGGCGCTTTGTATTTCACCAGCAGCTCCAGGTCTTCGGCCTGGCGGTCGTTGGCCTTGTGGACGATCAGGTTGGCGCCGAAGGGCGCGGTCTCGCGCGTCGCCTCGGTCAACTGCTGCAGCCAGGCCTCGAGCTGGGGCAGGGGGCGGGCGTTGAGCGTCGGGAAGCTGCCCACCACACCCGCGCGGCATTGCGCCAGGACCAGGTCGGGCTGGGAGACGATGAACATGGGCGCGCCGATCAGCGGCAGGCGCAGGCGCCCCTGGAACAGGGCTGGCAACGGCATGAAGGTCTCCCCCGCAGGTATTTTCGCGCGCGCAGGCTGTGCGCCCGGGAAATACGACACTCGCGCAACGACCTATAACCCAAGCGGCTGGCGGCTCCTACACGGACAGATTGTGCGACGCACACAATCTTGGCGATGGCCATGGGACGCGGCGGACATTTGCGCCGGCCTGGGACGGCCCGGGAACAGGCTCCACGCCACGCCCGAGTCTCCCGCTGCCGGTAGTTGGTCGGGGGTTCCGGCGCCGGTTTGATTCCGGGGCCTGCGGGGGGCGAAAAGCCGTATCGCCAAACCCCCTCTATTTACTTGATGAATTATGGGGAAACGCCCGCGGCGAAAGGCCGCGGCGGCAGGATATGGCAGCGTTGTGACAGACCCCCGTCATCTGCTAGATTTTGTGGGTAAGGCGGCCTGCTCCGGGCCGTCGCAGGGATGGGTCTTCAAGCCACGCGATCGTCGCCCCGGACGGCCCCGAACTTCCTTTGCTGCGTCGCAGCAAGTTTGTGGAAGGCGGTGTGCGGGAGGTCGGAGAACGCCCTTTAACCCAACTGCCTGAACCAGAGTGAGCCCGACGTTGAGCGAACTGACGACGCCACCCACTGCGCCAAAAGGGGCCTTCGACATCGCCCCGATCACCATCGAAGACGAGATGCGGCGCAGCTACCTGGATTACGCCATGAGCGTGATCATCAGCCGCGCGCTGCCCGACGTGCGCG
>CANJOI010000312.1 GCA_947475365.1 Fidelibacterota bacterium | reverse complement strand
GACAACGTGACGTCGGTGTAGGTGTAGTTCGCCGACAGGGTCAGGCCGTTGACCGGCACAACCGTGAACTCAACTTCGCCGCCCTTGGTCTTGCCGGTGGCGGCATTGGTGGTCTCCAGGGTGCCGCGGTTGTTACCGACGATGATGACGTTGAAGTCGACCTGGGCGTTCTTGAGGTTGCCGGTGAAGGCCGCGACGTTCAGGCGGGCGCGCTTGTCGAGAAATTCAGACTTCACGCCGGCCTCGAACATGGACACCGTTTCCGGATTGAACGGCCGGTAGGTGAGCGAACGTGAATTGGCGCCGCCGGCCTTGTAGCCGGTGCTCCACTTGCCGTAGACGCTCACGTCCGGCGCGACGTCGACGGAGAGGTTCACCATCGGGTCGAACCGGCTCCAGGACGCATTCAGCGGAATAATGCCGACGACCGTGACGCCGCTGCTGTTGACGTAGCTCGGCACGGCGCCGTTGACCTGATCGAGGAAGCCTTCCTTCGCATCGTGGGTGTAGCGGCCGCCGGCGGTGAGGTGCGCAATGCCGTTCATCATCGGCGGCGTGTAGGTGCCCTGACCGAACACGCCGTAGCTCTCTGTCTGGACGCGGCTGGCGCGGTCATAGATCACGCGATTCAGATCCACCGACAGTGTCGTGTAGCCCGTGCCGGTTGCGTTCCATTGCATCGTGTTCGGCGTCTGCGCGTTGTCGTCGGCCTTCTCGTGGTAATAGAAACCGCCGACGACGAAGTTGAAGCTGTCGTAAGCGCCGACCGCATGCAGCTCTTCGCTGTATTGGCTCTGATGGACCCGCGCGATGGAGTAGCGGCTGAAGTTGCCGTTGGGCGCATAGGCCGACAGGAAGGTTTCGGCGTTGTCGAATTGGCCCTGACTAAGCTTGCGGTAGGAGCTGATCGACTTGATGTCGAGACCCGGCATGGCTTGCCAGTCGAGCGTGAGGCGATGGCCGCGGGTCTGGCCGAGGCTGGTTTGCATCGGCACGCCGACGATCGCCGACTCTGTGCGTGTGGGCTGGAGCGACAAGAGCGGCGCAAGCGCCAAAGACCCCTTGGACTCGAGTTGCACGAAATAGGGCGTCGTACCGTCGTAGGACACGTCGAAGCCGTAGTCGGCGGTGAAGGTATCCGTCGGCGACCACCGCAGACGCAAGCTGGCGCCGCGCTTGTCATAGGAATTGAAATCCGGCTGCCCCGAGTTGGTGGGGTTCTTCACCGTGCCGTTGCGCTTGGACAGCAAGCCGTCGAGCTTGAGGGCGAAGTTGCCGTAGCTGGGAAGGTCGATATGGGCCGCTGCTTCGTGGGCGTTGTAGTTGCCGTAGCCCGCGGTGAAGCGCGTATGGAACTCGCCGCTGGGTGCGCGGGTCACGATGCTGATGGCACCGCCTTCGGTGTTACGGCCGAACAGCGTGCCCTGCGGGCCTTTCAAGACCTCAATGCGCTCGAGGTCGAAGAGCGCGGAGCCGAGACCTTGCGCACGGCCGAGATACACGCCGTCGATGTAGACGCCGACGGCCTGGTCGCGCGCCGGCTGGTTAGCGTCGCCCAGGGAGCCGATGCCGCGCATACCGACCGTGAGCGCAGAACTGCGCGCGAAGAACGGCGCGACACGCAACGACGGGATCGAGCCGTCGCCAAGGCTCTCCAACGAAACCGCGTGGCGATTGGTCAGGTCGTCGCTGCTGAGCACCGAGATGGAGATCGGGGTCTTTTGGAGATTGGTCTCCTGCCTCTGCGCCGTGACGATGATTTGAGGAAGCGCGTCATTGTCGATGTCGGTGATGTCGGCGCGCGCCGTGCTGGAGAGAACCGCCGCTGCGGTGACCGTAGCGAGAAGCAGCGCGCGATAGGTGTCGCGGCCGAAGCGTCGAATTTGCATAAGGAACCCCCGTTTGTATGGGGCACCTTTAGCGATGCTTCGCGACGCTACTGTGACGGCTCGGTTGTGTGATTGTGAACAGCGAAGCTTGTTCGCCAACCGAACGATGTACGCGGGTTAGAAGCCGCGGCGCAGTCCGCCGCCAAGTCTTCGTGCAACTTTTTGCGCGATGCGCATCGGGTTGGGAAGCATGCGCAGGCTCTCAACCGCAGCGGCGCGCAGTTTTGGAATTTTCATGACATCGGCGATGCGGCGGTCGAGGAACGCCCAGGTCGCGCTCGCGTCCTCGCTGGTGTCGTCGATCCAATAGAAGAGCGTCGCGGCATACACGCCGGCGAGCAACGCGCGCTTGGTATAGAACGAGAAGTCGACGGATTTGTCGCCGATGGCGCGCCAGATCGCGTCGACCGTGTTGTACCAGCCGCCGATCGTGCGCCCAGCCAGCGGCGGGAACGGCGCGATGGCGAGCGCGCGGCGCACGGCTTCCTTGTGCGGTTGCCACCGTTGCAGCCGCACCTTCACCGCCGTGGCGATGCGTTCGCGGATTTTCATCGACGCGAGGTCGTGCGTTGCGAGGTCGGACACCATCAGCCGGTCCGCCAAGGCCATGAAGTGGGCAACCGCCGCGGCCGCGCCGCCCGGGAACAGCCGCGTGGCGGCATCGGCGCCGAGGCCGATCGAGTCTGCCCCCCGCCGCAGGGCTGCAAGTCCCCAACCGTCGAAGGGCACATGGGGGAGCGCGGCCATGACGATGGCGTCGCGCTGGTCATCCGGGGTCGCTTGTACGCCGCTCATTCGGGCAGAACTCCCTCTTCGTCGAGTTCGAGCACCTGGCCGCGTGCCTTGGCTTCGGCCTGGAGGACGTCCCCAAACGCGAGGGAGGCCATATCGGTCATCCGCATCGGGTAAAGCACCCCGTCCAGGTGGTCGCATTCGTGTTGCACGACCCGGGCGTGGAAGTCTTTTGCCTCCCGCACCTGGGTCTGGCCTTTGATGTCCTGGAAGGTATAGCGGATCGCGGTCCAGCGGGGCACACGGCCGGTCAGGCCCGGCACGGACAGGCAGGCTTCCCAGTCCTCGGCCTGATCTGGGCCGGTCGGCTCGATCACCGGGTTTATCATTAGGGTCAGGGGCACCTCGGCCCCGCCATTGCGCTGAGCCGGCACGTAGAACAGCACAACGCGCTGAGATACCCCGACCTGGGGGGCGGCGAGGCCCACTCCATGGGCCGCATCCATGGTCTCGACCATGTCATGGACCAGGGCCGGCAGGGCCGGGTCGGCGAAGTCCGTCACCTCGAGGGCGCGCTTCTTCAGAATCTCCGCACCCATGCGGGAGAGAGGCAGAACGGCCATCTAAGGTCCTTTATGGCAGAAAAATCACAGGTTTCCCCGTTATATAGGCCCGATGGCCCGGGGGCCATACCGGCGCTTCCAAGGCTCGAAAGGCTATGATATACGCTCGCCCCTCGCGGGACCCCAGCCGGGTCGGCCGCGCGTTGAGTACGGCCAGACCCGCAACATAGGAGACGTCCCCTGGTTCAAGTGATCGTTCGCGACAACAATGTGGATCAGGCGCTGAAAGCCCTGAAGAAGAAGATGCAACGCGAAGGCATCTTCCGCGAAATGAAACTCCGTAAGTCCTACGAGAAGCCCTCTGAGCGCAAGGCCCGTGAAAAGGCCGAAGCGGTGCGCCGGGCCCGTAAG
>CANJOI010000311.1 GCA_947475365.1 Fidelibacterota bacterium | reverse complement strand
GATCATAGCGGCGCGCCAAAAAAAAGCCCGCCGGTGAGGGCGGGCTTTTTTCGAAAATCGTGCGGGCTGTTTAGGCCGCGGCGGCCTGGGCCTTCTTCACGCGGCGCTTCAGCTTCAGCGTTTCCGGCTCGAGCTTCGCGTCCGGCGTGGACAGCAGGAACGCGTCGATGCCGCCGCGCTTTTCCACGGTGCGCAGGCCGCTGGTGGACAGGCGCAGGCGAATCCGGCTCTTGAGCAGGTCCGACACCAAGGTGACCTGATGCAGGTTCGGCAGGAACCGGCGGCGGGTCTTGTTGTTGGCGTGGCTGACGTTATTGCCGGACTGAACACCGCGGCCGGTGGCTGCACAACGGCGGGCCATGGCAGAATTCCTTGTACTAGTGACGGGACGGGAACAGCCCGCCTCTCTGAAGGCGGCGGTTTTACAGGGTCAAATCCCACCGGTCAAGGCCAAAACCCGCCGCAAAACCATTGAATTATCAAGCCTTTTCAACGCTTTGGTGAAGGTTTACGGGCCGGTTTGGCGGCCTTGGGATCGCCAAGCGCCTCGCGCATGCCGGAAAGCACCAAGAATCGCTCATTGTCGCTGACCATCATCTTGCGCATCTCGACGTGCGCCTTGTGCAGGGCCAGCAGCCGGGCGAGCGCTTCGGGATCATGGAGCAGCTTAGGCGCTTCCTTGCGCATGTCGGCCAGCGCCTTGTCGAGCCCGTCCTGCATCCGGGCCTTTTCGCGGCGAAAGATTGCCATGGCTTCGGCCATCACCTCGGCCCGGTTGCCCTTACCCGCGGCGCGAGTCTTGGCCGGCGTCTTGCCTTTTTTGGGCGCGGGCTTGGCCCCGAACAGCCCTTTAAGGCGGTCGGTGAGCGAAGCCATCACGCCACCGGTTCAGTCACGGGCTCGCGGGCGGACATGCGCGCAAGCGCGGCGTCATCGGCGGCGCGGAACAAGCGGAAGGCGCGCCCCAGGGCGCCTTCCTCGATGATCTCCAGCGTCATCTTGTCGTCGAGGGTGTCGGTCAGGCGCTGATAGCGCCGCACGAATCCGGCCAAGGCCGCGCGCGCGACCGCGTCGCGGTTGACGGCGTCGGCCATGCGTTCGGCCATGTCGGGATGCGACACGGCGAAGGTCAGGAACGACTGCACGAACACAGTCACATCACCGGCCCCGAACCTGGTCCAGGCCGCGGGGGAGTTCTCACGGCTGATAACCCCTAAGCGTTCCGCCAGCACGGCGGCGCTGGCGGCAAGATCGCGCAGCGCCAGGTCGCGGGATTCGAAGCTGCGGGCGCGGGACATTTCGTTCTGCAAGGTGAGCAGCGCGCGCGCCTGGGTTTCCGATTGCTGCAAGGCCTGGCGGTTCTGGATCAGAAGCTGGGTCACAACCCGGCGCTGCTCCATAACCGCGACGAACAACCATAACAGCGCCGGCGGCCCGGCGCCGGCCGCGAGCAGCATTGCCATCTCCGCGGGCGGAAACGCCGCCATCGCGGACGCGCCGACGCCGCGCAGATATAACGCCACCACCGCGACCCACAGCATGGTCAGCGCTATCGCAATCACGAACGGGATGCGGCTCAGGCTGTCGCGGTTCAAGGGGCCCCCGGAAACAATAGCCCCCAGTCTAATGCATTTCCGGCCCTGCTGATACACTGGGCCATCTCAACCGGAGCCGCCATGCGCCTTCTCGACAAAGTCCGCCGTTGCAACCGCCGCGATCTCACGCGCTATCTCCCGTTCGCCGCCGATGGGCGGCAGCAGGGCTGGATCACGCCGGAACGCGCCGAGGTGCTGCTCGGCTTCCCGGACGTGTTCGCGCCGCGCGCCGGCCATGCGGGCGTCACCTTCGCCACCGGCCTCGCCACGCCCGCGGCGCGCAGCGCCGCGGTGGCCGCCATCGTGCCGCGCCTGCCGCAGGCGCTCTTCGCCAAACCGCGCGGCGAGATTTACGGCATCAAGGAGCACTGGTCCGGGCCCGAGTCTTTCAGGATCGACCGCGCCCTGGTGCCGGCGATCGGCGCGCGCGCTTTCGGCGTGCATCTCAACGGCTATGTCCGGCGCGGCGACGAGATGCTGGTGTGGGTCGGCACGCGCGCACAGGATCTGCGGGTGGAGCCGGGCAAGCGCGACAACATGGTGGCGGGCGGACAACCGGCAGGCCTCTCGCTCATGGACAACCTGGTGAAGGAATGCGCCGAGGAGGCCAGCCTGCCCGAGGACCTGGCGCGGCGTGCCACCCTCGCCGGGGCCATTTGCTATGCCTTCGATGCGCCCGAGGGGCTGAGGATGGACACCCTGTTCTGCTACGACCTCGCGGTGCCGGACGACGTCATTCCCCAACCCTCCGAGGAAATCAGCCGCTTCGACCTGCTCCCGGTGAAGGAAGCCCTGGCGCTGGTGCGCGAGACGGAAATGTTCAAGTTCAATGTCGGTCTTGTGATCATGGATTTCGCCATGCGGCACGGCATGATGTCCCCGGAAAATGAGCCGGATTTCGAGGCCATCGCCGCCGGGCTGCGGGAGCGCCCACAACCCGTGGTGTAACCTACGTTATCCTTTCGCTGGATGTTGTGTGGGGATTGCGCCCGGTGGTTGACTTTTTAACCCGCGGTCTGCATTGATGCCGCCCTTTCGCGGCCGGGATAGACTTGGTTCATGCACTTTTTGGACTTCGAGAAGCCGATCGCCGAACTGGAAGGCAAGATCGCCGAACTGCGGCACCTTTCAGATAGCGACGGCATCAATATCGCTGAGGAAGTCAGCCGCCTGCAGTCGCGGGTCGACAAGGACCTGCGCTCGGCCTACGCCAAGCTCAGCCCGTGGCAGAAGACCCAGGTGGCGCGTCACCCCGACCGTCCCCACGCGCTGGATTACATCCGCACCCTGATCGAGGATTTCATGCCGCTCGCGGGCGACCGCGCGTTCGGCGAAGACTCCGCGGTGGTGGGCGGCCTCGGCCGCTTCCAGGGCCGCTCGGTCATGGTGATCGGCCTGGAGAAGGGCCGCGACACCGAGACCCGCCTCAAGCACAATTTCGGCATGGCCCGGCCCGAGGGTTACCGCAAGGCGCGCCGCCTGATGGAACTGGCCGACAAGTTCGGCATCCCCGTCATCACCCTGGTCGACACCGCCGGCGCCTATCCCGGCGTGGACGCGGAAGAACGCGGCCAGGCCGAAGCCATCGCCCGCTGCATCGATTGCTGCCTCGCGCTGCGCGTGCCGCTAATCTCGGTGATCATCGGTGAGGGCGGCTCCGGCGGCGCCATCGCGCTCGCCACCGGCAACGTGGTGCTGATGCTCGAACACTCGATCTATTCGGTGATTTCGCCGGAAGGCTGCGCCTCGATCCTGTGGCGCGACGGCGAGCAGGCCAAGACCGCCGCCGAAGCGCTCAAGGTGACGGCGCAGGACCTGGAGCGCCTCGGCGTCATCGATGGCATCATTCCGGAACCCCTGGGCGGCGCCCACCGCGCGCCCGAAGCCACCTTCGCCGCTGTGCGCGACACCCTGGAAATGCACTTGAATCAGCTGGTGCGCATCGACCCCGGCCAGCTGCGCGCGCGCCGGCGCGACAAGTTCCTGCAGATGGGCCGCGGCCTCGACT
>CANJOI010000310.1 GCA_947475365.1 Fidelibacterota bacterium | reverse complement strand
GAAGGAGCAGTTCAACCTGCGCTTCCAGAAGGCGACCGGCCAGATCGAGAAGACCCACCGTGTGGACCAGGTGCGCAAGGACATTGCGCGCATCAAGACGGTTATGCGCGGCAAGCAGGCGCAGGCCTGAGGAGAGCTGACAGATGCCGAAACGAATTCTCGAGGGCGTTGTCGTCTCCGACAAGGGCGACAAGACGGTGGTGGTGAAGGTCGAGCGGACCATCCTGCACCCGGTGCTGAAAAAGATCGTCCGCCGTTCGAAGCGCTATCACGCGCACGACGAGGGCAACGCCTACAAGGCCGGCGAGATCGCGCGCATTCAGGAATGCGCGCCCAAGTCGAAACTCAAAACCTGGGAAGTGCTGCCTAAGGGCGCCACCTCCCAGCAAGCGTAAGAAGGGTCAGGATCAATGATCCAGATGCAAACTAACCTGGACGTCGCCGACAACTCGGGCGCGCGCCGGGTCATGTGCATCAAGGTGCTTGGTGGGGCCAAGCGGCGCTACGCCGGCGTCGGCGACAAGATCGTCGTGTCCGTGAAGGAAGCGATTCCGCGCGGCCGGGTGAAGAAGGGCGATGTGCTGCAGGCCATCGTCGTGCGCACCTCCTCGGCGATCAAGCGCAAGGATGGCTCGGTGATCCGCTTCGACAAGAACGCGGCGGTGATCGTGAACAAGCAGAGCGAGCCGATCGGCACGCGGATCTTCGGCCCGGTTCCCCGCGAACTGCGCGCCAAGAACCACATGAAGATCATCTCCCTCGCCCCCGAGGTGCTGTGATGGCGGCGAAGATCAGGAAGGGGGACCGCGTCGTGGTCCTCGCTGGCAAGGACAAGGGCCGTCAGGGCGCTGTCACTAAGGTGCTCCCCAAGGAGGGACGCGTCGTGGTGGAGGGCCTGAACATCGCCCAGCGTCACACCAAGCCGTCCCAGGGCGATCCCCAGGGCGGCATCAAGAACAAGGAAGCGCCGCTTCACGTGTCGAACGTGGCGGTGGTCGATTCCAACGGCAAGCCGACCCGCGTCGGCTTTCGCTTGGAGGGCGACAAGAAGGTCCGGTTCGCCAAGACGACCGGCGAGGTGATCGCAAATGGCTGAGCAAGCTTACGAGCCGCGGCTGAAGTCCGAGTATCGCACGCGCATCCGCGCGGTGATGAAGGAGCAGTTCGGCTACACCAATGAGATGCAGATTCCCAAGCTGGACAAGATCGTCCTGAACATGGGGATCGGCGAGGCTGTCGCGGATTCCAAGAAGGTCCAGGCCGCCGTCGCCGACCTGGCGAAGATCGCCGGCCAGAAGCCGGTGACCACCAAGGCCCGTCTGTCGATCGCCAGCTTCAAGCTGCGTGAGGGCATGACCATCGGCGCCAAGGTGACCCTGCGCAAGGACCGCATGTATGAGTTCCTGGACCGGCTGATCACCATCGCGCTGCCGCGCGTGAAGGATTTCCGGGGCCTGAAGCCCACCTCGTTCGACGGTCGTGGCAACTACGCCATGGGTCTGAAGGAGCACATCGTGTTCCCGGAGATCAACTACGACCAGATCGACCAGATGTGGGGCATGGATATCGTTGTCGCCACCACTGCGAAGACCGACGAGGAAGCGCGCGCGCTCCTCAAGGAATTCCAGTTCCCGTTCGTTCAGTCGTAAGCGGCGGGAAGGAAAGAGCACATGGCCAAGAAAAGCGCCGTCAACCGCAACGAGCGGGTCAAGCGGATCGTCAAGCAGTACGCCGGCAAGCGCGAAGCGCTGAAGGCTATCGCCAACAATGACAGCCTGCCCCTCGAAGAACGTTTCGAAGCCCGGCTGAAGCTGGCCGAGCTGCCGCGCAGTTCGTCCAAGACCCGCATCCGTAACCGGTGCCTGATCACGGGGCGTCCGCGGGCTTATTATCGCAAGCTCAAGATGAGCCGGATCTCCCTGCGCGACCTCGGTTCGCACGGCTTGATCCCCGGTCTTGTCAAGTCGAGCTGGTAGGAGGTCCCCATGGTGAACGATCCCATCGGCGACCTGATCGCCCGTATCAAGAACGCAGCCGGACGCGGCCGCTCGAAGGTCTCGACCCCCGCATCGAAGATGCGCGCCCGTGTCCTCGACGTGCTGGCCGACGAGGGCTACATCCGCGGCTACCATCTGGTTGAGAAGCCGGGCGCCTTTCCTGAGTTCGAGATCGAGCTCAAGTATTTCGACAACCAGCCGGTGATCGTCGAGATCCGACGCGTGTCGAAGCCTGGCCGCCGCGTCTATTCGTCGATCCGTGACCTGAAGCCGGTGAAGAACGGCCTCGGGATCTCGATCCTGTCGACGCCCAAGGGCGTCATGTCGGACACGGCCGCGCGTGACGCGAACGTGGGCGGCGAAGTCCTCTGCCGGGTCTACTGAAATGTCGCGGATCGGAAAAAGCCCGGTTGCTCTCCCCGCTGGGGTGACGGTGACCATCGAAGGCCAGACGGTGACGGTGAAGGGCCCCAAGGGTCAGCTCGCCTGGACCGTGGCCGAAGAAATCGAAGTGCGCCAGGACGGCCAGCAGCTGCTGCTGACCAAGCGCGTGGAGAACACCCGCGCGCAAGCGATGTGGGGCCTCTCGCGCACCCTGGTGAACAACATGGTCACCGGCGTCACCACCGGCTTCGAGCAGAGCCTCGAACTGGTCGGCGTGGGCTATCGCGCGGCGATGAAGGGCAATGCGCTCTCCATGCAGCTGGGCTTCAGCCACGAAGTCGACGTGCCGCCGCCCGCCGGCGTCACCTTCGCGGTCCCCAAGCAGACCGAGATCAAGCTCTCCGGCATCGACAAGCAGCTGGTCGGCGAGACCGCGGCGCGCATCCGTCGCATCCGTCCGCCCGAGCCCTACAAGGGCAAGGGCGTGCGCTACGCCGGCGAGCAGGTCCGCCGCAAGGAAGGCAAGAAGAAGTAGGCCATGGCCCTTTCCCCTCGCGATAGCGCCCAGCGGCGCGCCGAACGCACCCGCATCCGCCTGCGCAAGCTGGCCAATGGCCGCCCGCGGCTGTCGGTCTTCCGCTCGGCCAAGAACATCTACGCCCAGGTCATCGATGACAGTCAGGGCGTGACGCTCGCGGCCGCCTCCTCGCTGGAAAGCGGCGAGAAGGCCAAGAAGGGTTCCGACAAGGACGCCGCCGCCCGCGTCGGCGCCCTGGTTGCCCAGCGCGCCATGGAGAAGGGCGTCAAGGACGTCGTCTTCGACCGGGGCGGCTACCTCTATCATGGCCGCGTCAAGGCGCTGGCTGACGCCGCGCGCGAAGCCGGCCTGAACTTCTAAGGAACGATCATGGCTCGCAGAGACGACAACCGCGGCGGTCGCAATCAAAATCGCGAAGAAGAACGCGACAGCGACATCGTCGAGAAGCTGGTGCACATCAACCGCGTCGCGGCCACCGTGAAGGGCGGCCGCCGGTTCTCCTTCGCCGCGCTCATGGTTGTGGGCGACCAGAAGGGCCGCGTGGGCTTCGGCCACGGCAAGGCGCGTGAAGTACCGGAAGCCATCCGCAAGGCGACCGAAGAGGCCAAGAAGACCATGATCCGCGTGCCGCTCCGCGAAAGCCGCACCCTGCACCACGACGGCAATGGCCGCTGGGGCGCGGGCAAGGTGATGGTCCGCGCGGCGCCTCCCGGCACCG
>CANJOI010000309.1 GCA_947475365.1 Fidelibacterota bacterium | reverse complement strand
CCTGCGACCGGCGCCGACCTAACCCGCGGGGCCAAGCTCCGAAACCGTCAAGCCCCTCGTCTCAACCCCAACGGAGATCAAAACCTCAGGACCAAAAGCGATGAAAAAGGCGCAGCGAGGCCGTCCGCCCGACGCTCAACCGCACGCACACGCCGACAATCCGTCGTCAGCGTGAATAAGACGGGCTAGACCTATTGTGCTGCCCTATTATCAATCGAGCTCTTAAGCGTATCGAACGATTGCACCGCTAAGGATCGTCACAATTCCGATCATTTCGCGGCAACACCAACGTTACGACTATGCCCAGCGCAGAAGGCCCATCGAAAAGTTGCACGAACGAGCCCTTCCCCTCACGAATGTATCGGGTCGGCGGAATGCCTTGAAACGGATAATGCGGGTGAATTGCGAACAGACCTTTCAAGGCTGTACAGAGTCTCGTTGAAGTTAAATTCTGGCCGCATAGCTGGATCCATGACGACCGATCCAATTTCGCCTGATCGAACCATGATGCTCAGTTGCGTCAAGACAGCATTTTCTCTTCTCGAGACGGCGAACCGGTCTTCATGCGGAGATGTCTACGGCTTCCACATCCTCATCGCGCTGGGTCTGAATCTTCCTGCGGCGTGGACTCCCGGACATGACTGCGAGACCAGTCACGGCCTTAGCGCCATGAGCATCTCCCAGATGACGGGAATTCCGCGGGAAACCGTCAGGCGAAAGCTCAAGGCGCTGCTGGAGGCGGGGTTGATCGTGCCCAGCACCGGCAAGACCTATCGGCTCAACGATGGCGACGAATTGTGGAATTGCCTCAGGCCGATCCATCGTCTGGCTGGCGCCAGCGGCGGAGCCGGATAGCCGGCGAAGGGCGCGGGCCCTCCGTAGGGCGAACGCGGGTCACCGGCCCGTCTGGCCTCGCCTTCCGGGCCGGCGCGGGGCCCCCACGCGAGCCTTCAGAGGGCCTAGTTGGCGTAACTCGGCAGGTCGCTGACCGCGTCAATCAGCTTTCCGTTCACCAAAGCCATCCAACTCATATTGGCCACGACCATGATGGTGAATATCAGACAGTATTCGAACGCGATTGCGCCGGACTCATCACGCATAAACTGACCGACAAAGTTCTTCATGCGCCCGCTCTCTGTTGTCTTGAGCGTAGGCGCGCCTGCTTAAAGCTGAGTGTAACAAGTTGGTTAAACGCGATTACCTATGGAGAGGCCGCAAACTGGGGCTCCCGCGGCGCCCGGCGGACCGCGATGCTGAATGGCCCGACGTCCCGCGCGGGCGGCCCGGCGGTTCCTGCAGCCTGGAGCTAGACGCTCATTTGGGCTCGTCGGGAGGGCTGAGCTTTCGGATCAGAAACATCAGCACGCCGCCGACTCCGCCGCCCACCGCAAGCCCAATGGCCACGTTCAACAGGTTGGCGTGGAGATAGACCCCGAGCGCCAGGCACCCGACGGCTATCAAAGCCAGCATTGCGAACTGTCGCATCCTTGATCCCTGCGCAGACCCCGCGACCGATGGACCCCCGCCGGCGCATTAACCCTGTTCGCCGTCGGCGACGCCTTCGTCAAGGGTCGGGACGAAATACTCGCGCCACGGACCCACGGTAGAGTTGAACACAACGGCCGGTGGGCCTGGAGTTTAGCCGTCGGGAAGAGGTCTTAGCGGCGCCTGGCGACCGGGAATCTGCAGAACCAAAAGAAACTCACCGTCCGCAGAGTGATTAATATACCCCCGTAGAGGGAGTGCTGAGCCCATATCCCTCTGTCTACTAGGGTTCTCGGGCCCAAGCGCCCGCTTGGCCGCGCCCAAATTGGGCATCCGCATCGTTGACTGGGGTTAATCGGCGGTGCGAGAAAATAGCACCTAGTACACTCCGTACCGTGGAGGGCTGTGACATGCAAAAATTCGTTGAGACTATCGTGGCGCTGCTGCGGGACGAGACCGGCACCGTTGGTCTGGAATATGGCACGACCGCTGGCGCCGCCGCCGGTGGCGTTTCGGGCGCGGTGGGTCAAATTTCGGATTCGGTCAGCGGCGCTGCCGACGCGGTCGCCGGCGTGATCTCGGGCGCCGACGCCTAAGACATTGAATTGTCGAACGGGTTAGCGGGGCTGTAGGGCATCAAGATATGTTGATTGCCAGACAGTCCCGCGGCCGCAATTTCCAAGCCTGCCGAACGCGGGCTTGGAATTATTTTTGTACCGGCGTGCTTTATTGCAGTCTTTCATAAGTGGCGCCTCCACCTTTCTGCTGCTGATGAATGCAGCCGCCGTGCTCGCCGCGGCCATCGTAGACTTCATGCATCGGAAAATCCCAAACGCCCACGTCGCCGTCATGGCGGTGTGCGGCGTTTTGTACGTTTTACTTCACAACTTTGATCAAGCCTTCATGCACGTGCTCAGCGCGGTCTATGTTTCCGCGGTGGTGATCATCCTGTTCCTGCGGAAGGTCTTGGGCGGAGGCGACGCGAAAATGCTGGCCGCGCTGGCGCTATGGTTCACACCCCAGCAGTTGCCGCTGATTGCGGTGGCGACTCTGATTTTCGGGGGCATTCTCGGGTCGCTGTACCTTTCGGTGGTCGTGCTGACGCTCGCTGGCGACAAGTATCTTCCAAACCTGGACCTTCCCAAGATCCATCCGAAAGCGGGCATGCCGTACGGGGTCGCGACAGCCTTCGGCTTCGCCTACGCCGCCTGGCGGATCATCCTCTGATGGCGCTGCCGACACGGATCATCGGGATGCGCAAGACGGCCGGCGGCGCTCCGTCGAAGCCGCTCACCCCCCTGCAGTCCATCCTGGGCAATGTGGCGATGTTCATCATCGCCGCCGGCGTCGCCTACATGCTCGTCAGCGGGATCAAGGGCCTGACCTCGGGTGGCCGCGCTTCCGGCTATAGCCTGACGACGACCCGGCAGGTCGAGGCTGGGGAGACGCTGTCTTCGCAGAACACCATCTGGCGTCCGGTCACGGGCCGGGCCCCGGTCGGCGGCGTCATGGGCAAGAGCCTCAAGGATCCGATCGAAGGCTATGTCGCCATCGCGCGCATCGGAGAGGGCAAGCCGGTCAAGGCCGCGCTTGTGGCCCGCGAGACCGGCGCCGCCACGCGGACAAGCACAGCTCTGTCAGGGTTTATCCTGACGGCCGCCGACATCGCGGACAGCGCTCGCTACCTCAAGCCGGGCGACCACATCGATATCGTCGCCATTGTCACGCCCGATGAGGCGCAACTGGGGAGTCTGGCGCCTCGCCCGGCCGTGTCCACCGTTCTCACCAACGCCGAGGTGACCAGTGTCACCGCCGGAATGCGCGTCGGCCGGAACGCCACATCGGCGTCTGCGGTGATCGCGGTCACCGATGAGCAGGCGCGGCTCCTGAGTCTTCTTCGCCGCTTCGCCACCCTCGAGGTGGTTCTTTCTCCGCGCCGGCTCGACGGCAGCGAAACCGGCCTTCCGACGACGGTCTGGCAGGGGGTCGACGATCTGGGGCTGCCCGGCAAGAGCCAACCCGCGGGCCTGGTCGAGCCCCTTTCGGCCGCGGCGGCTGCGCCCGCCGAGCCTGAGGCCCCTGCGCCCGCTGCGCCGGAACCCACCATCTCCATCGTCACGCCAACCGGGGTCACCCATGCCGCGATCCCGAACTACGGCCGACGCGGGACGGGGACGACTCGCCGCCCGCGCCGCCTGCCTGCCGAAGGTCTTCGCTGT
>CANJOI010000308.1 GCA_947475365.1 Fidelibacterota bacterium | reverse complement strand
GGTTCGCGCCCGGTTCCCGCCGTTCGACTCTGCCTTGCAAGCTCCCCATGCCTTGTCCCACGTCAACGCCGCTCCAAAGGAAAGGCGTTCCCACCGCTATTTTAGCCTCTGCCCGGCGTTAACCCAAAAGTAACGCCCCACGGCATGAGTGCACTAACGCTCCGAACGTTCCGCGGTTGCCTGCCAACCGCATCTGCTGTCACGAGAATCCGGCCTGTTACCCCGCCAGGGCCCTGACCCGCTCGTGCATGATTTTAAGCGAGCTTTCCCAGCCCTCGTCCGCCGGCTGGCGAATCAGGCTGACGCTCGGGTACCAGACCGTCGTTTCGCCATCGAAGCCCCAGTACCAGAACTTGCCGATGCCGGAGGCGATCAACACATGGGTCGGCACGCCCAACGCACCTGCCATATGGGCGGCGCTGTTGGAGACCGTCGTCACCATGTCACAGGCGGCGATCAGGGCCGCGACACCGTCCATGTCCATCCGGAGGTCGAGCCCGTCGATATGCTCCAGGGTGATGCCGAAATCGCGCGTGAGCGCGGCACGCTCTTCACTGGTGTCGCCGTACTGCAGGTCGACGAACTTGGTGTTGGGCGTGCGCAGGATGTCGGCCCACTGCGCCAGAGTCGTGCTCTTGCTCGTACCGAACGCCAGATTTTTGCTGAGCCAGGACATGCCGATGAGCTTTTCACCGGGCGTGGTGCGCAGGCGCTGGCGGAAAGCCTCGACGCGCAGCGGATCCGGCACCAGATAGCCGTTGTGCCGCGGGAACATGGAGACGTCGTGGCGCACGAACGAGCCGATGCTGCCCGTGGGGAAATGCGCGGCGATGTCAGGCGCGAAAATCGCCTCGTTGGGCGGATCACCCACCAGCGGCGGACGCGGCACGAAATCAACCCCGGGGTTCGAGCGCTTCAGCAGCGTCGTCAGGCGGAAATCGCATTCCCACACCAAGCGCTTGAAGCGCGGCACGCGCGCGAAGTCGGCGATCATGCTGGCGTGCAGGATTTCGTCGCCGATACCCTGTTCGCACCAGGCCAGCAGCGCGCCTTCGCCGAGATCGCGTCCGTCCCACACCGGCTTGGGGTGGGGCTTGAGCGGGATCTTGTCGGCCTTCCAGCGCCAATCGTATTCGCGCCAGCCCTCGGCGTAGTTGTCCTGGAGCAGCGAGATGATGCCCAGGTTCTTGTGGGCCATGGCGACGTCGGGTTGGATCTCGATGGCGCGACGCAAATGCACCTTGGCCTCGTCGAGCCGGCCCAGGCCCCACAAGGCGGCGCCGAGATTGGTCAGCGCCTCGACATAGTCGGGCTGGATTTCCAGCGCGCGGTGCAGGGCTTTGAGACCCTGGTCGAACAGGCTGCTTTTGACGCTGGAATCGCCGAAATTGTTGATGGCCTGGTAATTGGTGGGCTCAAGCTCAATCGCCTTGGAGAAGGCTTCCAGCGCTTCCGTGTGACGCCCGAGCTTATTCAGCACCACGCCCATGTTGTTGTAGGCCATGCCCATCTTGGGATCGAGGGCGATGGCCCTCTTCTGGCTCGCGATCGCCTCTTCGTGCTTGTCCTGGGCGTACAGGCAGACGCCGAAGTTATTGTGAAGCAGCGGGATGTTGGGATTGAGCGCCATGGCCCTGCGGTACAGCACCTCGGCCTCGGCGAAGTTGCCGGCCTGGTGCAGCGCCAGAGCTTCGTTGAACAACCGCACGAACGGATTGTTGGCCATCTGCTGCTGCGCCTTGGACTCCTGGGTGCGGCGTTCCTTACGATTCATGGGCGGCGTGATTCCCTGGATTCCCTTCCCGGCCAAGCATTCCCAAGCTTTCCGGAGGGGTGGCGTTTCGATGGTCTGACCTTAGCTTGCCCGCACCTTGACCCAGCGGGCGCTAAGTTTCCGTTAAGCGCGTGGCGCCCGGAAACCCGCAGAACGCCTGGGCTACAGCCCCGGACCCGCGCGCGTGGGTTCGCCTCGAATCTGCGCGTTTTGAAAAATCATCCACAGGACTTGTCCACAGGCCAAGCGGGTTTGTGACGATACGCATGCAAGAAAGCCCACAAATGCTTGCATCTCTCGACTGCTTGTGATTCTCTCGCTCGCGCCGTTGAACTAAGAACTACCCAATTTTCCACGAGAAAGGATCGATAACATGGTCGCTAAGGACCCGGGAACGAAACAAGCCGTCGTGACGCTGAAGCACCTGGCCGCCGAGCTGGGCGATGCGCACGAACTGTCGAAGAAGGTTGCCACTGAGGTCCTCACGGATCTGGTGACGATGATTTCCAAGCACCTCAAGAAGGGCGACAAGATCCGCATCGCGGGCCTTGGCATCCTGCAGGTGCGTAAGCGCCCCGCCCGCATGGGCCGCAATCCGGCCACGGGCGAAGCGATCAAGATCAAGGCGAGCAAGAAGGTCGCGTTCCGGGCTGCGAAAGAGCTCAAGGAATCGATCTAAGCCTTCTGGCTTGACGGTTTACGGCGCCTCGGGGTCATTGACCCGAAGCGCCGTTTTACTTTGTGTTTCAATGGATTGGACGCCGCCCCGCCGCCGGGATGCGGCGTTTTTTAGTGCCGGAGCGCCGCGCCAGGACCCGCGAAAATCTTGCCCGGGTTCATGATGTTCTGAGGATCCAGCGCCCGCTTCACCGCCTCCATGGCGGCGATGCTCTCGCCGTGCTCGGCGGTCATATATTTCATTTTCCCGATGCCGACGCCGTGTTCGCCGGTGCAGGTGCCGCCGGCCGCGAGCGCGCGGGTCACCATGCGGTCATTCACCGCTTCCACCTTGGCGAGGTAGGCGGGGTCGTCGGGCTTCATCAGCACCGTGAGGTGGAAGTTGCCGTCACCCACATGCCCGACCACCGGCGCAACGATGCCGGCTTCGACCACGTCCTGCTTGGTCGCCAGGATCACCTCCGCCAGGCGCGAGATGGGGACGCACACGTCCGTGGGCCACATGCCCCAACCGGGGCGCGACTGCATATTGGCCCAGACGGCGTCGTGACGGGCCTGCCACAGCTTGGCGCGCGCCTCGGCCTGTGAGGTCCAGGCGAAATTCCCGCCGCCATTGTCCATGGCGATGGCTTGGACCATTTCCGCCTGTTCCTGCACCCCGGCCGCGGTGCCGTGGAATTCCATGAACAGGGTGTCTTTCATCGGGTAACCGAGCTTGGCATAGGTGTTGAGCATGCCGATCTGCACATCATCCAGAAGCTCGATGCGGGCGATAGGAATGCCTTGCTGGATGGTGGCGATGACCGTATCCACGGCCCCTTGGAGGCTGTTGAAGGCGCACACCGCCGCGGCCATCTTCTCCGGGATGCCGTAAAGCCGGAGCGTGACCTCGGTGATGACGCCGAGCGTGCCCTCGGAGCCCACGAACAGGCGGGTGAGATCGTAGCCGGCGGCGGACTTGCGCGCGCGGCCGCCCGTGCGGATAACGGCGCCGGCGGCGGTGACCACTTCGAGCGCCAGCACGTTCTCGCGCATGGTGCCGTAACGCACCGCATTGGTGCCTGAGGCGCGGGTCGCCGCCATGCCGCCCAAGGAGGCATCGGCGCCGGGATCGATCGGGAAGAACAATCCGGTATCGCGGATATAGGCATTCAGCGCCTTGCGAGTCACGCCCGGCTGCACAACCGCGTCGAGGTCGGCGGTGTTCACCGCCAGCACCTGGTTCATCTGGCTGACGTCGAGCGAGACGCCGCCGAGCGGCG
>CANJOI010000307.1 GCA_947475365.1 Fidelibacterota bacterium | reverse complement strand
CTGGATCCGGACGACGCCCGCGCCGCGGCCGATGTGGGTGTGGAAGGCATCATCGTCTCCAACCACGGCGGCCGCCAGCTGGACGGCGCGCTGTCGTCGATCCGCGCCCTGCCCTCCATTGCCAAAGCCGTCGGTAACCGCACCACCGTGCTGATGGACGGCGGCATCAGGACCGGCGCCGATATCGTGCGGGCCCTGTGCATGGGCGCGCGCGGCGTGCTCATTGGCCGCGCCTGGGCCTGGGCGCTGGGAGCCCGCGGCCAAGCCGGGGTCGCCCATGTGTTGCAGATCCTGGAAAAGGAAATGCGCGTCGCCATGGCCTTGACCGGCGCGACGCGCATTTCGGATCTCAACCCAGACCGCCTCGATCTGCGCGGCCTGAAAGAGTTGGGTTTCTAGCCGCGCCCCACCAGCGGCATGGCGGTGGCCATGACCGTCATGTACTGCACGTTGGCCGAGAGCGGCAGGCCGGCCATGTAGACCACCGCGTCCGCCACATCATCCACGTTCATGGTCGGCTCCACCATCACCTGGCCGTTGGCCTGCAAGGCGCCGTTGGTCTGAATGCCGGCCATCAAGGGCGTGGCGGCATTGCCGATATCGATCTGGCCGCAGGCGATATTGTATTTGCGGCCATCGAGCGACAGCGATTTGGTGAGGCCGGTCATGGCGTGTTTGGTGGCGGTATAAGGCGCGGAATTGGGACGGGGCGCCTGGGCAGAGATCGAACCGTTGTTGATGATGCGCCCGCCTTGCGGATCTTGCGCCTTCATCACCCGGAACGCCTGCTGGGCCACGAAGAACGCGCCGGTCAGGTTGATGCCGACGGTGGCGGTCCAGTCGGCTTCCGTGATGTCCTCGAATAGGGATTTGGGGGGAAAGATGCCGGCGTTGTTGAACACAACATCGACGCGGCCGAATGCGGCCACGGTTTCGGAAAAGATCCGCGCGACATCGGCGGATTTCGACACATCGCCCGCCACGACCAGGGTCTTCGCACCCTTGGCTTCGGCGGCGACCTCTTTCAGGGGTTCTGGACGCCGTCCGGCCAGGACGACGCGGTAGCCTTTCTTGGCGAGCGCCAGCGCCGAGGCGCGGCCGATGCCGCTGCCGGCGCCTGTGATGATCGCAACCTTACCTTCTTCCGCCATGGTCTCCCCCGCTTTGATAAATCATTTGGTCACGGACGGTTTGGCGTCGACCGCGAACACCGGCACCGATTCCAGATAATAGGCCGCCGAGATCGATGCGTTCTGCCCCGTCGAGTCAGGATCGGCGTCAGCGTGTTTCTTCAACAGATAGTAAAGGCCGGGAATATCACCGGTGATGCAAACTTCCATGGTCGGGCCGCCGCCGGCGAAGCCGAAATAGAGGTCGGCCCAGGGCTGATAGCCGCCGAGGATACCCGCCATCGTGCCATCGGGTTTGAGCGCGAGGCGCATCCTCACCTTCGACAACCGGAATTCCGGCGCCACTAAGGGATTCTGCAGGAGGTGCAGCGCGCCCGGCTGGTCGAGAGTGATTACGCCGCCCTTGATGTGCCCTTGCAGCACGTTGTGCGAGCGCGGATCGGGGTCGATGCGGTAGGAGGCATCGGCGCGCGGCGTGCCGTCGGCGTTGGAGCGCAGGTGCTCGAGGGCGCGGTCGAAGGTGATGGTGACCGGGCCGTCCATGGTGAAGTCCTGGGCGGAGAGCGTGATCAGCCACGCCGGCTGGGAGTCCTTGAGTTGCCCCCACGCCCAGGCCCAGTACGTGGGCCGGCTGGCGAGCGAACCACGGAACGACCGCATGCAGCCCAGGGCGCGCGCGAGTTCGTTATCGACACCGGTCTCGTGGGTCTCCGGGTCCTCGAAGGACTTGGGACCTTTCGCGCCGTCGAGGTCAAAACCATAGGCATAGCGCGCCGAAAGCGCGTTGAGATTCGGATCGACCACCGCCGACGGGTAGCTGTAGGGATTGGCGGGTTTGCCGTCCACGCGGGCGCGGGTGTTCATGAGCGCGCGCAGCGAGTCCGGCAGGCCCTTGCCTTTGCCGAACGCCGCGATCTGTTCCTTGGTGAAACCCATGAGATGGGCGTTGCGGACATACTGCCGGCTGATATCCGGGTTCACGCCGCCGGGGCAGTCGCCTTCCTGGGAATAGGTCGCCTGGGAGAACCAGCCCACCACATAGCTGCGGGTTTCGGCCGCCGCCGGGGCGGCGGAGCCGAGCCCGGCGCAAACAAATGCGCAGAGCACTCCCAAAACACGCGACAGATTGTTTCCTGGGGTCCGCATAGGGGCTGTTTTACCCGCGCGGGAATCGCCGCGCAATGGCGGCGACCCCCTCGTGGATAAAGCGCGCGGATAAAGCCCTTTAGTTGGCGCCGTCGAAGTACTCGACCACCATGCGGGCGACCCGCCCCAGGTTGTCGTCGGCGTCGGCGGCAAGGCCCGTGTAACCAAGGGTGTAGAACGCCATCACGATGGGGCCGGATTTGGCGTAGATCATGCCCACGTCGTTGGATACCCCGCCCACTTCGCCGGTTTTATGAGCCACCGGCACTGTCAGCCAGTGGGGGATTTTGCGGGTGCCGGCCTGCTGGCGCAGCATGATGCGCTTCATCTCCTCGCAAGCTTCCTTCGAGGCGATGGTGTTCTTCTCGATGCCTTCCAGGAACCGGCCCATCTCGGCCGGGGACACCATGGCCAGCCAGTATTTCTCGTCCTGGCGGCGCCGCATCATCTCGTCGGCGACTTTCTTTTGCGACACTTCGGCGTTGATGCGTGCAATCATGTCCTTGCGCGGGTTCACGAACATCGGCACGTCGCTCATCAGCGAGAACAGTTCTTCCGTCGTGAGCTTGGCGTTGGCGGGGTTGGCCACCTCGTAGCGCTGGCGGAAGAACTCGAACACCGTGCTGTTCACGTGGAAGACGGTGTAGCCCTGCGCCTTCAGCCATTCGTTGATCTTCGCCACGCCGCCGACCTTGGCGATCATCAGGTCAGTCGCCACGTTATCGCTCGTGATCACCATTTGAGTAATAATGTCGCGCCAGGTGGGGTTCCCGCCCATGTCGTGGTAGCGGAAGACGCCGGAGCCGCCGCGCATGTCCGAGGCCTTGATGACATAGCGTGAATTGAGATCCAGTTCCTTGCGGTCCTGCATCTGGTAGGCCATGACCATCATCGCCAGCTTGAAGGTGCTGGCGGTCTCAAAATGATCGTTCGCGTTGACCGCGGCTTCCTCGCCGGTGGTCATGTGCTTGACGTAAATGCCGCCCTTGTACGGCCCGCCGGGGCCGGCGAAGCGGCCGAGTTCGGATTCCAGCAATTTGGTGAGCCCGGACTTCTGGGCGGTCTGCGCGGACGCAGGCGCGGCCAGCAGCAGGAGCGCGGCGGCGGCGGCGAGAAATTTCTTCATGGTGTTTCCTTTCCCCAAAAACAAACGGGCCGGTGAGAGAACTCACCGGCCCGGACTGAACGAACTTACATCAAATGGCTCTTAGTACTTCCAGCGCACGCCCGCGCGGAACACGCGGCCTTGGCAATCGAAGTTGCCGCAGCTCGAGAGCAGTGCGTAGGCCGGGGTGCCCGAGGGACCGGGGCCGCGCTGCGCCGGATCTCTGTTGGTCACGTTGCGCACGTTCAGGAACGCTTCGGCGTTGCCCGCTTCCTGCAGGAACTTGTAGCCGAACGACACATCGAAGTAGGTCGCCCCATCGATCTTGTTGATATTCTGGGTCG
>CANJOI010000306.1 GCA_947475365.1 Fidelibacterota bacterium | reverse complement strand
TACCGATGGAGACGACCCTGGTTCAAGTCATCGTTCGCGACAACAACGTCGATCAGGCTCTGAAGGCCCTGAAGAAGAAGATGCAGCGCGAAGGCATCTTCCGTGAGATGAAGCTCCGCAAGTCCTACGAAAAGCCGTCCGAGCGCAAGGCCCGCGAAAAGGCGGAAGCCGTGCGCCGCGCCCGCAAGATGGAGCGCAAGCGGATCGAACGCGAAGGCTTCTAGAGCTTTTGAACACTCCGAACGATCAAGGCCGCTGTTTTGCAGCGGCCTTTTTCATTTTTGCCGTTTGATCGCTCGGTTCCGCTTTTAACCGCGCGGAAAGACTTCCTCCCTACCCTCTCAGGATTCTGACTTCGGGCAGAACGCGTAAAGCGTCGCCGCGACATTGGGTGGAGATAAAGTCATGTCCTGTTTGGAAATCCGTCCGGCCAAGGCCGGCGACTCCGCCGCCATCACCGCCGTGGTCAAGGAATCCTGGCTCTCCGCCAATAAAGAGCTTCTGCCCGGCGACAGTCTCAGTCAGCTCGCCCACTCGACCCATCTCTCCACCATGATCGCCCGTGAATGGGGTCATATCCATGTGGCGGTGGCCGATCAGGTGATCGTCGGCGCGGTCGGAATCAATCCGGCGGGCGTGATCTGGATGCTGTATGTGCTGCCCGGCTATCAGGGCTGCGGCGTGGGCTCGGCGCTTTATGAGGCCGCCATCGGTGCATTGAAGCAGGCCGGCCGGCGCAAGGCCCTCCTCGAGGTGCTGGCGGCCAATGAAAACGCGGTCGCCTTTTACCGCTCCCGCGGCTGGGTGCCCGAAGGGCGCCGGACCGAACACATCCCCGGGTTCCGCTTCACCGCGGTGCGCATGGGCTTGGCGCTGGCGTGACCGCCGGGCTGTAACGGCCGGTTACACAGATATTCTGCCGAAACATTGATCCAAATCATTGATATTTCGGGTTCACAAGCGCGGGACGGGTTGTCTATCCTCCGCGAAATAGACATATTTCGCCCTTCAAATCACAACCGCTCAGACCCATCTGGGCGTCACTTCAACTGGGAGACCATGAGAATGCCTCGGATCAACAAAATTATCGCTCTCGCGGCCCTCGCCGGTGCGATGTCCTTCGGCTCGACCCAGGCCGCCGCGCCCGCGTTCGACCCCAAGGATGCGATCGAGTATCGCGAGCGCATCATGCGGACCCTGCAGGAGCAGACCGCGATCATCGGCATGATGGCCTCCATGGCGGTGCCGGACTCTCACATCAAGGAAACCGCGACCACGATCGCGCTGGCGGCCAAAATGGCGGCCAAGAGCTTCGAACAGAACGCGCCGGGCGGCGAAGCCAAGCCGGAAGTCTGGACCAAATACGCCGACTTCAAGAGCAAGATGGACGCGTTCGTTGTGGACTCGCAGAAGCTGGCGGATGCCGCCAACAAGGGCGCGACCCTCGGAGAACTCACCGAACTGCTGGTCCCGGCCCTGCCCTGCAAGGACTGCCACGACCTCTATCGCGACGAAAAGAAGAAGTAAGCTTCTTAGACCGCGCGAAGATCAAAGGCCGCGCCGAAAGGTGCGGCCTTTTTCTTTTGCCGTCTCTGGTAAGCGAGCTGCGTCAGATATACAACATATTCTAGAATGTGCTGAGTATGGAGGAGGCGGGCGGAGGTGTCTTTCAAAACCTTGGGCGCAATTGCTCTTGCTATGACACTGATCGTTTGCGCTTCCGCGCAAGCACAAACTCTTGAAACTGAGCCAAATAACAGCCGCACCCAGGCAAACTCTATTGCCGTCGGCGCTCCTGTTCGAGGCCAAGCTGGCGATACCAGCGATGACGATTGGTTCAAATTCACGACATCATCCACTGGCACTATCGCGGTTACCGTTTCGGCGGCGAATGAAATCCGGCCCGGATTCCAGATACAAGACGCCGTCGGCAATACTATTGCTTCCAAAGGCCTCGATCTATTTGGAGCAACGGCAACGGTTGAAGCAGCGGCCCCTGCCGGAACGTACTACGTCCGCGTAGAGTCCAGCCTGTTCTCGGCCGGCCGCGCATATACAGTCACGGTGGCCACGTCGTCCAGCAGCAGCGGTTTGGAAGTCGAACCTAACGGGATACAAGCTCAAGCTAATGCCCTCACCAGCGGCACGGCAATTCATGGCCAGGTTTCATCTTCCTCCGATGAGGATTGGTTTCGTCTAGATGTTTCTGCGGCCGGGACGGTATCGGTGTCTCTGGTTGCCAGCAGCAGCAATGGGATCCGGCCTGCCGTCGAACTACGGAGCAGCGCCGGCACAGTTATCGCGTCATCGCCAGCTAGCCTTTTTGCAGCCTCTGCCTCTCTCCAAGCCAATGCAAATGTTGGTGCGTATTACATTCGCGTCGCACCGGACATTTTCGGAGGCGACCATAACTACGACCTCACCGTTTTCTTTACAGGCACCACCAGCCCAGTCGTTCCTTCCCCATCTGCGTCTGTCACGCGCATCGCTCCAGTGTATTTCTCGAATGCGCCGACGGTGCATTCGTATGTGCGTATCATCAACTCCGGCACGACGGCCGGGCAGGTTCAGATCACGGTAAGGGACGAACTTGGAAATTTGTTGGGCACGTGGAAGCAGCAAATTGCCGCCAATAGCGCGCCTCAGTTCGACATCTCAACACTTGAAGCAGCAGTAGGAATTTCACCGCCAGCGACGCCCCCGTCCCGACCAGGCGCGTTCGCCCGGCTCGATATTTCCAGCGATTTCGATGGATATGCCCAGCATGTCCTTTGGAATCCGGCCGGAGGCTCGCTGACAACAATGTCCGTTTGCGACCAGGGTGCTTCCGCGAATGCTTCATTCGTGTCCAACGTTCATACGTCGAATATAACCGCGTATCCCAGCCAGATCGTTCTAACCAACACAACGTCGTTGGCATCCACGGCGACTCTTGAGGTGCTGGATTCCGCGAGCGGCAATAAACTGGGGACCTGGACCTCGTCGGTGATCCCGGCAAACGGCTCTATTGTGGTGGCCGCGGCGAAAGTGCAGGCGGATATCGGCTTTTCGCCGTCCTCAACTCAGTCGCACATGACACTGAAGTTTTCTGGGACAGCCCCAGGCACGATCGGCCACTACATAAGTAACATTGGCGCCGGGGTGCTGACTGATATGACGGCTCGCTGCGTTCTCACCAAGACAACGCTGCCCTGACCGCAGCCTAGATTTCGACTTGCGTCCCCAACTCCACCACCCGGTTGGGCGGGAGCTTGAAGAAGTCCATGGCGGTGGTGGCCGAGCGGGTCATCCAGGCGAACAGGCGTTCGCGCCACAGCGCCATGCCGGGCCGGCGGCTTGGGATGATGGTGTCGCGGCCCAGGAAAAATGACGTCTCGAGATCGTTGAAATCGAAATTGAAGCGCGCGGCGCTGCGCAGGGCGCCCGGGATATCGGTGTCGTCGAGGTACCCATAGCGCACCACAAACCGGTAGAAACGCCGGCCCAGGTGCTGGATCTCCAGCCGCTTGGCCTCGACCACGTGAGGGATTTCCTCGATCACCACGGTCAGGAACACCACGCGCTCGTGAACCACGCGGTTGTGCTTAAGATTATGCAGCAGGGCGTGCGGCACGCCGGCGATGGTGCCGGACAGGAACACCGACGTTCCGGCGACGCGTGTGACGTTGGGGTTGAGGGATTTGAGGAAGGCAGCCTCGGGCATGGCTTCCTCGGCGCGGCGCGCCATC
>CANJOI010000305.1 GCA_947475365.1 Fidelibacterota bacterium | reverse complement strand
CTTGGGATGAATTCAATCGAATACCAGTGGCAGGCATTACCAACATCACTCGACTTTCTGAAATGCTAGACGCTGCAGCGATTGCGTTTCTAGTAATGACTGCCGAGGATGAAATGGTATCGGGCGATCTACAAGCCAGAATGAATGTTGTTCACGAAGCAGGTCTTTTCCAAGGCCGCTTAGGATTTAGCCGCGCCATCATCCTTCTCGAGGAAGGATGCTCGGAGTTCAGCAATGTTCAGGGGCTTGGTCAAATACGATTCCCCAAAGGAAACATTTCTGCTTCCTTTGAGGATATACGCAGAGTCCTGGAGCGTGAGGGGCTGGTCAAAGAGCTTTAGCGTTCTCAAGAATTATTTTCCCTCCAGCAAACTCCGCAGCATCCACGCGGTCTTCTCGTGGATCTGCAGGCGCTGGGTCACCAGGTCGATGGTGGGCTGGTCGTTGGCCTTCTCGGCCGCCGGCAGCACCGCGCGGGCGGTTTTGGCCACCTGCTCATGCCCCTTCACCAGGTCGCGCACCATGTCGGTGGCCTTGGGGACGTCTTCTTCTTCCTTGATGCTGCTCAGTTTGCCCAGCTGCTTATAGGTGCCGGGCGCCACTTCGCCGAGGGTGCGGATACGCTCCGCGATCAGGTCCACCGCCAGCCAGATCTCGTTGTACTGGGTTTCGAACATGAGGTGCAGGGTCTGGAACATGGGGCCGGTCACGTTCCAATGGTAATTGTGGGTCTTCAGGTAGAGCGTGTAGGTGTCGGCAAACAGCTTCGCGAGGCCGCCGGCGATGGCCTTGCGATCCTTCTTGTCGATGCCAATGTCGATATCCATGGGTGCGCCTCCTTTTTAGAATAATTAAAATTATTCCGCCGCCGCGCGCGCGCGTCAAGCACGCAGCGGTTAAATGACGGTGGTAAGGGCGCCGTGCTCCAGGCGCACCGTGCGATCCATGCGCGCCGCCAGGGCCGGGTTATGGGTGGCGATCAAAGCCGCGAGGCCGTGACTCCGTGCGAGTGCAATGAACTGGGCGAACACCGCCTCCGACGTGTCGGGATCGAGGTTGCCGGTGGGTTCGTCGGCCAGCAGCAGCGCGGGCCGGTTGGCGAGCGCGCGGGCAATGGCGACGCGCTGTTGCTCGCCGCCCGAGAGTTGCCCCGGCCGGTGTTCGCCGCGTGCCGCGAGGCCCATGGCCGACAGCAGCTCCTGGGCGCGGACCCGAGCGTCGGATTTGCCGACACCCGCGATCATCTGCGGAACCACGATGTTCTCCTCGGCCGAGAATTCGGGCAGCAGGTGGTGGAACTGATAGACGAACCCCAGCTTCGTGCGGCGCAACTCCGTGCGGCGCTCGTCGTCAAGCGCGCCGCATTCTTCGCCTTGCAGGCGTACATGGCCGCCGTCCGGCTGCTCCAGGAGGCCCGCGATATGCAGCAAGGTGGATTTACCGGCGCCCGAAGGCCCCACAAGCGCCACCACCTCGCCCCGGGCGACGGTGAGTTCCGCGCCGCGCAGCACATGAAGCGTGGCGCCGCCCTGACTGAAGCTGCGCTGGAGGCCCTTCAGTTCAAGAACCGGCTCACTCATAGCGCAGCGCCTCGACGGGGTCGGTCTTGGCCGCGCGCCAGGACGGATAGATGGTGGCGGCGAAGGACAGCGCCAGCGCCATGGCCACGATCGAGGCGGTCTCGCGCCATTCCATCTTGGCGGGGATCTGGGTCAGGTAATAGACCTCGGGCGAGAACACCTCGGTACCGGTGATATAGCGCAATGCCTGGTGCACATGCTCGATGTTGCCGCAGAAGGCGAGCCCCAGGCCGAAACCCAGCAGCGTGCCGATAACGCCGACGCTGGCGCCGGCGATGAAGAACACCCGCATCACCATGCCGCGTGTGGCGCCCATGGTGCGCAGGATGGCGATGTCGGCCCCCTTATCCTTGACCAGCATAATCAGGCCCGAGACCACGTTCAGCACCGCCACCAGGATGATCATGGTGAGGATGAGGAACATGACGTTGCGCTCGACTTCCAGCGCATTGAAATACGCCTGGTTGGTCTGCTCCCACGACAGGACCCGCGCGCGCGGCCCCAAGGCCTGCTCGATCTGACCGGAGATGGCGCGGGCCATATCGGGGTCGGCGACGCGGATTTCAAAACTCGTGACCCCGTTCGGCACTTTAAAATAGGTCTGCGCGAGCGCGAGCGGCATGAACACGATGGAACTGTCGTACTCGCTCATGTCGGTATTGAACACGCCGCTGACCACGAATGACGCGGAGCGCGGGGCGGAGCCGAAAGCGGTGACATTGCCGTTGGGAGACACCAGGGTCAGCTCATCCCCCGCCCGCACGCCGAAACGTTCCGCCATGCGGATGCCGATCAGGATGCCCTCGCCGCCATTGAACTCCGCGAGCGAGCCATCGACGATGTGATCGGAGACGCGGGAAAGCTTATCCATGTCCTCCCAGCGCATGCCGCGCACCAAGGCGCCGCTGGCCGAGGACTTGGACACCGCCAGCACCTGCCCCTCGATGATCGGCGTGACGTTGACCACGCCAGGAATGGCGGCGACCGTCTTCGCCTTGGCGTCATAGTCCTGGATCATGGACTCCCGCGCCGCCGGGTAGACATTGATGTGCCCGTTGACGCCCAGGATGCGGTCCAGGATATCGGCGCGGAACCCGTTCATCACCGCCATGACGATGATCAGGGTGGCGACGCCAAGCGCGATTCCCACCAGGGAAAACCCGGCGATCACCGAGACAAAGCCTTCCTTGCGCCGCGCCCGGAGGTAGCGGAGCGCCACCATGCGTTCGAAGGCGCCGAAGATCATTTACGCAAGCACCTTGGCCAGGGCGGCGTCGAGGCTCATTTCTTCCTTCGCCCCGCCGGCCCGGCGCTTGAACTCCACCACGCCCTTGGCGACACCCTTGGGCCCGATGACGATCTGGCTGGGGATGCCGATCAGGTCCATGTCGGCGAACTTCACGCCCGGCCGCTCATCCCGGTCGTCATACAGCACGTCGATCTTGGCCTTCTGCAGCTTGGCGTAGAGGTCGTTGCACGCGCTGTCGCAGCCCGCGTCACCCGGCTTCAGATTGATGATGCCGACCTTGAACGGCGCCACGCTGTCCGGCCAGACGATGCCGTGCTCGTCGTGACTGGCCTCGATGATCGCACCCACGAGGCGCGACACGCCGATACCGTAGGACCCCATCATGACGGCCACGGAGTTCCCGTCCGGTCCGATGACATTGGCCTTCATGGGCTCGGAATACTTTTTACCGAAATGGAAGATGTGCCCTACTTCGATGCCGCGTGCGCTGACGAGGTCGGCGCCGAGCTTTTCGCCCACCACCGGATCATGCTTCTCGTCGGTGGCAGCGTAGTAGCTGGTCCAGTCGTCGATGATGTGCTGCAAGTCGGCGTCATAGATCACATTTTCAGGCGCCGGCTTTTCCAACAGGGCCTTATGGCAGAACACGGCGCTCTCGCCGGTGTCGGCCAGCACGATGAACTCATGGCTGAGATCGCCGCCGATGGGGCCGGAATCCGCCTTCATGGGGATCGCCTTCAGGCCCAAGCGGGCGAAGGTGCGCAGGTAGGCCACGAACATCTGATTGTAGGCGTGCTTGGAGCGCGCGTAGTCGATGTCGAAGGAATAAGCGTCCTTCATCAGGAACTCGCGCCCGCGCATGACGCCGAACCGGGGCCGCACTTCGTCTCGGAACTTCCAGTG
>CANJOI010000304.1 GCA_947475365.1 Fidelibacterota bacterium | reverse complement strand
GGTGCCTTCGGTCATCACTTTCATGTTCACCGACATCGTCGGCTCGACCGAGATGACGGCGCGTCTCGGCAACGCCGGCGCCCAGAAGGCCGTGCGCGCCCACAACACCGCGGTGCGCAGTGCGATCCAGGCCAAGAAGGGCCGCGAGGTCAAACACACCGGCGACGGCATCATGGCCACCTTCCCTGATCCGGCGGCGGCCGTTACCGGCGCGATCCAGATCCTGCGCGACATTGCCGCCCACAACGCGGCCAACCCCACGCTTCAGGTGCAGGTGCGTATCGGCGTCAATGTCGGTGAAGCGGTGGAGGAAGAAAACGATTTCTTCGGCGCCGCGGTACAGATGACCGCGCGCATCTGCGACAAGGCAACCAAGGGCCATGTCTGGGTGTCGCAAGCGGTGGTCGATGCCTGCAAGGGCCAGCGCCTCGGGTTCATCCCGCGCGGCAAGTTCGAGATGAAGGGCATCCAGGGCGCCAAGATTCTCTACGAAGCCGGCTGGACCGAGACCCACAAGAACGAACTCGCGGACCTCTAGCGCGCGTCTTGTCCACCCTTTTCCGCAGCGGGCTCTCGCTTATTTAAATGACCAAGTTCGGATCATGGCAGGCTTTGGTGGTGGCGCTGATCTTCGCCGCCGCCGGAATGGTCACGTATATCGGCACCCGGGATTTGCATGAGAAACCCGACCGCCGGGATTTCCTGCTGCAAGGCACCGAGGGCCAAGCGGTCACGCTGGACGCCTTCAAGGGCAAATGGGTGCTGATGTTTTTTGGCTTCACCAGTTGCCCCGATATCTGCCCGAACACGTTGCTCAACATCGCGAACACGCTGGAGGCTTTGGGGCCGGACGCCAAGGATGTTCAGCCGGTGTTCATCACCGTGGATCCCGAGCGCGACACCGGCCCGGTGCTGAAAGACTATCTCGCCAACTTCGGCGGGCATGTGGTTGGGTTGACGGGGACCGCGAAACAGATCGCGCAGACCGCGGCGCGCTACCAGACCTTCTACAGCAAGCGCACCACCGAGGACGGCTACACCATGGACCACTCGACCGCCGTGGAGTTGATCTCGCCGGAGGGTGTATACCTGCGCGCCTTCAGGCCCGACGACGACCCCGATGATTTCGCCAAGGAGTTGCGCGCCGTCATGAGGAAATCTCCCACATGAAATATTTGGTTTTTATCGCGAGCCTGCTCGCCTCCGGTGCGGCTACTGCGGAGGTGACCATCGCCGATGCCTGGGTGCGCGAAACCATCGGCGCCGGGCGCACAAGCGCGGGCTATGCACGCATCGTCAACACCGGCGCGGCGGACCGCCTGGTGGCGGTCTCGGTGCCCGCCGCCATGGCCGATGTGCATGAGAGCCGCGAACAGGGCGGCGTGATGCGCATGTTGCCTGTGAAGGCGCTGGAGATTCCCGCCAAAGGTGAAACGGTTCTCAAGCCCGGCGGCTACCACATCATGATCATGAACGGCCCGCCCCTGAAGCGCGGCGAGACCGTGACGCTGACATTCACGTTCGAAAAAGCCGGGAAGATCACGGTTCCCGCCAAGATCGCGCCGATCACGGCTCCTTAGTCTATTTGAAGAACGCCGCGGCGCCCGCGCGGGCTTTGTCCTTAAGCGCGATGGCCGCTTCCGCGCGCGCGATCTCGGCCTGGAGGTCCGCGATGTATGCCCTCAGATCGCCGACGGACATGCGGCTGAGGTCCTTGGGCTGAGGCTTTTTTTTGAGCGGGTCGAGATCGTCGGCGTCCATGGGTCATGCTTCTCGTGGCGGGATGCGTATGAACTTTATAAGCTGCGGACCATGACTCTTCCACACACCATGACCTGTATCGAGATCGCGAAGCCGGGCGGACCCGAAGTGCTGGTTCCGGCGACGCGGCCCCTGCCCGTCCCGAAACCCGGTGAAGTGCTGATTGAAGTGGCCGCCGCCGGCGTCAACCGGCCGGACGTGGTGCAGCGCCTGGGGCTCTATCCGCCGCCGCCCGGCGCCTCGGACATTCCGGGGTTGGAGATCGCGGGCACGGTGGTGGCCCACGGCGGCGGCGTCACAACACCGGCCATTGGCGAGAAGGTCTGCGCCCTGGTGGCGGGCGGCGGTTATGCCGCCTACGCCACGGCGCCGGCCGTGTGTTGCTTGCCGGTCCCCGCGTCATTGTCGCTGGTTGAGGCGGCGGCGGTTCCGGAAACCTTCTTCACGGTCTGGCACAACGTGTTCGAGCGCGGCGCCTTGAAGGCGGGAGAAACCTTCCTGGTGCACGGCGGCGCGAGCGGGATCGGCACCACCGCCATTCAACTGGCCAAGGCGTTCGGCGCGGTTGTGATCGCCACGGCCGGCAGCGCCGAAAAATGCGAGGCCTGCGTCAGTCTGGGTGCGGACGTGGCTATCAACTACCGCACCCGCGACTTCGTGGACGTCATCAAGGGCGACGCCGGCGGTGTGGATGTGATCCTGGATATGGTCGGCGGTGACTACACCACCCGGAACTTGAAATGCCTGAACACCGACGGGCGGCTCGTGCAGATCGCCTTCCTCAAGGGCTCCAAGATCGAAGTCGATATGCTTCCGGTGATGGTCAAGCGCCTCACCGTCACCGGCTCCACCCTGCGCCCGCGGGACGTGGCCTTCAAAGGGCGCTTGGCCGCGGCGCTCCGGGAGCAGGTCTGGCCCCTGCTCGCGGCAAAAACAGCATCGCCTCGAATAGATCAAACGTTTCCCCTGGAGCAAGCGGGCGAAGCCCACCGCCATCTGGAAAGCGGCGGACATGTCGGCAAGATCGTCCTTAAGGTCGGTTAAATCCCTGATATTTCACTGAGATTGTGAGAAATTTCGGGTTAGGGTTTGACCCTCGCGGTCCAAACCCGATATATACCCGGAATCACATTCATTCGGCCCGCGGCGGTTCCAAATGTCGCGGCCGGGCTTGCTTTGCCGGTTTCCGAGCCGCCTCACTCGGATATTGGCGGGCGGCAATCTCGAAAGGGAAGATCATGGCTCTGCCTCTCATGCCCAAGGCAACGGCCGTATGGCTCGTGGAAAACACCTCGCTGTCGTTTGAACAGATCGCGGGCTTCACCGGCATGCACGAGCTGGAAGTCCAGGCCATCGCCGACGGTGAAGTGGCGCAAGGCATTGTCGGTGTGAACCCGGTCGCCAATGGCCAGTTGACCCAGGAAGACCTCGACCGCGCCCAAGGTGACTCCCGCGCCCGGCTGAAGCTCAACAAGACCGATATTCCGCTGCCCAAGGCCCGCTCCAAGGGCGCGCGTTATACGCCGGTGTCCAAGCGTCAGGATCGTCCCGACGCTATCGCCTGGCTGCTCAAGCATCACCCCGAACTTACGGATGCGCAGGTCAGCCGGCTGATCGGCACGACCAAGCCGACCATCCTGTCGGTGCGCGACCGTTCGCACTGGAACGCCACCAACATCAAGCCGCAGAACCCGGTGACGCTCGGGCTTTGCACCGAGCCTGAACTGGAAAAGGCCGTGATCATCGCTCAGCGCCGCCAGTCCAACGCCGTCAAGGCCGCCGCGCGCGAGGCCAAGCGCCGTGAACGCGAAGCCGCCGCCGCGGCTGCGCCCCAGGCTGCGGAAGCCCCTGCGTCCGACGCCGCCGAGGCGTCTGAAGCCCCCCTGGAGAGCGATCAGACCGACAACGACCCCAACGGTCACGTCTAGCACGCACCGGGTGAGACAAAAGTCCTGAGACAAAAAAAAGGCCCATCGCGAGATGGGCCTTTAGCGTTAGGGGGAT
>CANJOI010000303.1 GCA_947475365.1 Fidelibacterota bacterium | reverse complement strand
CATGTACCTGAACGACGTGTTCACGGTGCCGGCGTCGCTGGCCGGCATTCCCGCGGCCTCGGTGCCGGCGGGTCTCACCGCCGAAGGTCTGCCGCTGGGCCTGCAGGTGCTGACCAAGCGCTGGGACGAGGAAACGCTGTTCCGCGTGTGCCAGAGCCTCGAAGACGCGGCGGGCTTCAAGGGATTGGAGCCGCTGTAATGAGCTACATCATCAAGGGCGAAACCGGCGACTGGGAAGTGGTGATCGGGCTCGAAGTCCACGCCCAGGTCACCTCCAAGGCCAAGCTGTTCTCGGGCGCGCCCACGGAATTCGGCGCCGACCCCAACACGCAAGTGTCGTTCGTGGACGCGGGCATGCCCGGCATGCTGCCCGTGCTCAATGCGTTCGCGGTGGAGCAGGCGGTGAAGACCGGCCTGGGCCTCAAGGCCAAGATCAACCGCAACAGCGTGTTCGCGCGTAAGAACTATTTCTATGCCGACCTGCCCCAGGGTTATCAGATCAGCCAGTACGACCAGCCGATCGTGGGCGAGGGCACCCTCGTCCTCGACATGCCGGACGGCACCTCGCGCAGTGTGGGCATTGAACGCCTGCACCTGGAACAGGACGCCGGCAAGCTGGTGCACGACATGCACGCCACCAAGTCGTTCGTCGACCTGAACCGCGCCGGCGTGCCGCTGATGGAAATCGTTTCCAAGCCAGACCTGCGCAGCCCGGAAGAAGCGGGCGCGTACTTGCGGAAATTGCGCGCCATCCTACGCTACCTCGGCACCTGCGATGGCAACATGGAAGAGGGCTCCCTGCGCTGCGACGCCAACGTGTCGGTGCGCCCGGTGGGGTCGAAGGAGCTGCGCACGCGCTGCGAGATCAAGAACGTCAATTCCGTGCGCTTCGTCATGCAGGCCATCGACCACGAAGCGCGCCGCCACGTGGAAGTGTACGAGAGCGGCGGCAAGATCGACCAGGAGACCCGCCTCTACGATCCGGGGCGCAACGAGACGCGGCCCATGCGCTCCAAGGAAATGGCCCACGACTATCGCTATTTCCCGGACCCGGACCTGCTGCCGGTGGAGCTGACGGAGGCGTTTGTCGCCGGGATCGAGAAAAACCTGCCCGAGCTGCCGGACGAGAAGAAGACGCGCTTCGAGAAGGACTATGGCCTCACCGCTTACGACGCCGATGTGTTGGTGTCGGAGAAGGAGAATGCGCTGTTCTTCGAGGAAGTGGCCAAGGGCCGCGATCCCAAGCAGGCGGCCAACTGGGTGATCACCAACCTGTTCGGCGTGCTGAACAAGAAGGGCGTGGGCATCGCCGAGAGCCCGGTGAACGCCAAGAACCTCGGCCGCCTCATCGATCTCATCGCCGACAACACCATCTCCGGCCGCCAAGCCAAGGAGGCGTTCGAGGCCATGGTCGAGACCGGCAAGGACACCGACACGATCATCGCCGAGAAGGGCCTGAAGCAGATCACCGATACCGGCGCCATCGAAGCGGCGGTGGATCAGGTGCTGACCGCCAACCCTGACAAGGTTGAGCAGTTCAAGGCGGGCAAGGAACAGGTGCTGGGCTGGTTCGTGGGCCAGGTGATGAAGGCCAGCCAAGGCAAGGCCAATCCGGCCATGTGCAACGAGCTTCTGCGGAAGAAGCTCGCGCAGTAACGCGGCAACAAGGGGAGGGGACGCATGGCGCGGTTCAACTACGTCGAGCTGCCGGTGGCCGACACCGCCGCGTCAAAAGCGTTCTACGGCGCGGCGTTCCCTGAGAGCGGCGTCGTAAAACTGGAGCACGCGTGAACGAGCAACCCGCGACCAAATCGCCGCCCGCGAACAGAAAATTGTCCAACGGAACCTGGGCGGTTCTCACGTTCATCGCGGTGTTTGTGTTCGGCTGGCTGGTGTATCGCCAAGGGATCCCGCCGGTGTGGCTGCGCGATTTCGCCGCCGACATCGCGCTCCGCGCCACGCCCGATCCCGATGCGCCGCTGCCGGAAGATTCGCGTCAGGCCACCCCGCGCGGACTCGCGACCAGCCCCTATATCTGCGCGGCCGGGGTGATCCCCGTTGCGTGGGACAAATTGGTGGTGGTGACCACCGCCGATGAAGCGCGGATGAACGCCATGCTGAGCAACGCGTCCTGGACCGGCGCATGGGATTCCGCGGGCGATCTCGCCAACGAACTGGCGCGCGACGCGCGCTATCAGGCCGTGGTGCTGCTGAAAGACGGCAAGGTGCAGGCCGCCGAACTGTTCTTCACGTTCTGGGCCGATCTCAAACCTTTGGCGCGGGCCGAGGGCTTCGCGCCGAACGAAGCGATCTTTGTTGCGGAGGTGAAGAAGGGTGCCTATGTGCTGAACATCCCCGCGGAGATCCCGCCCAACGCCTGCCCCGAGAAGGGCTCACCTTAAAAGGCTGCGCCATGATCGACCTCTACACGTTCACCACGCCCAACGGCTACAAGGCCTCCATCATGCTGGAGGAACTGGGCGTCGCTTACACCGCCCACGCGGTGGACATCACCAAGAACGAACAGTTCGCGCCCGATTTCCTGAAGATCAGCCCCAACAACAAGATCCCCGCCATCGTCGACCACGACGGTCCCGGCGGCCAGCCCATCGCGGTGTTCGAGTCCGCCGCGATCCTCATGTACCTGGCGCAGAAGATGAAGAGCCCCTTGCTGCCCACGGACCCGCGCGGCTTCATCACTGTCACCGAGTGGCTGTTCTTCCAGATGGCCAGCGTCGGGCCCATGTTCGGCCAGATGAACCACTTCGTGCGCTTCGCGCCGGAGAAGGTGCCCTACGGCGTGAAGCGCTATACGGACGAGAGCAAGCGCATCCTGGGCGTGATGGAAAAGCAGATCGGCGAGCACGGTTACCTCGCCGGGCCGGAGTACTCCATCGCCGACATCGCCACCTATCCGTGGGTGGTCAGCTCCAAGGTGATCCTCGACCTCGCCGAATTCCCGGCCGTCAGCGCGTGGTTGCAAAAAGTCGGCGACCGCCCGGCCGTGCAGCGCGGCATGAAAGTGCCGGCCCTGGCGGCGAAATAGCGACGGTTTCCCCTAATTTCCCAATATTTTAGAGGGGCTTGGGCCCGGTTGACTTCCCCGGCCCAACCCGCCATCTTCCGCTCCCCGCGTCCCTAACGTCCAGGGACCCGGCGCGCGGACAGATGGCCGAGTGGCTTAAGGCGCTGGTTTGCTAAACCAGTGTATTGGGAAACCGATACCGAGGGTTCGAATCCCTCTCTGTCCGCCAACCTTTCTTAGCGAAATTCTCCAGTATCGACTTCGAGATCAGAATCGCCCGTTTTTGGGCGGTTTCCCGGCACTGTCCTTGTCCGTCGCCGGTAAGCAGAGAGCGGCAGTCGCCAATTTTTTCCCGAAAACGGGCATTTTTCTCCGGGCCACCGAGAATGGTGGCTACTTTTCGAAAGCGGATATCGAGATTTCGAATCCCTCTTCGGCCGCCAACCTTTCCCAGCGAAATTCTCCAGTATCTGCTTCACGCTAAGGATCCCCCGTTGTTGGGCGGTTTCTCGCCATTGGCTTGGCTCGTTTAGCCCGGACCGGGAGAGGCGTGCGTGGATTGCCAACGCGAAGGGAACTCTGACGATAGTCGTGTGCTTCTGCGTCTCTAGGCTCGCCCGCAATTCCTTCCGCGCAGTTTGACTGACGGCGAGCGAGCCTCGCACGGACAAAGCCATAGCCGACTTCGACACCTCTACCTCAAGATCATTGGCTGGGGATGGCAATACCTGTCCACCATCCTCGACGACTACTCGCGCTACAT
>CANJOI010000302.1 GCA_947475365.1 Fidelibacterota bacterium | reverse complement strand
GGTGTCGTCGGTGGCGGAATCCGGCAGCGGCCCCGGCTAAGCGGTCAGTTCACCGGTCCGGCCGGGGTTTCCAGGATGCCCCGCACCGACTTCGCCACCCGCGTCCACGTGGCGGCCCGTTCCTCGTCGCCGGCGGCCAGCGCGGCGGTGCTCAAGGACTCAGCTTCCCGCTCCGCATGCGCGCCATGGCGCCGGACCAAGTCCTGCGCCGAGCGGTAAATGTCCACCTCGCTCATGGCCATGCGCTTGGTGATGAGCTGGAAGGTCAGGAACTTGGTGATGCGACTCAGCATGGGCAACTAAGCAGGAACGATTAAGCGGGGGCGGCTGGCCGAGGAATGACAAGCCCCTCAATAAACAAGTATTCTGCGCCCGGCGACACTTTTGGCGGGCTGCGCGCGTGGATTCTTCCGACAAAACACCCCTTTCCGGCGCGGCGCTGGCGGCGCTGACCGACAAGGCCTGGCTGGCGGATGCCCGCAATCTTCACGCGGTGGCGCGCGCGAGCTACCTCGAGGTTCTGCGCCACGATCCGCACCATGTGTTCGCGCTGTCGCGGCTTTTGACCCTGGACGGGGCGGAGGGGCGGCTCGCGGAGACCGAGGCCCGCCACCGGCGTCTGGTGGAGAGTCTGGAACGCGCCGATCTGTCATCGGTGCATTGGCCCTATCTCGCCACCATCGCCTTTCAGAACGTGGTGCGGCCATTGCCGCCCGCCATCTATCAGGCCGTGACGCGGGAATTGGACCGGCGCTTGCCACAGCCGGCGAAAGTCGAACGCCGGGCGCCGGCGGGGCGCATCAAGGTGGGGTATCTCTCCAGTCTGTTCCGCGATCATCCGGTGGGGCATGTGACGGCGCCATTATTCGCCGCCCATGACCGGGCGCGGTTCGAGGTGCATGTGTTCCACCGCATGGGCGCGCCCAACGCCTATACCGATATCATCCGCAAGGGCGCGGAGCATTTTCACGCCCTGCCGTCCACACCCGCCGACATGGCGGCGATGATCACGGCGCAGGGCCTGGACGTGCTGGTCTATATCGACGGCTACACCGAGCTCGACATGCTGCAGGCGGCGGCCATGAAACCGGCGCCGGTGCAGGCGTTCTGGCTGGGGCATCCCGGCGGCTGCGAGATCGCGGGCATCGATTACCTGATCGCCGACGCCACCGTGGTGCCGGCGGGCGAGGAGCATTTGTACCGCGCCAAGGTGGTGCGTTTGCCGGGGCCGTATCACTGCGCCGCGCCGCAGAAGACCGCGCCGCCCGTGACCCGCGCCTGGGCGGGATTGCCGGACGAGGGCTTCGTGTTCTGCGCCTTCAACAACCCGGAGAAGATCGACCGCGCGGTGTTCGATGTGTGGATGAACATCCTCGCGCGCGTGCCCGCCAGCGTGCTGTGGCTGAGCCGCGCCGTCACGCCGGTGGTGGAGGAGAACTTGCGCGCCGCCGCGGCGGACCGCGGCATCGACGGCGGGCGCCTGGTGTTCGCCCCGCGCGTGCCGGACAAGAGCCAGCACATGGCGCGCCATCAGCTGTGCGGGCTGTTCCTGGACACCTTCACCTTCAACGCCAACTCCACGGCGCTCGACGCGCTGTGGGCGGGCCTGCCGGTGCTGACCTGCGAGGGCGCGCGTTTCGGCGCGCGGTTCGGCGCCATGGCGCTGCGCTCGTTGGGGCTGGACGGGCTGATCTGCACGACGCCGCCCGCGTACGAAAACCGCGCGGTGCATCTCGCGACGCACCCGGAGGACCTGAACGAATTCCACGGCCTGCTGGCGGGCAACCGTTACACCGAGCCGCTCTTCCAGCCGGATGTGTTCTGCCGCGGGCTCGAGGATGCCCTGGAGCGCATGGCGCGCGGCACGCTTTAAGAAGAGATCACTGCAGCTTCACCCTCTCGGCCACCAGAGCGGTCACGTCCAGCAGGCTGCTGGTCCTGCTGGAAGAGCAGGCCTTGAGCACCGCGTTGACCAGCAGCGGCTTGGCCTCCATGGGCACCACCACATCGGGCGCCTTGGCGAGTTTGTAGCCCTGGATGAAGGCGAAGGACCACATCTCGGCGATGTCGCTCTTGATGGCGTCGCCGGCGCCGCCGGACTTGGCGGCGAGGTGGGCCTCGCAGGTGTAGTCGTTCACTTTGACGCCGCCGAAGATCTCGTCGGGCATCTTGAGCGGCTGCTTGGACAGGGCGATGACGCCGGCGGTCAGGATCGAAGCGGTCGGGAAGGCGCGGCAGGAGGCGTCGAGCTGATCGGTGAGGGCGGCGCGGTCGGCGGCGTTGTCGCTGAAGGCGAGGTCGCCGTTCGCCCGGTGCAGGCCGGTCAGGTTACCCTGGATCCACACGCGCGCGATGATCGAGCGCAGGCGGTTGGTGGAGGTCTCGCCCAGGCCGCTGGTGTAGTCGAAGCAGCTGAAGGCCGCCGGGTTGAACTCGTCGCCCTTGGCCTTGCCGGGCGGTCCGCCGCGTCTCGGTCCGCCGCCGGGGGGAGGTCCGCCGGGCGGGGGGCCGCCTTTACCGCCGCCGGGCGGACCCATGCCGCCGCCGCCCATTTGCGCCACGGCGTCCGCCGGGCAGGCGAGGCTGAGACTCACGACGGCCGCGAGCATTCCCGCAGCCTGGCGCCATTTCACGTTTCGCATCTTACGACCCCCTCGGAATTCCACCTGCTTCTTATAACGCCGCCGCGCGGCAATTCCCGCGCTGTCGCCTACGTGGGTAATAAACCCCAAAACGCGCGTGATTCCCGGCGCAGGAACGGCGTGCATCGGGCGTTCAGCAGACAGGTCACACAGTCTGCGGGCTCATGAGCCGTGCCGGAGAGAACTCCGCATCTCAGGATTTCGCGTGTCGTCATCCCAGAAAGGAGGCCCGTCATGGTGGCCGCAGTATCCTCGACCTCTCCCACAGGGGCGCCGCCCCCGGTTTCGGCGCAGCAGATTCAGCAGATGAAACAGAATTGGCAGGACTTGAGCCAGGCGCTCTCGTCCGGCGACCTGTCCTCCGCGCAACAGGCGTTTTCCTCGATCCAGGACGCGCAGCAGCAGATGGGCCAGCCGCCGGGCGGCGCCAATGGCCAGATTTCCAAGGACTTCGCGGCGCTGTCGTCGGCGCTGGACTCCGGCGATGTGAATGCCGCCAAGAAAGCCTTCGCGACCCTGCAAAGCGACCTGCAGAGCCTGCGGCCCAAAGGCGCCCGTGGTGCGGAAGGCGGCCCCGGCGGCGGTCAGGGCCCAGGCGGCGCGGACAAATCGTCATCCGCCGACAAGACCGTCACCAACGAGGTCAAGCAGACCAACGCCAACGGCACCGTGACAATCACCACCACCTATAGCGACGGCTCCACCTCCACGGTCACCGAGCAGAACCCGGTCCCCGTGGCCGCGCAAGAGTCGACGTCGCAGGCGTAAGCGGCGCGGGTCAGGACCGGTGGCGAGGGGTCCGCGCGTCAGGCCGTGCGGGTGATTTTCCGGATAACGTAGCCGCCGGACTTCTCGTCGTGGTCCAGCTCCAACTGGCCGCGCGCGGCGGCTTCGTCGAGCAGATCGTTGAAGGAGCGGCAGCCGTAAGAGGTTTCGCTGAAGTCCGGGCGGCGGCGCTGCAAGGTCTGTTTGACCATGGAGCCCCACAGCTTGGCGCGGTCGCCGCGCTCGGCGTACAGCGCCTCGGCGGTTTCCAGCACCAGGTCGATGCCCTGTTGCAGGAGGTCATTCTGTGGGGGCGCCGCGGCTTTTACTTTTGAAGCGGGTGCTTTTGACACCGGTGCTTTTGACGCTGGTGCTTTTGAAGCGGGCGTTTTGGCGGCGGCGCGTGGCTTGCG
>CANJOI010000301.1 GCA_947475365.1 Fidelibacterota bacterium | reverse complement strand
GGCATTGGCGGGCGCGGTATAGGGGCGCCAGACCTGCAGGCACTCCTCGCCGCACATGATGTTGATGCCGATGTCGCGGCCCACCGCGGGGCGGTTGGGATGGCCGCGGCGGAGTGAGTGACCACCGCCGGACTGATGCACTACGCCTTCACGCTTATAAAGCGTGATGCCCGACGCGGTCGCGAGAATGCGGCCCTGGCCCGGCGTGTTGTGGACGCTCACGCTGTCCGGCATGTAGTAGGCATAGACCACCGCGGGAGCGACTTTCTTGTCCACACCGATGCCGTTGGCGTCGCCGGGAGCGAGGTCGGTCGAGGACGTGAACAGCGCGCGGCCCTTATAGGCCCACTGCTTGATACCGTCTTCGCGCATGACCAAGGTGAAGTCGCCCTTCGGTTCGGCGAGCTGGGCGGCAGCGGCCGGAACCCACGAGCTGTCGAGCTTCTTTTCGCGCTTCACGTCGCCGTCGAGGGCGTAGAGCGTGCGGTTACGATAATCCACCAGCGCCAGGCCGGTCGCGTCCGGCACTTCCTTCACGGTGATGCCGGCCGGAACGTCGATCCCGGTGTTCGGGAACGCCAGCGCCGGCGTCCAGCCGTCCACCGGCTTCAGGTCCGGCGCCGCATTGCGCGCACCGGCGCCACGGAATCCGCCGCCGACATATTCGCCGGCGCCGTTCTTGCGGCGGCCGCCGAAACGCGCCGGGCTGTTGCCCCAGACCGAACCCGGATCCACATCCTTCACGAAGTGATAGACCGCTTTGCCCTTGTAGGCCCACTGCTGGGTCCCATCGCTGCGCTTGACCAGCGACCATTCGCCGAAGCCCTTGGAGCCTTTGGGCGCCGCCACCGGAATCCAGGTCTTGGCGCATTCGTCGACGCAGGTGGTCTTACCGGCCGGATCGGCGTCATTGGTATAGAGCGTCAGGCCCTTGGCGTCGGTGAAGGCGATGTCGTCGCGGATCTGCGCGGCGACGGTCTGCTTACCGAGGTCGTAGCCCTGACCTTTGCCGAGCACTTCGGTGGTGATGCCCGGCGGCGTCAGCAGCGTGCCGAACGACTGGCTCTTGGCCGCCATGGCGCCGGTGACGCCCATGGCCGCCATGGCGACCATAGAAATTCCCGTGGAAATCCCGGCGCGCTGCAGGAACTTTTGAGTCTTCATCTCATCTCTCCCTTTTTGCCGGCGCTGATTAAGCGACGATTTCCGTAACCGTTTTGGTGGTTTCATTGGACAGTGCGCCCCACGTGGAGACGGGCACGCCCATGATCTGCTGCATGGTGAGGCCGACGCGGGTGGCCGGATCGCCGGCCGCCGAAACGTGGATACCGGTCTTGAGGCGTCCGCCGGCCTTGCCCACCGTCAGGATGGGCAGGAAGTCCATGGTGTGGGTGCGGGCGATGCCGTGATCCGACTGCCACAGGATGACGGAACGATCGAGCACGTTGCCCGAACCTTCCTTGATGCCTTCAAGCTGGCGCAGGAATTCGGCGAAGGTCTCATTGCCCCACTCGATGAAAGTGGTGACTTCCTTCTGGTAGCCGAGCTTTTCGTCGATGGGCTCTTCGTGGGTCCAGCTGTGCCAGCCCTGGGTCGAGCCGGCCTTGCGCAGGCCGCCGGCGCCGACGTTGATGTTGAACACGCGGGTCTGGCCGCAGGCCAGAGCGTGGGCGAGCAGACCGCCAAACAGCTTTGAATTCCGGCCCGCTTCGACGATATCGCGGCCGGCCTTGGTTTCGCCGAACGCCGTCGGCACGGTGCAGGCCGCGAGCGGGGCCGGCTTCTGCAGTTCGATGTCGAGCTGCTGCTCGATCTGGCGGAGCGCGCTGAAGTATTCGTCGAGGCGCGCGCGGTCGGCGGCGCCCAACTGCTTCATGACGTCCTTGCGCTCGTCCTGCACGTAGGAGAGCACGCTGCGGCGCGCCATCACTTTAGGATCGGGCGTGAAGTCCGCCGCGTTCGGGTCGCGGAACTCCGGCCCGAAGATGCGGGCGTAGAGCTTGCTCGGAGAACCTTCAGAAGGATTGCTGGCCGAACCGGCGCGCTTGCTGAAGCTCTGGGTGCTGCCGTCGAGCGAGATTTCGATGGAGCGGAAGCGGGTCTTGGTGCCGATCACGTCGGCAATCTGGCTGTCCAGGCTGGGCCCGGAGTTGATGCCGAGCGGAATGCGCCCGGTGGAGCCGATCTGCCAGCCGGTGGTGTGGGTTTCCAGCGGGCGGCCGTCCATGAAGTACTTGGTGCCCGAGATAATGTTCATTTTGTCGCGGTAAGGCGCCAAGGCGCGCATTTCCACTTTGGTCTCGTAGCCGGGACCGACCTTGTCCGGGACCCAGCGGCCCTGGGTCATGCCGAGGCCCTGCCACCAGGTGCCGAAGCACACCGGGAGCTGCGCATTGGTGGCGGCGAGCGCCGTGCCGCTCGAATTCAGGAAGCAATCCAGGAACGGCAGGCCGACGGTGATCCCGGCGGCGCCGCGCAACACTCTCCGGCGATTGACGAGTTTGTTCATTTGCTTGTCTCCCTAAACTTAGCGAGCAGGTTGATTGGGCGCCGCAGCTTCGGCCGCCTTGGTATCGGGCGGCGAGACACGGAAGAATTCATCGCTGAGCGCAACTTCACGCATCAGGCTGGGCAGCTTGTAGCCCGCGCCCGCGAAGCTCTTGAGCAGGTCCTGGGCCCAGGGCGTGGTGGTATCGATCGCACGGCCGGTGGCGTAGGACGACATGCGGCTGACCAGGCACGAGCTGGTTGCGGGATTGTCATGGATCGCCTTGCCGAGTTCGGCGGCGTTGGTGAAGGTGACGCCGTCGAGCGAACCCGAAGTATCGATCGGCGCGCCATTCTCGCTGGTACGGTAGGCGCCGGCGCCGTCGAAGTTCTCGAGTGCCAGCCCCATCGGATCGATGATTTTATGGCAGCCCGCGCACACCGGGTTGGTGGCGTGGGCCTTGAGGCGCTCGCGCGCGGTCTTGTAGAGCGGGTTGTTGGTGTCCTGCACGATGTCAAACGCCACGGCCGCCGGCGGCGCCGGCACCTTCTGGCATAGCAGCACTTCGCGCAGCGCCTTACCGCGCAAGGTCGGCGAGCCGCGGCCCGGAGGCGAATGCAGAGCGGTGAACGCCACCTGGGTCAGGATGCCGCCGCGCTGATCGTCCTTGCCGAACTCGTAAGGCACCCAGGTGTCGGGCGCGCCGTTGGGGCCGTCATTGACCAGCGGCACGCGGTAGATTGACGCCAGTTCCTGGGTCAGGAAGGTCTTCTTGGTGGTGAAGATGTCGCGGTAGTCGCCCTTGTTGGTGAGCAACAGGTCGACGATGGTCTTGAGGGTCTGCTCCTGCGAGTCAGCCGCGGCCTGGGCGCTGAACTTCGGGAACAACGCCGCATCCTTGGTGAGTGTGTCGAACTCGTCGAAGCCCAGGCTGTCGGTGAAGTAGGCGCGCACGCCCGCTTCGACGCGCGCCGACGCCAGCATGCGGTCGACCTGCTTGGTGAGACCCTTCTTGGTTTCCAGATCGCCCTTCTCGGCGGCGGCGAGCAACTCCAGGTCGGGACCGGCGTTCCACAGGAAGAACGACAGCTGCTGCGCCTTGGCGTGGGCTTCCATGCGCCACTGGCCGGACTTCGGGTCCTGCACGATCGCCACCTGGCGGAACAGGAACTTGGGCGAGGACAGCATGGCCGCCAAGCTCATGGACAGGCCGCTCCAGTAATCCTTGGTGTCGTTGGTGGCGACGCGCGCAGCGCCGACGTAAATCTTGAGTTCGGCGTCGGTGAGCGGACGGCGGTACAGCAGGCGTCCGACCTTGGCCATGAACATGCCGGTGCAGGCGTCGT
>CANJOI010000300.1 GCA_947475365.1 Fidelibacterota bacterium | reverse complement strand
TGCCCATGAGCGCGTTCAGGACGTGCTGGCCTTTGAACACCAGCGGGTTGCCGCTCATGAGGCCTTGCAGTTTGGCGAAGGCGATCAGCGAGCCTGAAAAGGTGATGGCGCCGATGGCGAGCCCTAAGGACATCTCCACCAGGCTTCCCGGCGCGATATGGCCGACGCTGCCGATGCCGTAGCTTTCCGGCGCCATGAGAGCTCCGGTCGCCACCAGCACGGCCGCGAGACCCACCAGGCTGTGGAACGCCGCCACCAGCTGCGGCAGCGCGGTCATTTCGATCTTCTTGGCGATCACCGCGCCGATGGCGCCGCCAAGGGCGATGCCGCCCACGATCCAGGCGTATTCCTGCACCACCGGCGACGTGAGGGTGGTGAGGATGGCGATGGTCATGCCGATCATGCCGAGCCGGTTGCCTTGCTGGGCGGTGACAGGGCTCGACAGGCCGCGCAAGGTCAGGATGAAGAACACCCCGGCGACGATATAGGCGAATAAGGTTGCTCCCAGGGCCATGGCTATTTGCCCTTCTTCTTGAACATGGAGAGCATGCGCTGGGTGACGATGAACCCGCCGAAGATGTTCACCGAGGCCAGGACCACGGCGCAGAAACCGAGAATCTTGGACATGCTGACCTCGGCCGGCCCCGCCGCCAGGATGGCGCCGACGATGATGACGGAAGAAACGGCGTTGGTGACGGCCATGAGCGGTGAGTGAAGCGCGGGCGTGACGCTCCACACCACATAAAAGCCGACAAACACGGCGAGCGCGAAGATGGTGAGCAGATACCAGAAGTCGCCCGGGCCGTGAGCATGAGCGGCGAGCGCGGTTGCGGTTTCCATGATGTGTCCTCCCCAGAAGCGTTTTTCGGCGAAGCCGTCAAAAACGCGACAACCTATGAATCACCCGGCCAATGCCGGAAGCACGACCTGACCGTCTCTGGTGACCAGGGTGCCTTTGACCAGTTCGTCGTCCCATTTCATCTCGAGGTCGCCGGCGCCTTTCTTCAGCATGGGCGAGACGAAATTGAAGATGTTCTTGGCGAACAGGTTGCTCGCGTCCCTGCCGAGACGCGCGGACATATTGGTGTAGCCGAGGATGGTGACACCGTTGGCGGTGACCGTGGCCTGGTCGGCCACCGTCCCTTCCACGTTGCCCCCGGCTTCGGCGGCGAGATCGACGATGATCGACCCCGCCCGCATGCCGGCCACCATGGCGGCATTGACCAGCTTGGGCGCGGGCCGCCCCGGAATCAGGGCGGTGGTGATAAGGATGTCGGATTTCAGAACTTCGGCGTGCACGGCTTCCGCCTGTTTGCGCTTGAAGTCGTCGTCCATTTCCTTGGCGTAACCGCCCGCGGTCTGTGCGGCTTTCATTTTCTCCTCGTCCACGACGATGAATTTGCCGCCGAGGGACTCCACCTGCTCCTTGGTGGCGTAGCGCACGTCGGTGGCGTAAACCACCGCACCCATGCGCTTGGCGGTGGCGATGGCTTGCAGGCCCGCCACCCCTGCCCCGAACACCAGCACGCGGGCCGGGGCGATGGTGCCGGCCGCCGTCATCATCATCGGCATGGCGCGCCCGAAGGCGGCGGCGGCGTCGACCACCGCCTTATATCCGGCAAGGTTGGACTGAGAGGACAGGATGTCCATGGCCTGGGCGCGGCTGATGCGCGGCATCAGTTCCAGGGCGAAGGCCGTGACCCCTTGCCTCGCCAGCGCCTGCACCAGGTCTTTGCTGGTGAGCGCCTGCAGATGGCACATGAGGATCGAGCCGGACGTGAGGTAACCGATCTCGTCGGTTCCTTCTGCGGCTGTCATGGGCTTCTGGATTTTTATGACAAGGTCGGAGGCGGCCGCCGCGGCGGCAGTGGGCGCGATGGTCGCACCCGCCTCCTGGTAGAGGGCATCACTGATTTGAGACCCGGCGCCCGCGCCTGTCTCAACGACGACTTTGCAACCCGCGGCGGTGAACTTCTTCACGGTATCGGGTGAAGCGGCAACGCGGTGCTCGCCCGCGCGGCGCTCCTTCAGAACCCCAATTTGCATCGGTCCTCCCCAGTCAAATATTATGCGATGAACAAAACCCTTTCTGTGGTGGGCGTAGGTCGAAGCCCACCATCCCTTACGTTAAAGACGACCCATTCCAGGGGAATGAGAGCCTCACCATCCCTATGAGGCGTGCGTCCCTTTTAACGTAAAACCTTGGTCCACCGGACAAAAAATTCGCCCAAAGGCCGGAGGCAGTGCTTGACGCCATTTTCCCTCTAAGGTTGTGGGAACGATTCGCCCTCCCGGAAGCGTTATGTCCGCCTGCGTCCCTCGGCCTGGAATTGCCCTCTCGTCTGCATATACAGTTGAGGCAATGGGAGGATGGGCGAACGGAGGAGGCCCGCTTTGAACCAAATGCTCATGCCGCGCCCGCGCTACCTGCTCGCCGCCGCTGTGACCGCGGCCGCGATTGCTGCGCCCGCGAAGGCGGCTCCTACGCAGGAGCGCCTCGCCTATGAACTGATGCTGGGTGGCCTGCATGTGGGCGACGCCATGGTGTCGCTCGACGAAACCCCCGACGGCTATAAGGCAGGCCTTAAAATGGCCGCCACCGGCGCCCTCAGGTGGGTGCGGGCGATGCGCTCGAGCCTGGAAAGCGAAGGCACCTTAGGTCCCAATTCTTTAAACGGGGTGCCGCAGCCGGTGAGCTATCGCAAGGAGTGGGTCTCGGGTGAATTCGCCGAGACCATGACCATGACCTTCGACCCCGCCACCCGCACCGCCACGACCACCTCCAAGGTATTCAACCCCACCACCGGCGCTGCCCTCGCCCATGAGGACCTGCCCTGGAACAAGGACGGCCGCGGCAAGAAAAAGCCGGTGCCGGATGATCTGCGCACCAACGTGTTTGATCCTATGGCCGCCTTCGTCGCGGCGCGCGAGCAATTGGTCGCGAAGGGCGCCCTGACCGCCTCAGGCGCGCCTAAGAACTTCCGCGTGCCCATCTACGACGGCAGCCGCCGCTACGACATCGTCGGCAAGGCCGACGCCGTGCGCACCGTGAACATCGACGGCGAGGACAAACAGCTCCTGCCCGTGACCGGAAAACTAGAGCCCGTGTTCGGCTTCAATGCCAAATCGGAAGAACGCATGCGCGGGGTGGATGGCAAGATCTACTTTACGCCGGATGGGAAGTTTATCCCGGTGCAGATCATCGTCAGCGGCGAAGTGTTTACCGCGGTGATGAACCTGGCCGCGGACTGCAAAGCCGACAACACAAAGTGCTCGGCCATTGAGGCGGCGTTCGCCACCCCGCCGGCGGGTGAGCAGCGGGCGCAGGCGCCATAACTCCATCCCACCTGTCATTGCCCGGCTGTCGGCGTGATGCATGCATCGACGAATAATGCCTCACCTCAGAAAGCCAGCCGTCAACCAAACGGCTTGCCGGGCCTCTTAGCCAACAACTAGCTGACGATCATGCCTCAGATTCTTCGCGTGATCCGAGAAATAACTGTTACATCAACTTACCTCGCTGTTACAATTATCCATTGGCGGGGGCCATATGGACAATATCGAGCACGGTGCCGCAGAATTGCAGGCACTTGGTAAGTCATTTTTCAGGGCAGGCAATCTTCAGGATGCGGTGCATCATTGGGAGCGCGCCCTTGAGCTCGCGCCGGATGACGCCACGCTCCTTTACGACCTGGCAGCGGCCCATTACAGCGCGAAAAACTACGGCCGTGCGCGCGAGCTCTATGAGAAGGTCATTTCCCTCAAACCCGGCCAGGCGGCTACGCATAACGATCTCGGTATGCTTTTCCGCGAGACCGGTGATTTTGATAAGGCGTTTGAGCTATTTGTTTCGGCCGCTCAACG
>CANJOI010000299.1 GCA_947475365.1 Fidelibacterota bacterium | reverse complement strand
ACCGCGCTGATCGAAAGCCTGGAAGGCAAGAAGGGCCAGCCGCGCCTGAAGCCGCCGTTCCCTGCGGGCGTTGGCCTCTACGGCTGCCCCACCACGGTGAACAACGTCGAGAGCATCGCGGTGGCGCCGACCATCCTGCGCCGGGGCGCGTCGTGGTTCGCCGGCATCGGCCGCCCGAACAACACGGGCACCAAGGTTTTCTGCATTTCCGGCAACGTGAATAAGCCCTGCAACGTCGAAGATTCCATGGGCATTCCGCTCAAGGAACTGATCGAAAAGCATGCTGGTGGCGTGCGCGGCGGCTGGGACAACTTGCAAGGCATCATTCCGGGCGGCGCTTCGGTGCCGATCCTGCCCAAGTCCATCTGCGACACCGTGCTGATGGATTTTGACTCCTTGCGTGACGTCAAGTCCGGTCTCGGCACCGCGGCCGTCATGGTCATGGACAAGTCGCAGGACGTCGTCGCCTGCATCTCGCGGCTCTCGGACTTTTACAAGCACGAGAGCTGCGGGCAGTGCACACCGTGCCGCGAAGGCTGCGGCTGGCTGGCGCGTGTCATGCGCCGCATGGTCAAGGGCGACGCAACCCTGGAAGAAATCGATACCTTGGAACAGGTCACCTATCAGATCGAAGGTCACACCATCTGCGCGCTGGGCGATGCGGCGGCGTGGCCGGTACAGGGCCTGATCCGGCATTTCCGGCCCGAGCTGGAACGGCGCATCCGCGATTACCGCGACGCCAAAGTCCGAAACCGGGCGGCGTGAGGAGAAGGGGACCATGCCTAAACTCACGATCGACGGTATCGCGGTAGAAGTTCCCGCCAACGCCACCATCCTGCAGGCGGCGGAGCAGGTGGGCGTTGAAATCCCGCGTTTCTGCTATCACGACCGCCTCTCCATCGCCGGCAACTGCCGCATGTGCCTGGTGGATGTCGAGAAGTCGCCCAAGCCCGTGGCGTCCTGCGCCATGCCGGTGGCCGAGGGCATGGTGGTGCACACCCGGTCCGACCGCGCCAACAAGGCGCGCGCCGGGGTCATGGAATTCCTGCTGATCAACCACCCGCTGGATTGCCCGATCTGCGACCAGGGCGGCGAATGCGATCTGCAGGACCAGGCCATGGCCTACGGCGCCGACCGTGGGCGCTATCACGAGAACAAGCGCGCGGTGAAGGACAAGGACCTGGGGCCCCTGGTGGCCACGACCATGACCCGCTGCATCCACTGCACCCGCTGTGTGCGTTTCGCGACCGAAGTCGCGGGCGTGCCGGAGCTGGGCGCGGTGTCGCGCGGCGAGAATATGGAGATCACCAATTACCTCGGCCAGATGCTGACCTCGGAGCTTTCGGGCAACGTGGTGGACCTGTGCCCCGTGGGCGCGCTCACCAACAAGCCCTACGCCTTCCATGGCCGTCCGTGGGAACTGCGCAAGACCGAGTCCATCGACGTGTTCGATGCGGTCGGCACCAACATCCGCGTCGACTCCCGCGAGCAGAGCGTGATGCGCGTGTTGCCCCGTATCCATGAGGATGTGAACGAGGAATGGCTGGCCGACAAGAGCCGCCAAGCCTGCGACGGCCTCGCCACCCAACGCATCGACCGCCCCTATGTGCGCAAGAACGGCAAGCTGACCGAGGCCACCTGGCCGGAAGCCTTCGCCGCCGTCACCGCCAAAGTGCGTGGCCTGCCGGGCGCGAAGATCGCCGCCATTGCCGGCGACTTGTGCGACGCCGAGAGCATGTTCGCGCTGAAAGAGCTGATGACCGCGCTGGGCTCGGCCAACATCGATTGCCGCCAGGATGGCGCGGCGCTCGATGCGAAATCGCGCGCGTCCTACATCTTCAACACCTCCATCGCCGGTATCGAGCGGGCGGATGCGATCCTGATCATCGGGTCAAATCCGCGCACCGAAGCTCCGATCCTCAATGCCCGTATCCGCAAGCGCTTCCTCAAGGGCGGACTGCAGGTGGGCGTGATCGGTCCGCAGGTGGAGCTGACCTATAAGGCGCAAAACCTCGGCAACGATGCGGGCATCCTGTCCCAGATCGCGTCGGGCGCGCATGACTTCGCGAATGTGCTGAAGAACGCCAAGACCCCCATGCTGATCGTCGGGCAGGGCGCGCTCGCCCGCGCCGACGGCGCCGCGATCCTGGCCGCCGCGAAGCAGGTCGCTGACTCTTGCGGCCTGATCAAGGACGGCTGGAACGGGTTTAACGTGCTGCACACAGCGGCGGCGCGCGTCGGCGGCCTCGACCTCGGCTTCGTGCCGGGCGGATCAAACGGTCAAGCGGGCGGCAAAGATGTGCGCGGCATCCTTGACGGCGCCTCCAAAGGCGAGATCGAAGTGGTCTATCTGCTGGGCGCCGATGAGATTGATACCGCCAAGCTCGGCAAGGCCTTTGTGATCTATCAGGGCCATCATGGCGACCGCGGGGCGCATCGCGCCGACGTCATCCTGCCGGGCGCGGCCTATACCGAGAAGGACGGCCTCTACGTCAACACCGAAGGCCGCGTGCAAGCCGCCTTACGCGCCGTGTTCCCGCCCGGGGAAGCCCGCGAAGACTGGACCATCCTGCGTGCGTTGTCGGAAACCCTGGGCAAGACGTTGCCGTTCGACAATCTGGCGCAGCTGCGCGCGCGCCTGCGCGACGCGGCGCCGACCTTCGCCGCCGTGGACAAGATCCAGCCGGCAGCCTGGGGCGCTTTCGGAACAGCCGGGCAGGTGACCGCCTCGCCGTTCGAATATCCGGTGAAGAACTACTACATGACCGACGCCATCAGCCGCGCCTCGCGCACCATGGCGCGCTGCACGGAAGAGTTTGTCATGGGCGGCGCCGAGAAGACTGGCCCACTTAAAACCGGAACAGGCGGCTGATATGACCTGGGCAGAATTCCTCGACGGCTACCTCATCCCCTTCGCCTGGATCGCCGGCAAGATCCTGCTGTTCGCCGTGCCGGTGATGATCATCATGGCGTTCCTGACGCTGGCGGAACGCCGCATCATCGGCGCCATGCAGCTGCGCAAGGGGCCCAACGTGGTGGGCCCGTTCGGCCTGCTGCAGCCGTTCGCCGATGCCGTGAAGCTGCTGTTCAAGGAAACCGTGATCCCCACGGGCTCTAGCCCGGTGGTGTTCTTCCTGGCGCCCATGGTCACCTTCTGCCTCGCGCTCATTGCCTGGGCGGTGATGCCGGTGGCCTCGGGCTGGGTGATCTCCGACCTCAATGTCGGCGTGCTCTACCTGTTCGCGGTGTCCTCGCTCGGCGTCTACGGCATCGTCATGGCCGGCTGGGCGTCCAACTCGCGCTACGCCTTCCTGGGCGCCATGCGCTCGGCGGCGCAGATGGTGTCCTACGAAGTCTCCATCGGCTTCATCATGATCTGCGTGCTGATGACCGCGGGCTCCTTGAATCTCTCGAAGGTGGTCGAGGCGCAGAAGGGCCTGTGGTTCTTCATCCCGCACTTCCCGATGTTCATCGTGTTCTTCGTCTCGGTTCTGGCGGAAACCAACCGCCATCCGTTCGACCTGCCCGAGGCGGAATCGGAACTGGTCGCGGGCTTCATGACCGAATACTCGTCCATGGCCTTCGCGCTGTTCTTCCTCGGCGAATACATGAACATGATCATGATGTCGGGGATGACCACCATCCTGTTCCTGGGCGGGTGGCTGCCGCCGTTCGGCATCCACATCTTCGGCTATGAGCTGGGCCTCATGTGGTTCGCCCTCAAGGTCAGCCTCTGCCTGTTTGTGTTCATCTGGGTGCGCGCCACGTTCCCGCGCTATCGCTACGACCAGCTCATGCGCCTCGGCTGGAAAGTGTTCCTGCCGTTCTCGCTGGTGTGGCTGCTCGCGACCGCCGGCTACCTCTT
>CANJOI010000298.1 GCA_947475365.1 Fidelibacterota bacterium | reverse complement strand
GTTCGGTTTCGCCAATGCCGGCGTGTCTTTCGCGGGGTTATCGCCGGCGCAAGTTCTGACGCCGCTGCCGCTGGCGGTCGCCGCCGGCTTGTTCCTGGGCAAGCAGATCGGCGTGTTCGCCGGCGCACGGGCGGCGGTGGCGCTGGGCTGGGCGCATCGTCCGGCCGGGGCCACATGGACCCAGCTCTACGGCGTGGCGCTGCTCTGCGGCATCGGTTTCACCATGAGCCTGTTTATCGGCGGCCTGGCCTTTCCCAGCGCCCGCGTGATGGATGATGTGAAAATCGGCGTGCTAGCGGGCTCGCTGATCTCGGCGGCGGCGGGGTATATTCTCCTCAGGACCGCCGGCAAGGCGCCGGGAGAGCGGGGATGAACGCGAAGCTCAGAATATATGTAGCGGCGCTCGCACTGGTTCTGGCGGCCTGCGCGCCGGCGTTTCCCCAGATGCTGCGGCCATATGAGCCGCTCAACCCCGCCAAGGCTCAGTCCCTCGCGCTCTCGCCGCTGACCATCGATACGGCGGCGAAGACGGTGAAGTTCACGGTCGAACTTGCCTCCACGGCCAAGGAGCAGGAGATCGGGCTCATGCACCGGAGCACCATGGCGGAAGACCATGGCATGCTGTTCGACTTCCATGAGGACCGGCGCGCGAGCTTCTGGATGCGCAACACCTTCATCCCGCTGGATATGATTTTCATCCGCGCCAACGGCGAGATCGAGGCGATCAAGGACAACGCCGTACCCCACTCCGAAAGCCCGATCGGGCCGCGCGCGCCGGTGCGTGCCGTGCTTGAACTGGTGGGCGGCGCCGCGCTGAAAATGGGCATCAAGCCCGGCGACCGCGTGCATCACGCGATCTTCGGTAACGGTCCCGCTTCTTAAGCCAAACCGCCCTCGCTTTCGCGCTCGGCCAGCAAGGCGGCGAGATCCGCCTCGTGCCTCAGTTTTTCGGCGGTGTGGTCGCGGATGATGGCCTCCGTGCGCGTGATCCAGCTATCCAGCCCCGGCGCCGGTGGCGCGGCCTTGAGGCGGGCGAGGGAGCCGGCGAAATCCTCAATGCGCACGGCGCTGAAGCGGATCATCGCCCGGTGATGATCGATCATCAGGCCGCGCTCGGTGGTGTTCGCGGTCAATTGCCGTGGAATCGGCCCGTCGAAACGGCGTTCGAGGTCGTCCAGCGCGGAACCGGGCATAAGGATGGGCGGCATCCTTGTGACGGTAGCGATGCCGCGAATTGACGCGAGCGCGAACGCGCGGCCGTACGGGGTAAACACGCGCGGTCCCGTCGTCCACAGTCAAAGGCGTGAAATGTGGGGGCGATCGGAACCTGAGCCGCGATGAGACGTTGACGAGGCATGCACCCTGTCCGCCGCACGCTCATCTGGCTCGCACTCGCCAGTCCCATCCGCAAGGTGACCCTGTTCTGCCTGGCTTTGACCGTTCGCCACTGGCAGCAGGGGATCCAACGCCGGATTTGACCCCGGCCGAGGGATGTCGCGGTTTCCGGGGCACGGCTGGCTCCGGCGTGGCACAGGTGTCACAGTTTTGGACTTCACCGCGCTTTTCGCGGGCGAGCGGCAAGGGACGTACGCAACTTCCTGCCCTGGGCGCCGTTGTGTTGCGGTCCGGTCCGGCAACCGGGCCTCTGATCTTCAAAACATCTATCATCGAGGAGGGCCGCGCCCTTGAGAATTGTCCTCAATCCCGCCAATCGTCTGGAAGTCGCCCGCGCCTCGGCCCGCGCCGTGGATCAACTGGTGGCGGAACTGCGCCAGACCCCCGACGCCCAGGCCCGCGGGGCCATGATCGTGCGCAGTATCACACGCTGGAAAGGCATGTTCCCGCCCGCCGCCACCAGTAATGCGCTCGCCGCCTTCAACGCCAGCCTCAAGCAGCAGACCGCCAGCGGAAACGCGGGCATCGAAGTGCTGCAGTGCGCGCGGGTGATCGAACATATGGAACTGACGGTTGCGGCCGAAGCCAAGCGCAAGCGCCAGGAAGCGGCGCGGGCGCGCATGGCCGCCGTCCGCGAACGCGCGGCGCTGTAATTCTGAATGAGCGAGCCAGGAGCGGGCGTGTCCTGCTTTTGGCGCGTGCTCATCTTTGGTGATCGCGCTAACGCGCGATCACGGCGCTCCGAAACGCCAGCGGCCTCTGGATCATGCGCAGCGGCTCCAGGCCGTGGCCGGTGCCGCGCACCAGCACATCCCCATAGTCAAAGATGCGCCCCAGAATCGACTGGTTGACGTCGATGCTCTCGACCTTGTCCATGTTCATCTCGATGGACGTGCGGCGGATGAAGCCGCGCTTGTAAATCACCCGCCGGTCCGTGACCGCGATCTCGGTGGACCAGCGCGTGAACCAGGCGCCGATGAAGTTCGGCACGCCCAGGAGCAGGCCCAGGCCGATGGGGCCATAGACCAGGATCTTCTCCGCGGGCTCGATCACATAAATCACGCCGCCGGCGATCACCAGGAGAAGGCAGAACAGGGACGGCAGGTAGATCAGCCAGTGGACCTTGGTCTCGAGCACCACGGTCTCGCCGGGCTGCAACACCTTCTGCACATAGCGCGTCATGGGCGGGCCCTCATGCTGATCAGGAATGCTTGATTCGCGCGATGATGATGACCGGGCCGGGCGCCGTGCCTTGCGGTTCGTCCTGGTAGTAGATCCAATCCAGCCTGTCCCCCAGCATCGCGCGGTATTGTTCAACGTGGCGGAAGCGCGATCCCAGGATCTTGGCGTCCTCGGTCTTGTACTCAAGGTTATCGGCGTCGGGATTGTGGGTGCAGCCGATGGCGATGACACCCCTGTCCCTGGTCACCCGCAGCATCTCGTCCACCGCCTTCTGGGGCGTGGCGCTATAGCCCAGCACCCAGCTTGAGATCACCACGTCGAAACTCTTGTCGGCATAGGGCAGCGCGTGCATGTCGCCCAGGTCGATCCAGGGCGAGGTCGAGATCAGGTCCACGGCGGTGATGTTGTTGGGATGGAAGCCGACCCCCACCAGGTGAAACAGCTCCATTTCCGTGCGCGGGCCGATGGACAGCACCTTCTTGTCGCCCTCGAACCCGAAGATGCCGCTGATGGCCGCGATGGGATTGATCAGGCGCAGCGACCGCTCGGCCGAGGCGAAGGTGCCGTCGTCGATCTGGATGCGGTTGTGGGCGATGGTGCCGGGCATCACCCCGTCGGTGGTCTGGCCATGCTCGCGCACTTCTCGGCCGCGTTCATTGAAGTGTTCGAGGGCGAAGATCTGCCGGCACTGGGGCGACAGAAAGAAATAACGCGGCGCCCTGGCGATGGCGCCGACGAACTTCTTGAACAACGCCTCGGATATTTTGACTTTTGAACTCACGCGATATTTCCCCTTTTGTGAACGGACTATAGGGGAGGGGCATCCTGGGCGGGTAGCCCCTATAAGGTCCGGGCCGCGTCCAGAGAACGCGGCCCGGGGATACTTAAGCCGTAAAAAGCGCTTTTAGTCGATGATTGCCCAAGTGCCGCTGGGCTGCTGGCAGGCGCGGCCGCGGGCTTCCTCGCGGCGGCCTTGGATCATGACTGTGTTGGAGAACACCGCGCAGCGGAAATTATCCTCGTCGCGGTAATAGTCCATCACGTAGAGCTCGCCGGTGTTGTTGTTCGCCGGATTACGCCAGTTGTAGCGATAGTTGGCGCGGCCCGCGTTGAAGGCGTCGTTGTAGGTTTTGTAGGCGTAGCTGCGGTCATCGCAGTCCATCTTGGCGGTGAGCGCCGCGCCGAGCGCGCCGCCCGCGACCACGCCGGCCACGGTGGCGCCGCCGGAATCGCGCCGCCCGCCCGCGACATTGCCGAGGATGCCGCCCAGGATCGCGCCGGCGAAGATGCCCGCCGGGTCGACCTTGTTGTGACATTCGGCGTAGGCGCGGTCGTCCTGAAGATCATAGGT
>CANJOI010000297.1 GCA_947475365.1 Fidelibacterota bacterium | reverse complement strand
ACGGCGTGCTCACCACCGAAGCCAAGGACCTGGGGATGCCGGCCGGTTCGGTCTATGACCCGCGCGATGGCGGGCCCGACATCCTCTATAAGGCCACGCGCTTCCAGCTGAACGTGGCGGCCAAGAGCGCCGACGGCTACATGGGCGGCTATGCCGACATCGAGAGCTGGTACTACGCCTCGCACAACACCCGCGACGCGCTGCACCAGAGCTACGGCGGCACCTCGGGCCCCTCCATGTACCGCGCGCTCATGAAGCTCGCCGACTACGCGCCGGACAAGAACGGTGTGAATACGGCGATCTCTTCGGCGCTCAACGTGCGCTTCACCCAGGTCTTCGTCCGGCATCCGGATGCGACGGTCGCCAAGGCGCCGGTCGACTCCGCCACCGCGCAGGCCGCTGGCAACCGCGAGTAATCGATGATGCAGTTCAGCTTCGTTTCGGAAAAGACCTTCGCGCGGCGCCTGCGTTGCGGCGCCGCGATCGGCGTGGCGGCTCTCGCTCTGGCGAGCTGCTCCGCGCCGGCGTCGAAAGACACCGCCGCCGCCAAGCCGGCCGCCGGCAAAGTGGCGGCGCTGAAGGAGCCGGAGGACGCGTCCACGATGCGTCACCTGCACCTTCTGACCAGCACCCAGTACCTCAACACCGTGTCCTACGCGCTCGGCCCCGATGTGCGTCCGGAAGCCGAAGCCCGCTTCGCGCCGACCGTGCGTACCGACGGCCTGCTGCAGGTGGGCACCACGAAGGCCGGCGTCACCGACACGCAGGTCGAGGTGTTCCAGAAAGTGGCGGTGGCGGTTGCCAACACCGCGATGGATCCGGGCCGCCGCAAATTCCTGCTGCCCTGCGCGCCCAAGGACGAGAAGGCCGCGGACGCCGCTTGCGCCACGCAGATCATCACGCGTGTCGGCCGTCTGATGTTCCGCCGGCCGCTCCCGGGCGACAAGGTTGCCGAACTGGTGGGCCAGGCCAACGCCAGCGCCGACCGGCTGAAGGATTTCTATGCCGGCCTGAGCGTGGCGATCGAAGCCATCCTGGTGAGCCCCAAGACCTTGTTCGTCGCCGAGGCGACCGAGCCGGATCCGGCCCATCCCGGCCGCCAGCGGCTGGACGCTTACAGCCTGGCCTCGCGCTTGAGCTTCTTCCTGTGGAACGCCGGTCCGGACGAGGCGGTGTTGAAGGCCGCCGAGACCGGCGAGATCCAGACCCCCAAGGGGCGCGCCAAGGTGGTGGAGATGATGCTCGCCAGCCCGCGCCTCGAAGCCGGCATGCGCGCCTTCTTCGACGACATGCTTGGGTTCGACGAACTCTCGACGCTGGCCAAGGATGCCACCGTGTATCCGGCCTTCACCGGCGCCACGGTGGAAGACGCCCATGAGCAAACCTTGCGCACCATGGTCGATCATCTTCTGGTGAAGGACCGCGATTACCGCGATCTGTTCACCAGCCGCGAAACCTTCCTGTCGCCCGTGCTGGGCGCGCTGTATCAGTTGCCGACGTCGGGCAATTGGACGGCGCATACCTTCCCGGACGGCAGCCCGCGCACCGGCTTCCTGACCCAGATCAGCTTCCTGGCCGGACACTCGCATCCGGGCCGTTCGTCGCCGACGCTGCGCGGCAAGGCCTTGCGCGAAATCCTCATGTGCCAGCCCGTGCCGCGGCCGCCGGCGAACGTGGATTTCTCGATCGTCGAGAACCCGAATCCGAACCTGCACACGGCGCGCGACCGGCTGGAGCTGCACCGCAAGAACCCGGTGTGCGCCGGTTGCCACAAGATCACCGACCCCATGGGCCTCGCGCTCGAGAACTTCGACGGCGCCGGCCAGTACCGCGACAACGAGAAGGGCTGGAAGATCGACACGGCCGGTTCTCTCGATGGCCGCGAGTTCAAGGACGTGGCCGGGCTCGGTCAGGTGATGCATGACCATCCCGCCGTCACCTCCTGCATGGTGAAGCGGGTGTTCGCTTACGGCACGGGCGGGTCCACCGACAACCAGGACCAGGAAGAACTCGCCTACTACGGCGCGCGCTTTGAACAGCAGGGATACCGTTTGAAGGAGCTGCTGCGCACGGTTGCGACCTCGAACGCATTTTCGGCGATCCGCGAAACGCCTCCAGCCGCGCCCGCGGCGAAGACGGCCGACGCGGCTACGTCCGAATCAACGACCAACGCGAAATAGGGAGACCCAGCCCATGACCAGCTCATTCTTGGACAAGCTCAATCGCCGCCGCGTCCTGCGCGGCGTGGTGGACGGCGCCGCGGTGACGGTGGCGCTGCCGCTCCTCAATGTGTTCCTCAACGGTAACGGTGACGCGCTCGCCGACGGCAAGCCCATGCCGGTCCGCTTCGGCACCTGGTACTGGGGCCTCGGCGTCGCCAAGGACATCTTCGTGCCGAAGAAAGTGGGCGCGAACTGGGAAATCACCGAGGAAATGGAAGCCCTGCGCGGCGTCCAGAAACACATCAACGTGTTCTCGAACTTCACCGCCTTCAAGGACAACGCCCAGAACTTCTGCCATCACACCGGTTGGGTGATCGGCCGCACCGGCATGGCGCCGATGCAGCAGGGCGAAGTGCCGGGTGAAACCCTGGACATCTCGATCGCCAACAGCATCGGCCGCACTACGCGCTTCCGCACGCTGACGGCTTCGGCCAGCGGCGCCCGCGACACCTACTCCTACGACAATCCGCAGACCCCGAACGCCGCTGAAACCTCGCCGATGGCGTTCTATACCCGCCTGTTCGGGCCGGATTTCCAGGACCCGAACGCACCGACCTTTACCCCGAACCCGAAGATCATGGTGCGCAAGAGCGCACTGTCCGGGGTGATGGACGACATCAAGGACCTGAATAAAGTCGTGGGCTCCGAGGACAAACAGCGCATCGAGCAATATTTCGATGGCCTGCGCCACATCGAGCAGCAGTTCCAGCAGCAGTTGACCAAGCCGGAGCCGATCGCCTCGTGCAAGGCGCCGGAGAAGTTCAAGGAAGACGCCAAGAACGGCACCGACACCACGCTCATGGCGTCGCGCCACAATATGCTGGCCGACCTGATGGCCATGGCCGTGGCTTGCGACCAAACCCGGGTGTTCAATATGGCCTACGGCGGCCAGGGCGTGACCAAGCTCGGCTATGAGAAGCCGCACCACACCTGCACCCACGAAGAACCGGTGGACGAGAAGCTCGGTTACCAGACCGTATGCTCCTGGTTTACCCGCCGCGCGTTCGAGAATTGGGCGCACACCGTGGAAGCCTTCGCCAAGATCAAGGAAGGCGACGGCACCCTGCTCGACAACGTTCTGATCTACGCCAACAGCGACCATGGCCTCGCGCGCATCCACTCGCTCGACGGCATGGCGATGTTCACGGCCGGCCGCGCCGGCGGCAGGATCAAGACGGGTCTGCACATCGCTGGTGACGGTTCGCCCGTGACCCGCCTGGGCTACACCGCCATGAAGGTCATGGGCCTGCCGGTCCGGACCTGGGGCACGAAGAGCAACGCCACGTCGAAAGAAGTGGGCGAAATCGTAGCGTAACCAGGCTTAAATTTGATTGCTGGCAAACCCGGGACCGGAAACGGTCCCGGGTTTTGCTTTTTTCCGGCTTCGGCCGGGGTGCGCTACGCGGTCGTCGCCGCAAAGGCGCTACAGGCTATCGCCGACGGGCTTGGAAGCGACAGCACACGGCACCAGTTGCAGCGCAAGCGACTTCGGTAAGCGCCATGGGGGTGCCCATCAAGCCGCTTACGGCCTCGAGCATTCCCAAGATCGGCGTGCAAACAGGGCGCGCCGAGGGCCCGAAGCCTTGCGCGAACGGGCTGTTGTCGACTTGCATCTCAAAGCCGTCGAGCTGCGGCGTAAGCCGCCATATCCCCCACCCGAGTTGAGGCGCCGTTGCGGCGACGAGTTCCAAAAGCGACGGATCCGACGCTATAAGTTGTGCTTGGTATTTTGCCGCGGATTTGGCGCCGT
>CANJOI010000296.1 GCA_947475365.1 Fidelibacterota bacterium | reverse complement strand
GTCAGGCGTTCGACATAGTAGCTGCCGCCCCAGGGATCGACGCTGCGGGTGGTGCCGGTTTCCTGCTGGATGAAAAGCTGGGTGTTACGCGCGATGCGCGCCGAGAAATCGGTGGGCAGCGCCAGCGCCTCGTCGAAGGCGTTGGTGTGCAGCGACTGGGTGTGGCCTTGGGTGGCCGCCATGGCCTCGACACAGGTGCGCGCGACATTGTTGTAGACATCCTGCGCCGTCAGGCTCCAGCCCGAGGTCTGGCAGTGGGTGCGCAAGGCCAGCGACTTGTCGCTCTTGGGGTTGAACTGTTTGATCAGCTTGGCCCAGAGCAGGCGCGCGGCGCGCATCTTGGCCACTTCCATGAAGAAGTTCATGCCGACCGCCCAGAAGAACGAAAGCCGGGGCGCAAAGGCGTCGATACCGAGCCCGGCCTTCTGTCCGGCGCGCGCGTATTCCAGGCCGTCGGCCAGGGTATAGGCCAGCTCCAGGTCGGCGGTCGCGCCGGCTTCCTGCATGTGATAGCCGGAGATCGAGATCGAATTGAACTTGGGCATATGCGCCGAGGTGTAGGCGAAGATGTCCGAGATGATCCGCATCGAGGGCGTAGGCGGGAAGATGTAGGTGTTGCGGACCATGAACTCTTTCAGGATGTCGTTCTGGATGGTCCCTGAAAGCTGCGCGGGCGCAACGCCCTGTTCTTCCGCCGCGACGATATAGAGCGACAGGATCGGCAGCACCGCGCCGTTCATGGTCATGGATACGCTCATCTGGTCGAGCGGGATGCCGTCGAACAGGGTGCGCATGTCCAGGATGGAATCGATCGCCACACCTGCCATGCCGACATCGCCGATCACGCGCGGATGATCGCTGTCATAGCCACGGTGGGTGGCCAGATCGAAAGCGATGGACAGGCCTTTTTGCCCGGCCGCGAGATTGCGGCGGTAAAAGGCGTTGGAATCCTCGGCCGTGGAGAACCCGGCGTATTGGCGCACGGTCCAGGGCTGGTTGACATACATGGTGGGGTAAGGCCCGCGCAGGAAGGGTGCTACGCCTGGGCGCGTATCGAGAAAGTCGATGCCGTCCAGGTCGCCGGCGGTGAACAGCGGTTTCACGGCGATACCTTCCGGCGTCTCCCACGGCGTCAGCGGTTTACCGGCCTCCGCTTCGGCCTTGGCGCGCCAAGTGCCGGCGTCCAGGCCGCCGGAGTTGGCGGGCGAGGCCAGGGCGATATCGGCGAAGCTGGGGATCTGCTGCTTATTCATGGCGCTACCGCAACTTGGCATGGGCGCGCGTCAACGTGCCAAGCACATCGCCGCCCATGAAGATGAACTCGTCAACGCCCGCCGCCTTGAGCGCGGCTTCCAACTCACCGGGACGTCCCGCGAGATAGACGATGGTGGCGCCCGCGCCCTTCAGCGCCGTGGCCACGGCGGCGGCGCTTTCGGCGTAGCCCGCGTCCGTGCCGCAGATGATGGCGAACTGGGCGCCGCTGTGCTTCAGATCCCGCGCCATATCGGCCGGGGCGCTGCCGCCCGCGCCGGGAATGGCTTCGATGCCGCCGGCCTCGAAGAAGTTCTTGGCGAAGGTCGCGCGCGCGGTGAAGTCGGCGACCGAACCAAGATTGGCGAGGAAAATGCGTGGCCGCTGGCTGGTCTTGGCTTTGAACGCGTCGCTCAGGTCACGCAGGTACTCGAAGCCTTCCGCCAGGCGTACCGGCTTCAACCCCGCTGGGGTTGCGACGGAGAGCGGCGCGGTCTCGGCCTCATGGATGTTCGGGAATTCGCTCACGCCGGTGATGGCGTCCTTGCGCCGGGCGATATTCTTGGCGCGCTCGGTCTGCACCGCGGCGATCTTCTCCGCCACGAATCCCAAAGCTTTGGTCATGCCGCCGGCGCGCTCGATCTCCTGGAAGAACGCCCAGGCCTTGTTCGCGAGTTCTTCCGTCAGGCGCTCAAACATCCAGGCGCCGCCGGCGGGGTCGACCACCTTGGCGAGACTGGCTTCTTCCTGCAGCACGATCTGGGTATTGCGGGCCACGCGGCGCGCAAGATCGCTGCCGTCGAAGGGCAGCACCGTGACCGCGTCCGCGCCGGCGATACCGGCCGCGAAACAGGCGACGGTGGTGCGCAGCACATTCACCCAGGGATCGCGGCGGCTGATCATGCGGGTGGCGGTGCAGGCGTATACCGGCGCGGTGCGGGTGTCGGCGCCGCAGACTTCCGTCACGCGCGCCCACAGTTTGCGCAAGGCGCGGAACTTAGCGATGGACAGGAAGAAGTCGGCGTCGGCCGCGAGCGTAAACGCGATCTGACCGCAGGCCGCGTCAATGGTCATGCCGGCGGCCGCCATGGCGCGCACATACGTCAGCGCGGTCGCAACGGCCGCGCCCAGCTCTTGCGCATCGGCGGCGCCAGCCGCGTGATAGACCGTACCGCGCACACAGAAGGCGCGCGCCTTAGGAAAATCGCGCGCGATGCCCGCGGCCACGGCGCCCAGCGCCGCGACGTCGGTGACGCCGGCGCCGAGATCGTCGAGGCCGAAATTGCCCGCGAACACGTTCTCCTGGCCGCGCGCCTTGACCAGTTTCATCAGCGCTTCGGCGGCGGGTCGCTCCGCGCCGTCCAACACCACGGGCGCCAGGTCCAGCATCACGCCGTGCAGCACCCGGTCGAGCTCGGTCCCGTCAGTGCGCAGCAGAATCGAGGTGACGCCGCGTTCCAGGTCTTCAAGAATGGCCTTGTTCACGGCCCCTGCATCGCCGCCGCCATGCGCCTGACGGATGTCCCAGCCGGACAGCGTGTTGCCCAGGGCTGTGCTGCCACGCGTGAAGGGTGCCCCGCCGGGCAGGCCCGAAGCGTCGCCGTCCGCGCGCCAGTCAGCGCGGGTATAGAGCGGCTTGATCGCCAGCCCGTCATAGGTGCGGGCCACCAGCTTTTTGTCGAAGTCCGCGCCGGCCAGAACCTTGTCCACCAGCTTCAGCCACTGGGCGTCGGTGGCGGCGGGAAAATCCGCGGCGAGGGTCAAGGATTCGGGCGAGGACATGCTTTTGTGTTTAGTCGCTGGAGGGATGGGCGTCAAACCGCGCAAACCGGCGGCAGCTCCCTGATTTTGCACGAAATTGCGGCTCCAACTATAAGGGAAACGTCACCGGCCGTTGGGGAAGCGTCATGACCAGTTTCGACAGGCCTTTGGACCCGGATATCCCGCCCTCGCCGTGGGTCATGCGCTGGGCGCCGCTGATCCGCCCCGGTGGCCGGGTGCTGGACCTGGCGGCGGGGCATGGCCGGCACACCCGCGCCCTGGCGGCCTTAGGGTTCCAGATGACGGCGGTGGATATTGATGTGTCCGCGCTGGCCGATGCGCCCGCCGCGGTGATCGCCGCCGACCTCGAAACCGGCGAATGGCCGCTCACGGGCATGTTCGATGGCATCGTGGTGGCCAACTATCTCCACCGGCCCCACTTTCCGCATCTGGTGGAGAGCCTCGCCGAAGGCGGCGTGCTGATCTTCGAGACCTTCGGCCAGGGCAACGAACGCCTGGGCCGGCCGCGCAATCCGGACTTCCTGCTGGCGCCCGGCGAATTGCTGCGGGCGTGCGAGCGCCTGTCGGTCGTTGCCTACGAACACGGCGAGGAGCAGGCGCCACGCCCGGCGGTGCGACAGCGCATTTGCGCGGTCAACGGCTCCGCCCTTCGGGTTCTTCTGTAGACGCGCGAAATATTCACAAGGATACTTCGCTCATGTTCGATTTCACGCCCGCCGAATGGGAGGCCGTGCTTCTCAGCCTGAAGGTGGGCCTGTGGGGCACGCTCGCGAGTCTGCCTGTGGGCTTCCTGCTGGCCTATGTGCTGGCGCGGCTGGAGTTCCCGCTCAAGAGTCTGCTGCACGGCATTGTCTACCTGCCGCTGGTGTTGCCGCCGGTGGTGACCGGGTTCTTCCTGCTGCTGCTGTTCGGCACGCGCGGGCCGGCCGGGCAATTCCTGCAGAATGTGTTCGGCATCACCATCGCCTTC
>CANJOI010000295.1 GCA_947475365.1 Fidelibacterota bacterium | reverse complement strand
GTGATCCGCTACACCAGCGCCATGTCGTCCATCGTCATCGGCGAGGAAGACGGCGCGATCAGCGAGCGGTGCAAGGCTTTGCAGGCCGCCTGCAAGAGCGCGGGCGTGGGCTGTGACATCTCCCCGGACATCCGCGCGGCGCAGTGGAAAAAATTCGTGGCCTTCGCCACCAACGCCGCCATGACCGGCGTGGTGCGCCAGCCGGTGGGCGTGGTCTATGGCGACCCGCACCTGCGCGCCGTGGCCTTGCGCTCCATGGACGAAGTGATCGCCGTGGCCCTGGCGCATGGGGTCAAACTTCCGGCGGACGCCAAGGACAGCGCGCTGGCCTTGCTCGACAGTTTCCCGCCCGATCTCTACGCCTCGCTGTATCATGATCTGCAGCGCGGGCGGCCCGTGGAGAACGACGCCATTTCGGGTGTGATCGTGCGGCTGGCGCAGCGTTACGGCCTCGACGTGCCGGTGCATCAGTTCGCCCACGCCGCTTTGAAGCCCTATGAGAAAGGCGCATCGTGACAATCCCAAAAGGTTTATCCGCCTTTCCCATCACGCCCGCCGATGCGGCCGGGCGCGTAGACGAAGCCGCCTTGCGCAAGCTGATCACCCGGCTGGCGCAGGCGCGGGTGGACTCCATCGGGCTTCTGGGCAGCACCGGCACCTATATGTACCTCACGCGGGAAGCGCGCCGCCGTGCACTGGAGGTGGCGTTGGAGGAAGCCGGCGGCACGCCGGTCATCGTCAGCGTCGGCGCCCTGCGCACCGATGACGCCGTGCGGATTGCCCAGGACGCGCGTGCGGCCGGCGCCGCCGCAGGGCTGATGCCGGCGGTCAGCTACAACCCGCTGACCGAGGACGAGGTCTTCACCCATTTCACCACCGTGGCGCGGGAAAGCGGATTGCCGCTCGTCATCTACGACAATCCGGTGGCGACGCATTTCCAGTTCACGGAGCAACTCCTGCGCCGGCTGGCGGCGGAGCCGGGCATCGTCGCCATCAAGAATTCGTCCGCCGCGCCTGACCGCCGCGCCTGGTTTCCGCCGGCGTTCTCGGTGGGCTGCAGCGGCGACTGGGTCTGCACGGAGGCGCTGCTCGGCGGCCAGGACGTCTGGTACAGCGTGCTGGGCGGGGTGCTGCCCAAGACCTGTCTGCGGATTGTGCGCGCCGCCCAGCAGGGCGACGCCGCCGAAGCGCGCCGTGTGAACGCCGCGCTGGCGCCCCTGTGGGATCTGTTCAAGCAGCACGGGGGCCTGCGCGCGGTCTACGCGCTGGCGGACATCCTCGGCCTGTGCCGCGCCGCACCGCCCAAACCCATTCTGCCGGTGGCGCCGTCCGTCAAACAGCGGATCGCCGATGTGCTGCGCGAGATGCCCGCGGGCATTGTTCAAGACTGATCCTCGATCTAGTCGCAGCTGTAGCGGGCACTGGCGCCCGGGACGCGGGTGGCATAGCTTTCACGGTCTGCCGCACCGCAAGAAGGATGCGCTATGCCCTCGCGCCGCCGAGCCCTCGGCCTCATCGCCGCCGCGCCCTTCATCATGGGGGCTGACGCGGCCCCGCCGCTCTCCCGCGCGCGCTACCGCCTGATGACCGTGATCGACGCCAAGTGCTGGCTGGAGCGTTACGGCCTGGACTCGCCGCCGGACCGGTTCGCGCCGTTGCTGCTCGATGCGGCCAAGGCCTCGGGCGCCACCATCATCAGCCAGACCCAGGGCGGGTCGGGCACCTTGGACAATCTCAAAACCGCGACCGCGCTGATGGACAAGCGCATCAAGGGTAGCGCCGACCGCGTGATGAAGGTGCTGACCGCGGCCGATCTCAAAACCGCCAAGACCAGCGGCAAGCTGGGCATCGCCTACGACGTGCAGGGCACCAGCGAATTGGAAGGCGACGCCGCCAATGTGGCGGTGCTCAAGGACCTCGGCATCCGCACGGTGCAGCTGACCTACAACCTCAAGGCCGCCGCCGGCGATGGCTGCATGGTGCCCAATGACGGCGGCATCACGCCGTTCGGCCGCGCGGTGGTGGGCGAGGTGAACCGCCTGAAGATGCTGATCGATTTCAGCCATGTGGGCCACCGCACTGCCGCCGACGGCATCAAAGAGTCCACGCGCCCGCCGGCCATCACGCATTCCGGCTGCCACGCGCTCAACCCGCATCCGCGCAACATGCCGGATGCGCAGATGAAGGCGCTGGCCGACAAGGGCGGTGTGTTCGGCATCTATTTCATGTCCTACCTGATCGCCAACGGGCAGGAGCACGGCGAGGATGTGATCCGCCATATCGAGCACGCCATCAAGGTGTGCGGCGAGGACCACGTCGGCATCGGCACCGATGGACGGCTGCCGCCGCTGGTGTTTGACCAGGCCTATAAGGATTACTGGCGCAAGGATGTGTATGAGGCGCGGGTCAAGAACGGCACCGTGGCGCCCAACGAAGGGGCCGACATCTTCAATTACGCGCCCGAATACAATCCCGCCGACCGCTACGCCCTGGTGGGCGACGATCTGATCCGGCGCGGCCATTCGGTGGACCGCGTCGAGAAAATTCTCGGCGGAAATTTCGCGCGGCTGTATTCCGAGGTTTGGTCTTAAGGGGACATGGGGATGTTGAAAATTTCTGCTGCGGCGTTGGCCGCGTTGATGGCGTTCACCGCGAATGGGTTCGCTGCCGAGTATATGAACGCGCCGCCGGGCATGCCGTTTTCGTCCGCGGTGAAGGTGGGCGATGTGCTGTATCTCGCGGGCGAGATCGGTCAGGCCCCTGACGGCAAGCTGCCGGCGGGCATGGAAGCCCAGGCGGTGCAGACCATGGAGAATATCGCCGCCACCCTGAAGAAGAACGGCGCCAGCTATGACGATGTGTTCAAGTGCATGGTCATGCTCACCGACATGAGCCAGTGGGCCGACTTCAACAAAGTCTATGTGAAGTATTTCAAGCCCACGCGTCTTCCGGCCCGCAGCGCCATCGGCGCCAACGGCCTAGCCCTCGGCGCGCTGGTCGAGGTGGAGTGCTGGGCGCATTTGCCCAGGAAGTAGGGTCAGGCCGGCGCGCCCAGGAAGAACGGGGCGTTGCCGCGCATGTACTCGGCGACGGCTTTCCAGAACTGGAGCATGTCGAAATTGCCCGCCGCCAAGGCCTGCACCGACAGGAGACTGACGGCGACGTCGGGCGCTACGCCCAACAGGCCGCTGAGGGCGGTGATCTTTGCGCCGGCGCGCGCGACATCGGAAATGGGCAAGGCTCAGCTCCACGAATCGAGAGCCTCAGGATTCCAAACATCCGTTAACAAGAGGTAGAGCAACTGCAGCGTGTGGAGGCGTGGGGCGGGCTACTTGGTTTCGTCCAACAGGCGCTTGTCGAACGCCGCACCGGCGGCTGTGGCGTAACCGCGGCACGCCTGGGGATCGGCGAAATTCTTCCTGGCCTGGCGCGACCACAGGTTGCTCGCGTCCGGGTGGGGCGTGATCAGGATGTCGCAGGGCAGGGCCGCCACGGTGGCGATGGAATGCTTGAAGGCGAGCACGCCGCCGGTGTCGGCGCTGAATTTTAAGCCCGGCGAGGACACGGCCGTGAGGCTGTCGGCGTAGACCATGTGCTTGCACGCGGCACCTTCACAGGAATCCCAGGTCCAGGTGGTGCCGCCGGGGGCGTGGCCGGGCGTGAAATGCGCGGTGAGCTGCAGCGGGCCGAGCCTGATGACCGCGCCGTCGGTGATGGGCGAGGCCTGGGGGACGGCGGGGTAGCGATCGGCGGTTTTAAGCTGTGGGTCTTCGCGCGTGGGGGCGCCCGTTACCATCGCCGCCATGGCCGGAAAGCTGCCCATGACGCGCGCGCCGGTCTGGCGCTGCAGCTCGGCGATGCCGCCGGCGTGGTCGTAGTGGGCGTGGCTGTTGAGGATGTATTTGATGTCCTCCAGGTGGAACCCGGCCGCGGCGATATTGTCGGCGATGAGCGGCGCGGATTCCGGCAGGCCGCCGTCGATCAGGATATGGCCGTTCTCCCCGGTGACGAGAATGGCCGCGAGCCC
>CANJOI010000294.1 GCA_947475365.1 Fidelibacterota bacterium | reverse complement strand
GTTTCCCTGGAAAACCGGGTTGTTTGGCGGGTGTGCGGCTTCACAAAAATGCTTTTGTCCTTCTCGCGCATCTAGGTTGTCTTAACCCCCGGTCCTGTTTATCTTTTCGCCCGGGATGCATCGTGTTTTAAGGGGGAACCTGCAATGTCCTCAACCAAATACCGTCTGGTCACGCGCAGCGACTTTGACGGACTCGTCTGCGCCGCGATTCTGAGGGAACTGAACCTGATCGATGAGATCAAGTTCGTCCACCCCAAGGACATGCAGGACGGCGTCATTGAGATCACCAACCGCGATATTACCACCAATCTGCCATATGTGGACGGCGTTCACCTCGCTTTCGACCATCACGAGAGCGAAACCATCCGCGTCGGCAAGAAAGACAACCATATCATTGACGCCAAGGCGCCGTCGGCGGCCCGGGTGGTTTATGACTATTACGGCGGCAAGAAGAAGGTGCCGCGCATCAGCGACGACCTGATGCTGGCGGTGGACAAGGGCGACGCCGCCCAGTTCAACAAGGACGAAGTGCTGAACCCCAAGGGCTGGGACCTGATGAACTTCATCATGGACGCCCGCACCGGTCTCGGCCGCTTCCGCGAGTTCACCATCTCCAACTACCAGCTGATGATGGAACTGATCGACAAGTGCGTGCAGATGCCGGTCGAAGACATCCTGATGCTGCCGGATGTGGTCGAGCGCGTTGACCTCTATGTCGAACACGAAGCCAAGGCCAAGGAACAGATCAAGAAGTGCACCACCGCGCACAAGAACCTGGTGGTCCTCGATCTGCGCGACGAAGACACGATCTGGGCCTGCAACCGCTTCCTGATCTACGCCCTGTTCCCGCAGTCCAACATCTCGATCCATGTGATGTGGGGCCTCAAGAAGCAGAACACGGTCTACGCCATCGGCAAGTCGATCTTCGACCGCTCGTCCAAGACCAATGTCGGCGAGCTGTGCCTGAAATACGGCGGCGGCGGCCACCAGGCGGCCGGCACCTGCCAGGTGCCCAACGACCAGGCCGAAAAGACCCTCAAGGACCTGATCGAGAAGATCAACAAGGACGGCTGATCAGCTTGTCCGATGCTTTGAAACATGCCGCCTTCGCAAGAGGGCGGCATGTTGCTTTTTGCACTTATTGATTCATGACCAACGACCTGCTCACCCGCTATCGCGCCAAGGTGGCGTCCGGCGAACTCAAGCCCGACCCGATCCAGGAGACGGCGGCGCGGAAGCTCGCCGCGCTGGCGGACGAACTCGCGTCTTACAGGCCCAAGGGCGCGAAGAAGGGGATGCTTGGCAAACTGTTCGGGGGCGCGGACAAGCCGCCGCCGCGCGGGCTCTACCTCCACGGCGGGGTCGGGCGCGGCAAATCCATGCTGATGAATTTGTTCTTCGAGGCGGCCCCGGTGGCCGCCAAGGAGCGCGTGCACTTCCATGCTTTCATGCGCGATATCCACGGCGAGATTCACCGCCGGCGCCAGTTGCCGATGTACGAGGACGAAGGCGATCCGATCCCCGGCATGGCCGAAGGCATCGCCGATAACACCACCTTGCTGTGCCTCGACGAGCTGGAGGTGCGCGATATCGCCGACGCCATGATCGTGGGACGCTTGTTCGAAAAGCTGCTGGCGCGCGGTGTGGTGATCGTATCCACCTCCAACCGGCACCCCGACGACCTCTACAAACATGGCTTGCAGCGCGAACGCTTCCTGCCGTTCATCGCGCTCATCAAACAGACATTCGCGCTTCTGGAATTGGATGCGGCCCAGGACTATCGCCTGGGCCGGCTCGCGGGCCAGCAGGTCTACGTGACGCCTCTCGGGCCCGATGCCGACGCGGCGCTGGACGCGGCCTGGGCCCGGCTCACCGATGACTCAACACCCGCCGCGGATGTCGTTTTGAACCAGGGGCGGCGAATCCCCGTCCCGGCGGCGGCCCATGGCACGGCGCGGTTCCACTTCGCCGATTTGTGCCAACAACCGTTGGGCCCCAGCGACTATCTCGCCATCGCCGCGCAGTTCTCCACCTTGATCCTGCGCAACATCCCGCAGATGAACGAAGACCTGAAGGATGCGGCGCGGCGCTTCGTGACTTTGATCGACGCGCTCTACGAGCATCGTTCGGCGCTGATCTGCTCCGCGGCCGTTCCGCCGCAAGACCTTTACCAAGGCCACGAAGGCGGGTTCGAGTTCCACCGCACGGTGTCGCGCCTGATCGAGATGCAGGCCGCGGATTACATCCGCCAGCCTCACAAGTAACGGCGCGCCGGAAAGCGGATGCCGGTTTCCGGAAAACGCGATGCGGAAAAATAGCTACATCTTGCAGTTGGCCTTTTCGCGCGTGGTGGTCTGGCCTCGCATAGCCGCGCGCATTTCATCCATCGTGGCGTAGGGCTGGGGCAGGGCGCGCAACGCCAGCACCAGCGTGCCGCCGGCCGCGTCGGAGTCCTTAAGGGTCAGGTTGTCGGCGGTCTTGTAATCGGTTGGGCTCACGACCGCGATCTTGAGCTTGGGATCGCGCATCCGCAGGCGCTCGACCGTGCCAAGGAAATCATCGCTATGGAACGATCCGGTCAGGTGCACCACCTTGCGTCCGGGGTTCTTCTGCAGATGCAGGAAGATCGATTCCGCCATGGTGTCGTCGCGGGTGGCTTGCGCCTCGAAGCCGCGCAGGGCCTGGGCGCTGGGCGCGTCGCCCTTCTTGCCGCCGCCGTGGCCCGCGTCGCCCATGGCGAAGCCCATGAACTTGTCGCGGTACTTGCCCTCGCCGGTATGGACCTCGGCCGCCGCCCAACCGCGCGCGGCCGGACTCATGCGTGACAGAAAGGCGAGGCCCTCGCGCCCCACGCAGCGGATGACCTGCTCGGGCGCGTTGGCGGCGATGACGGGCAGGTAATGTTCCTTGGCGTATTCCACCAGGGGCCGGTAGGTGGTGCCGTAGCTCTGCCAGGCGCGGCCTTTTTCGGCGAGGGACAACTCGCCGGCCTTCCCCGCGAGGTAGTCGTCGAGCACGCCTTGGACATCGCGCTCGAACTGCTCCATGGACAGCGCCACGTTGGGCGCGCGTTTGTGGATTTCCCGGAACAGGTCCATCTGCGCGCGCTGGGCGCCCACATGGCGATGAACCTCGCCGAGAAACACCACGTCAAAACCGGCCAGCAGATCGGCGGCTTGGGCGAGGGTGACGGGCTGGGCCGGTGTCTTGCCGCCATCGGTCAGGATCAAGGCATAGGTGGTGATGTCGGGCAGCGACACCGCGATCGGCACGGATGGTTCAGGAGGGGCCGGCGCGGCTGGCGGGCTTTGGGCCGGCGGCGCGGTTTGCGACACCGGCGTTACATGCGCGGGCGCGGCGCAGGCGGCCAACAGAGCCAAGCACGGCATCACAAGCCCGGCGGCGGCCGGAAATCTCCGCATCTCACACCTCTGCGCTAAAGCAGCTTAACCCCCACTGTAGCTGCATTTTTTTGCCGCGGGAAAGCACTCCGGCGGCGGCTGTGCCGCTTGCCGGGGCAGGTGATTCGCGCTACACCCCCGCGGTCATTCATCCGGGGGTTTTTGGCTGCGCCGGCGCGCGCGTCCAGCTCCCTTTTTGGTCCCCACCTTTTTTTGTCAAAGAGGACATCATGGCGCGCAACAAAATCGCTCTTATCGGCTCCGGTAACATCGGCGGCACCTTGGCCCATCTGATCGGCCTGAAGGAGCTGGGCGACGTTGTGATGTTCGACATCGCCGACGGCATCCCCCAGGGCAAGGCGCTCGACATCGCCGAATCCACCCCGGTTGAAGGCGTCGACTCCGCCTACTCCGGCGGCACCGACTACTCCGTCATCAAGGGTGCGGACGTCATCATCGTCACCGCCGGCGTCGCCCGTAAGCCGGGCATGAGCCGCGACGACCTGATCGGCATCAACCTGAAGGTCATGGCGCAGGCGGGCGCTGGCATTAAGGAACATGCCCCGAATGCCTTCGTGATCTGCATCACCAACCCGCTCGACGCCATGGTCTGGGCGCTGCGCGAGT
>CANJOI010000293.1 GCA_947475365.1 Fidelibacterota bacterium | reverse complement strand
TCGCACGGGCTGACGATCACCGCCGCCGCGCCTGCCGCAAGGGCCGCCAGGGTCTCGGGCGTGTAGCGGGCGTCATCGTCGCCCCGCCGGAAATCATAGTGGGCGGCCAGCCGGTTTTCGCAGGCCGGGGGCAGGCGGCGGGTGGCGGCCACGACAGGCTTGAGGGTCATGAGGGTCCAAACTGGGGCAAAACTGGGGATTGCAACCGGCAGTGGTTATAATCATGATCGGCTTTAGATTTCATCCTCGCTGCGCGAGTGCTATGATTTCAATGGCTTGTGATTGGGGGGATGTCCGCCTGGGGCCGCCGGCTGGGGTCGGCAACCCTTCTCGCGCATAGTCAGATTCTCGTAAAGCCGCGGACATAGTACTGACCGATCAGCATGACATTGGCCGTTAAATTCTGGGGCGTGCGCGGAAGCATCGCCTGCCCGTCACCCGAGCATGTGGTGTACGGCGGCAATACCAGCTGCCTCGAGGTGTTCGCCGGCGACCAGCGGATCATCCTCGACGCCGGCACGGGGATTCGCGGCCTGGGCCAGGAATTCGTGCGCGACAAGGTCAAGCGCAGCACGCTCTTGCTCACCCACTCGCACTGGGATCACATCAACGGCTTCCCGTTCTTCGCGCCCGCGTTCATGCCGAACAATGATTTCGGCGTGTACGCCGGCCACCCCTCGGCCTCGGGCGGCATCGAAAGCGTGCTCTCCAGCCAGATGTCCAATCCGCTGTTCCCGGTGCCGCTGGAAGCGCTCCAGGCCAACATGCGGTTCGTCGACTTCAAGGCCGGCGAAACCTGGAAGCAGGGCGACGTGAAGATCATCACCTCGCCCTTGAACCATCCCAACGGCGCTACAGGTTATCGCATTGAATATGGCGGCCATTCGCTGGTGTATGTCACCGACACCGAGCATGTGGTGGGTAAGCCCGACGCGCGCGTCCTCAGCTTGATCGAGGGCGCCGACCTCGTGATCTACGACAGCACCTACACCGACGCCGAGTTCCCGGCCAAGATCGGCTGGGGTCATTCGACCTGGCAGGAAGGCGTGCGCCTGTGCAAGATCGCCCGCGTGCGCCAGCTCGCGATCTTCCATCACGATCCCGACCACGACGACGACTTCATGGCCGAACTCGAAACCGAGGCCCGCGCCGAATGGAAAGGCGCGCTGGTGGCCAGAGAGCAAATGATTCTGACGCCGGGGCTGTAGCCATCCGGCTGCGCGCTCGGCCTTGCGAGAGGGAGAGCGTTCGTGAAAATCACCCTGCTGCCGTTCCTGCTGCTCACATCGGCAACTGGCGCGTTGGCGCAGAGCGCCTCCGCTCAAAACACGGCCGTGGTCATCGATCCCGCCGCCTTGACGCGCACGGTGCGGATCATCTCCGCCGACGATTTTGAGGGCCGCGGACCAGCCACCCCGGCCGAGGCCAAGACCGTCGATTTCATCACCAAACAGTTCATGGCCGCCGGCCTCAAGCCGGCCGGCGCGGACGGGTCGTGGACCCAACCGGTGCCGTTGGCGCGCTTCGAGGTCACGGGAGAGGCCAAATATTCGCTGACGGCGGGCGGCGTGACCAAAACGCTCGCGCGCGGCGACGACGTGGTGGCGCGCACCTTCCTGCCCGTGCCCCACGTCAGCATCGTCAACGCGCCCCTGGTGTTCGTGGGCTACGGCACCAAGGCGCCGGAATGCGGCTGGGACGACTTCAAGGGCGTCGACCTCAAAGGCAAGATCGCGGTGGTCCTGATCAACGACCCGGATTTCGAGGCGCCCGCGGGGGAGAAAAGCGCGGGCTGTTTCGGCGGCCGCGCCATGACCTATTACGGGCGCTGGACCTATAAATACGAAGAGGCGGCGCGGCAGGGCGCATTAGGCATGCTGATCGTCCACGAGACCGCGGGCGCGGCCTACGGCTGGGCGACGGTCAAGAATTCCAACAGCACCGCGGCGTTTGACATCGTGCGCGACGACCCCGCCAAAGCCCATCCGCTGCTCGAAGGCTGGATTCAGCGCGATCTGGCCGTGGATTTGTTCAAGGCGGCCGGCCTGGATTTCGAGGCCCAGAAGCGCGCGGCGCAGAGCTCCGGCTTCAAGCCGGTGGCACTGACGGGGGCGAGTTTCTCAGCCGATTACGCTGTCGCCAGCACCCGGATTGTCAGCGCCAATGTGGCCGGGCGAATCGTCGGCGCCGCGCGTCCCAACGAAACGCTGATCTATTCGGGCCATTGGGATCACCTGGGCATCGGATTACCCGATGCGAAGGGCGACCGCATTTATAATGGCGCCGAGGACAACGCGACCGGCATCGCCGCCCTCATCGAATTGGCCAAAGCCTATTCAAAAGCGCCCGCGCCGCAGCGGTCGGTCGTGTTCCTGGCGCTGACAGCGGAAGAGAAGGGGCTTTTGGGTTCCACCTATTACGCCACGCATCCGCTCTATCCGCTGGCGACCACCGCCGCCGTCATCAATATCGACGCCTTGAGCCCCGCGGGGCTCGCGCGTGATTTCACGACCTCGGGCAGCGGCAAGGTGGAACTGGAGGACCGTATCGGCGCGCTGCTGAAATCCCGCGAACGCTATTTCACCGCGGATCCGGAGCCGGAGAAGGGGCTCTACTACCGCTCGGACCACTTCCCGTTCGCGCTGGCCGGCGTGCCGGGGATCTCGGCGTCCTCGGGCATCGATCTCGAAAAAGGCGGCAAGGCGGCGGGGATGGCGGCGCGCGAGGACTACACCAAAAACCGCTATCACCAGCCCAGCGACGAATGGAATGCCAGTTGGGACATGACCGGCATCGCGGCCGATACCGCCATGCTCTACACCCTGGGCCGCGAGATCGCGGACTCAAGGACATGGCCGCAATGGAAGGCGAGCGCCGAGTTCAAACCGGAACGCGATAAGAGCGCGAAGCAGCGGGAGTAAAACCCGCTCGAGTTCGCCGCCGTACGCGGCTTGCGTCTCGAGGTCCCCCGATTAAAGCGGGGGACACCAGCTTTCGTAAGCTCGCAAAGATGCTCGCTAACGAAAGCTAGGTGGCTCCGGCGACAGGGCTCGAACCTGTAACCCCGCGGTTAACAGCCGCGTGCTCTACCATTGAGCTACGCCGGACCAGTGCATGTGGAGGCCGAGGCCGGAATCGAACCGACGTACGCGGATTTGCAATCCGCTGCATGGCCACTCTGCCACTCGGCCGTTCTCGGCCTACGGGTTCGGGTTCCAGAAGAAACCGTACCCCCAGGTCGCCTCTTTGCTCGGGGCTTTCGTCCCGAATGCGGAAGCGCTGTTAACGCGACCGCCGCTGCCAAAAGGCTGCGTTTTATAGAGGGGTGCTACCGGCGTGGTCAAGGCCGCACCGCCGCTCGCCAAAATCTTTATTCGCCGTTGTAAATCAACGGGAAGGGCCGGAGGCGCTCGAGCGCGGCGTTGAGAATTGCTCCCGCACCGCGTATAAGCGGCATAACGTTCACGCTGACGACCGAGGACTGCCCATGGATTTCGCCGCCGCCCGCCGCACGATGGTGGACAGCCAGATCAAGACCGGCGCCATCACCGACCCGATGATCGTCGAGGCGATGGGCGCCGTGCCGCGCGAGCAGTTCCTGCCCGAAGCGCGCCGCTCGGTCGCCTATGTCGACGAAGACCTGGCCATCGGCAAAGGCCGCTTCGTCATGGAGCCCTTGGTTCTTGCCCGGCTTTTGCAGCTCGCGGAGGTTCAGCCCACCGACAAGGCCCTGGTGGTCGGCGCCAACGGCGGCTACAGCGCCGCAGTGTTGGCGCGCATGGCGGCCAGCGTTATCGCCCTCGACAGCGACCGCGAACTCTCGTCCGCGGCGGGCGCGGCCTTCGCCCTGGCCGGTGTCGGCAACGTACAGGTGGTGACCGGCGAGCTGACCGCGGGCCACGCCGCCGGCGGTCCCTACGACGTGATTCTGCTCGGCGGCGCGGTTGCTGAAATTCCCGGCAGCCTCAAGCTCCAGCTCGCCGACGGCGGGCGCCTGGTCGCCATCGTCCGTGAGGGGCGGGTGGGGCGCGGTGTGGTCGTGGAACGGGTCGGCGC
>CANJOI010000292.1 GCA_947475365.1 Fidelibacterota bacterium | reverse complement strand
CGCCTGCGGCTTGCCGGTCATCTGCTTGATCTGTTCATTGATGCGGCTGAGTTCCTGGCGCAACGCTTCTTGCTGGCTGGCGGCGTCGGCGCCGCCTTGGGACGATGGCTCGTCCTGGCGCTGGTTGCCGTTTTGGCGCTGCTGGCTTTGGCTGCCCTGCTGGGTCTGACGCTGCTGCCGGCGCAGCTCGTCGGCGCGCGCCTTCTCGAAGTTTTTGTCCACCAGACCGGCCTGGCTTTTGGTCAGGTCCTGCATGTCGGCGAGCAGCTTCTGCGCCGCCTTGGCGGGGGCGCTCTCGTTCTCCAGGTCCATGTTCTCGTCGCGCATCTCCTGCAGACGGTCCTGAAGCTCGGCAAGCTGCTGCTTGGCGCCTTCCTTGGCGCCCATTTCGTTCATCTGCTTGAGCTGCTCCATCATTTTCTGGATATCGGGCGGCGTGCCCTGATTGGCGGCGAAGCTGTTCTCCTGCTTCTCCGTCTTGGCCTTCTGATAGTCGGCCAGGGCCTGCTGCAGCTCGGCGATCTTCTTGTTGATCTCGTCCTGCGGCGCGCCCTTTTCCAGGGCGTCGCGGAGGGCCTGTTCGGCGGTGGCCAGGCGCTGTTGGGAGAGCGTGAGATTGCCGTCCTCGATGCGCACCGCCGCATGCCACAGCAGGTCGGGCACGGTCTGCATTGCCTCCGCGGGTGGCTCCGCCTGCAGGCGGAAGCGCGCGGCGGCGAGCACCATGTGCGTGAGCGGATCGGCGCCGAAGCTCTCCGGCTTGCGCGTGATCTGGGTGACGCTGTCGCGCGCGCCCGCGGCGTTGGCGCCTGCGTCGGCGAACAGGGCCTTGCGCTGCGCGATGATTTCCTTGGCGACGGGGTGCGTGAACACCCGCTCGGGCAAGGTCGCGTCGATGACGTCCGTCTCGCCGGTCTGGCCGGCCTGGTCGGTGGCCTTGAGGCTGAGCTTCACCTTCTGGCCCGCCCAGGGATGGGACGCGAGATCGAGAGCGGGCGACTGGGTGAGAGCCTTGGAGGCGAACGGCGGCAGGCTGAGCGCGACGTCAAACGGTTCACCCTTTGAGTCCGCACGCACGATATGCGCCGCGATGGTCTGGATGCCGTAATCGTCGCCGGCCTTGTAGTCGAACTTCAAGCGCCAGCGGCTGGCGGCGGAGGCGGGCCCGGTGAAGGCAATGGTGGGCGGCTTATCGGGAATCCAGGTCACGTCCCAGCCGTGCAGCACCTTGCCGCCGTGCAGGAGTTCCAGGCGTTGGGCGGGCTTGAGCGGGAATTCGCCGTGCTGACTGGCGTCGGCCAGGCGCTCAAGCGGCGTCAGGTTCTTGTCCATGGAGACGCTGGCGTCCATGGATGCACCGGTGATCACGAACAGGCCAGTGCTGCCGTCGGCGATCTCGAGGCTGCGCGGCACACTGCGCCCGTCGCTGGACGGGATCTCGATATAGGTGGGTGAGCGCCCGGTATAGGCGGGAGGTGTGATCCACATTTTGATCGCCACCGCCGGGCCGGCCTGGACCATGGACGGGACAATATTCCGCAACAGGCGCGCGGGGATGGTGCCCGAGCCGCCGATCAAAGCAACGAACAACGCGAGGATCACCGCGGCGCGGAAGGCGAAATGATCGCGCGCGGCGATGTCGGGCGCGGGCGACGGTGTGCGCAGGCGGGCGAGGTCCTCGCGCGCGCGGCGCTGGTGCGCTTCCCACAGCGCCTGCTGGACCGCGTCGCCGCCGGGCGTGAGCTGGTCTTCCACGGCGGTGAGGGGGCGATGGCCGACCGGCGATTCGGCTTCCAGCCGCACGCGCGCTTCAAGGCGTGACGGCAGGACGAAGCCCTTCACACGCCGCCATGTGACCACGCCAATGGCCGCGGCCGCGAGCACCACGACCGCCGCATGCAGCACGGGCGAGAACTTCGCGAGGATATCGGTGAGGGCGAAGGCGAAGAACAGACCGGTGAGCGCGGCCGGCAGCCACAGGCGGACCCACAGGCGTTCCCAGGCGAGGGACGCCCAGGCGAGAGCCAGGCGAAGATGGACGGATCCGGGGGCGGGCGGCGGGACTGGTTCCATCTCCGGAGTGTACGGGGTGCCCAAACCCCATTCAATCTGGCGAAAGCACGCCGATCCGCGCGCGAATCAGCCGGCTTTGGTGTCCTTTGGCTCGTCCGCAAGCCAGGCTGGCAGCTGTTCCAAAGCCAGCATCTCGGCGATGGACGGCCGGCGGCGCACCACGGCATAGCGTGCGCCTTGCACCAGGACTTCCGGAATCAGGGGGCGGCTGTTGTAAGTCGATGACATTGCCGAGCCATAGGCCCCGGCTGTCATGAAGGCCACCAGGTCGCCGGTTTTCAGCGGCGGCAGGCGGTAGTCCTGGGCGAAGCGGTCGCTGGTCTCGCAGATCGGACCCACCACGTCGACGGCCACGGCGCCGGGGCTCATGGGCGGCTCCACCACCGGCAGGATCTCATGGCGCGCGCCGTACATGGCGGGGCGCACCAGATCGTTCATGGCGGCATCGACAACCACGAACTTCTTGGTGGGCGAGTCCTTTATCACGATGACCTTGGCCACCATGACACCGGCGTTGCCGACGATCACGCGCCCCGGTTCGAACGCCAGTTTGCAGCCAAGTCCGCCCAGCACCCGGCGCACCATGTCGCCGTATTCGGCCGGGCTGGGCGGCTGGCTATTGGAGAGATGGTCGTAGGGCACGCCCAGGCCGCCGCCGAGGTCGAGGTGATCGATGATGAAGCCTTCGGCGCGCAGTTGCAGCGTCAGGTCGCGCACCTTGGTGAAGGCCGCTTCGAACGGCGCGAGGGACGTGATCTGCGAGCCGATATGCACGGCGATGGCGGTGGGCGCGAGGCCCGGCAGTGTGCTGGCCTTGCGGTAGAGGTCCGGCGCCTGCGACCAGTCGATGCCGAATTTGTCTTCCTTGCGCCCGGTGGAGATCTTGTCGTGGCCGCCGGCGGCGATATCGGGGTTGACGCGCAAAGCCACGCGGACAGTCTTGCCCAGCGATGATGCAATCCGGCTGATGGTCTCGAGTTCGGCGGCGGACTCGACGTTGATCTGGCCGACTCCATGACTGATGGCGAGGTGAATTTCGTCCTCGGTCTTGCCGACGCCCGAGAACACGATTTTGGCCGGCGGCATGCCGGCCTTGAGCGCCACCTCGAATTCGCCGCCCGAGACTACGTCGCAACCCGCGCCGAGATCGGCCAAGGTGCGCAGGACCGCGAGATTGCTATTGGCCTTCATGGCGAAGCAGATCGTGGCGTCCAGGCCCTTCAAGGCGTCGCGGAACACCAGGTAGTGGCGGGTGAGCGTCGCGGTGGAATAGCAATAGAACGGCGTGCCTACGTCCGCGGCAATATCGGGCAGCGGTACGTCCTCGGCATGGAGCACGCCCGAGCAATAGACGAAATGGTGCATGTCGGTTCCTAAGGCGGCGGGTAGCGCCGCGGGTAAGTGGAGCCTTCGGGCGGCTTCAAGGGTTCTTTCTTGCCGCAGGCCGCGAGACTCAGGGTCAGGTCCGCCAGCAACAACGCCAGCAGGGTCATCTGCGCAATACGTTTCATGGCCGGCGGCCTTTCTTGAGGAAGCGCTCGCGCCCGGCCGCGACGGCGGCCACGACATTGGCGGGCGCGGTGCCGCCGAAGCTGGTGCGGCTGGCGGCCGAGGCATCGACCGTCAGCACGGTGAAGATGTCCTCGGTGATGCGCGGCTCCACGCCCTGCATGTCGGCAAGCGTGAGTTCGGCGAGGTCACACTTCTTCTGTTCGGCCAGCGCCACGATGCGCCCGGTGATGTGGTGGGATTCCCGGAACGGCACATTGAGCGTGCGGGTCACCCAGTCAGCGAGATCGGTGGCGGTGGTGAAGCCGGCGCTGGCGGTGGCCTTCATGCGCTCGCGGTTGGGTTTCATATCGACGATCATGCCGGTGGTGGCGGCTAGGCACAGCTCCAGGGTATCGAAGGCGCCGAACACGGCCTCTTTGTCTTCCTGCATGTCCTTGGAATAGGTCAGCGGCAGGCCCTTCATGACCGTCAGCAAGGT
>CANJOI010000291.1 GCA_947475365.1 Fidelibacterota bacterium | reverse complement strand
GGCCACATGGACCGGACCCGGAGGTCCCTCAGAGGTCAGCCGTTGGGCGGGTTCCGCGGGCATCAGACTTGCGTGATTTCCTGCTCTTTGTGCTTCAAGGCCTCGTCGACCTTGGCGATGTACTGGTCGGTCATCTTCTGGACTTCTTCGCCGAATTTGCGGTGCTCGTCCTGGGAGATGACGTGGTCTTTCTCGAACTTCTTCAGCACTTCGTTGCCGTCGCGGCGTACGTTGCGGATCGCGATGCGGGCATTCTCGGCGTATTTGTGCGCGACCTTGGTGAGTTCGGTGCGGCGCTCGGCGGTCAGGGGCGGGATCGGCACGCGGATCAGGGTGCCGTCCGCCATCGGATTGAGGCCGAGGTTGGCTTCACGGATGCCCTTCTCGACGGCTTTGGCGAGCCCCTTGTCCCAGACCGACACCGACAGCAGACGCGGCTCTGGCACCGATACCGAGGCGCATTGGTTGAGGGGCATCTTGGCGCCGTAGGCTTCGACCACGACGTTTTCCAGCAGAGACGTGCTGGCGCGGCCGGTGCGCAGGCCGGAGAATTCCTTTTTGGCGTGCTCGATGCTCACGTCCATCTTGTGCTGAAGGTCTTTCTTGAGATCGGCGTAGTTATTGAGAGCCATGTCGTCTCCCCACTCCCTTAAGTCTGTCTCTAGGCCGCCTTGCTGGCGTCGGCGGCGATCACGGTGAACTTGCCATTGCCGTTCAGCACATTGGCGATGGCGTTGGCCTCATGCATGTTGAACACCACGATCGGCAAGCGGTTCTCGCGGGCGAGCGCGATGGCCGAGGTGTCCATGACCTTGAGATCGTCGGCGATCACTTTGTCGAAAGTCAGGCGGTCGTAACGCACCGCATTGGCGTTGCGCTTCGGGTCGGCGTCGTAAACGCCGTCAACCTGGGTGGCTTTCAGGAGCGCGTCGCAATTCATTTCCACGGCGCGCAGCGCCGCGGCGGTGTCGGTGGTGAAAAACGGATTGCCGGTGCCGGCGGCGAAGATCACCACCCGGCCCTTCTCCATGTGCCGGACCGCGCGCCGGCGGATATAGGACTCACTGATCTGCGACATGGCGATGGCCGACTGCACGCGGGTCGGCACATTGATGGATTCCAGGGCGTTCTGCACGGCGAGGCCGTTGATGACCGTGGCCAGCATGCCCATGTAATCGGCGGTGGTGCGGTCCATGCCGTGGGCGGCCCCGGCCACGCCGCGGAAGATATTGCCGCCGCCGATGACCACGCACAGCTGGCGCCCGCTTTCGGTGACCAGCTTTATGTCGTTGGCGATCTTGAGCAGGGTCTCGTTGTGGATGCCGTAGGGGCTGGGGCCCATCAGGCCCTCACCCGAGATCTTCACCAAGACGCGTTTATAGGGAAGCGGCTCTGCCATGGGGTCGTTTCCCGTCCTCAAATTCTCTGTCTAAGCATATGAAAAAAGGACGGTTTTGCCGTCCTTTTTAAACTCAACCGGCGCGGTTGGCATCATATACCAAACCGCGCCGGTGGGAACTCCCAGAAAGCCTATTTCGTGCCGGCGACCGAGGCGACTTCGGCGGCGAAATCAGTGACTTCCTTCTGGATGCCTTCACCCAGGCCGAAGCGGATGAAGCCGGCCAGTTTCACGGGCGCGCCAATGTCCTTGGCGGCCTTTTCGATGGCCTGAGAGACCTTGGACTTGTCGTCCATGATGTAGGCCTGCTCGAGCAGCACCACTTCCTCGTAGTATTTGCGGGTGCTGCCGATGACCATTTTTTCGATGATGTCGGCGGGCTTGCCCGAGGTGGCGGCTTTTTCGCGATAGATCGCCTGCTCGCGGCTCAGCACGGCCGGATCCACGTCCGCGATCGACAGGGCCTGCGGGTTGGCGGCGGCCACATGCATGGCGATCTGCTTGCCCAGCTCGGCGAGCTTGCCGGCGTCGCCGGTGGACTCAAGGGCCACCAGCACGCCGATCTTGCCCAGACCCGGACGGATGGCGGTGTGGATGTAAGACGCGACCACGCCCTGGTCGACGGCCAGCGCGGCGGCGCGGCGGATGGCCATGTTTTCGCCGATGGTGGCGATCATGTGGGTGAGCTGCTCGGACACCGTGCGGCTTTCGCCCGGGTGCGGCATGCCTTTCAGCGCTTCCACGTCGCCCTTCACTTCAAGGGCGATCTTGGAGGCGGCTTCGACGAAGTCCTGGAACAGCACGTTGCGCGCGACGAAATCGGTCTCGGCGTTGATTTCCACCGCCGCGCCGACATTGCCCAGGGTCGCGACGCCCACGAGGCCTTCGGCGGCCACGCGGCTGGACTTCTTGGCGGCCTGCGACAGGCCCTTCTTGCGCAGCCAGTCGATGGCCGCTTCCATGTCGCCGTCGGTTTGCGCGAGCGCGTTCTTGCAGTCCATCATGCCCGCGCCGGTCTTTTCGCGCAGGTCTTTCACCAACTGTGCAGTGATTTGAGCCATGGAATCCTCGGGTGATTTTTAAGGGTAAAGCCCGCGGGGGTTTGACCCCGCGGGCGTCACGTTCGGTCTAAGCCGGCGCCAGAAACGAGCGCCGGGCCGTGAAATTAGGCTTCAGCGCCTTCGGCCTTCTTCGCGGGCGGCTGGCTATTGGGAGTCCGGGCACGCGAGCGCGGCTTCTTCACCACGGTCGGGCCATCCTTCGGCGCTTCGCCTTCGGCGCCTTCCGGCAGCGTTTCAACCGGGGCGGCTTCGCCTTCGCCGATATCGACACCGGCGGTCTTCATTTCGTCCTGGATGCCGTCGAGCACGGTATTGGCCACCAGTTCGCAATACAGCTTAATCGCGCGAATGGCGTCGTCGTTGCCCGGGATCGGATAGGTGATGCCGGCGGGATCGGAGTTGCTATCCAGCACCGCGACCACCGGGATGTTCAGCACCTTGGCTTCGGCGACGGCGATGGCTTCCTTGTTGGTGTCGATCACGAACAGGATGTCGGGCAGGCCGCCCATGTCCTTGATGCCGCCGAGCGAACGGTTCAACTTTTCCAGGTCGCGCGCGCCCATCAGCTGTTCTTTCTTGGTGAGGCCGGCGAGCTGCTGCTCATTCGCCATGCGCTCTTCCAGGTCCTTCAGGCGCTTGATCGAGTTGGACACGGTCTTCCAGTTGGTGAGCGTGCCGCCCAGCCAGCGGTGGTTGACGTAGTACTGGCCGCAACGCTCGGCGTATTCCTTCACGATCTCCTGGGCCTGACGCTTGGTGCCGACGAACAGCACGCGTCCGCCGCCGGCGGTGACGTCATGGATAGCCTGGAGGGCGCGGCTGAGCATCGGAACGCTCTGCTGCAGGTCGATGATGTGGACCCCGTCCCTCACTCCGTAGAGGAAGGGTTTCATCTTGGGGTTCCAGCGGCGGGTGTTGTGGCCGAAGTGGGCGCCAGCTTCGATCAGCTGACGCATGGAAAAGGATGGCAGCGCCATTGTGGTCCTCTATTTTCCGGTTGTGCCTCCGCGGGCGAGTGACCAGGAAAACCGTTTCCCCGGCACCGGATGGACAGACTGGAACACCCAGCCGCCCGAGCCCACGTGTGGAATGGGCCGGGATATAGGGGGTCTCCCCCCGAAAATCAAGCAGCCGCAGCGGGTTAAACCGGGATTCCCGCCTGCCCCCGGTGAATGTACCCTGCCATTGGGAACCAAGGCCCGGGGCAATCCATTGAAAGGTCAACGGAAACGCCCAATCTAGGCCGGACCGGCCATTTCGAGAGGATCAGCCGCCATGGACGCCACAGTAACCCGGGAAGCCGTGGAACGGGCCCTGCGCGAGGGCTTGCGCAAGATCAAGCGCTCGGACCTGGGCCGGGTCGTCCAACGCTCCCGGACCTTCAAACGCCTGATCCGGGGGCCCCTGGCCGACATCGCCAGCGACGTCACGGTGCTGTTCGATATGGTCAAGGACTACGCCGACGGCAGCTACCGGCAGGTTCCCAAGCGCACCGTGTTCGCGGCGGCCGTGGCCCTGCTCTATGTGCTCAACCCCTTCGACCTGATTCCGGATTTCATCCCGGTCATCGGCTACGCCGACGACAGCGCCGTGCTGATGCTGGTGGTGAAGTCGATCCGCGCAGACCTCGACGACTACCGTTCCTGGACCCAGAAACT
>CANJOI010000290.1 GCA_947475365.1 Fidelibacterota bacterium | reverse complement strand
GCGACCAACTCCACCGACGACCAACAGGTCATTCCGTTCTTCAACCTCGAGCGCGAGCAATTCCTCGAATACGACCTGACCAAGCTGATCTACAGCCTGTCGCAGCCCAACCAGCCCAAGGTGGGTCTGATCTCGACCCTGCCGGTCATGGGCATGCCGGGCGGCGGTAATCCGTTCGGCGGCGGCGGGCAGGGCACGCCGCCCTGGGCCATCATGAGCCAGCTGAAAGACTTCTTTGACATCACCCAAGTCGAGATCGACGCCAAGGCGATCCCCAAGGACATCAGCCTGCTCGTTCTGGTGCAGCCCTCGAACCTGTCCAACGAAACCACCTACGCCATCGACCAGTTCGTGATGAACGGCGGCAAGGTGCTCGCCTTCGTCGATCCCAACGCGGAAGCCGGCGGTTTGACGGGGCCGCAGGGCCCGCCCGACTTCACGGGCATCTCCAAGCTCATGAAGGCCTGGGGCGTGCAATTGGTGCAGAACAAAGTGGTGGGCGACATGGACGCCGCCATGCGCGTCAACATGGGAGCGGGGCCGCGCCCGGTTGTCGCCGACTATGTGGCCTGGATGCAGCTGCGCCAAAACAACCTCGACCGCAGCGACGCCATCACCGGCGACCTGAAGCAAATCAACCTCGGCACGCCGGGCGCGCTGGAGAAAGTGCAGGGGGCTACGACCACTGTGACCCCGCTGATCTCCACCGGTCCCAAGTCCATGCGCATCGACCAGGACAAGGTGATGGGCATGCCGGACGTGGTCTCGCTGTTCCGTGACTTTAAATCCCAGGACCGTGCCGAAGTGATCGCGCTGCGCATCACCGGCGCGGCCAAGAGCGCGTTCGCGGCGCCGCTGACGAAAGATGGCCCGTTCACCAAGGACGCCAAGCAGCCGCTGCAGGTGGTGGTGGTGGCCGACACCGATATCCTCACCGACCGCTTCTGGACCGATGCTCAGAACTTCTTCGGTCAACAGGTGGTGACGCCCACCGCCGACAACGGCAACTTCGTCACCAACGCGCTGGAAAACCTGACCGGTTCTCCGGCCCTGTCGTCCCTGCGCGGACGCGGCGTGCAGAGCCGTCCGTTCCTGCTGGTGGACGCAATCCGCCGCGATGCCGAGCAGCAATACCGGCAGAAAGAGCAGGCGCTCACCAGCCGGCTGGACGAGCTGCAGAAGAAGGTTGATGCGATGAAGGGCCAGAAGGACGCCACCGGCGCCGTGGTGCTGTCCGACGCCGACAAGGCGACGATCGAGAATTATCGCGGGGATCTGCTGGCCACACGCCGCGAGTTGCGCGATGTGCAGGGCGCGCTGCGCCGTAATATCGATGCACTCGAGACCACGGTGAAGTTCATCAACATTGGCGCGGTGCCGCTGTTGTTCGGGCTGATCCTGATCATCGCCGGCGCCGTGCGCACCCGCCGCCGGAAGGCTGCCGCGGCGGCAGTGCGTGCGGCTGCCGAAACCCCGGCGCAGGCGTGAGGAGCGCATCATGACCAAGAAAACCTTCCTGATCCTTGGGGCGCTGGCACTTATCGCGGTGATCCTTGCCGTGGCCGCCACCCGCGGCCAGCCGCGCGTTGAGGCCACCGACCAGGCGGGCCAAGTGCTGTTCCCGCGCCTGGTGAACGACATCGACAAGCTCAAGTCGCTGGTCATCAAACACGGCGGCGAGACCATGACGATCGACTGGGACGGCAAAACGTTCCGTATGCGCGAGCGCGGCGGGTATCTCGTCGACCCGGAGAAGGTGCAGGCGGTGGCCGTGCGGCTCGCGCGTCTCACCAAACTCGAGAGCAAGACCAAGATGCCGGACCGCTATGACCGGCTCGACCTGGGCGATCCTAGCGTTAAAGGCGGGCAGGCGACGCAGCTCACCTTGCAGGACGCCAGCGGTAAGGCCCTTGCCGATCTTATCGTCGGCAAGCGCAAGTTCACCTTGGGCGGCCGCGAAGGAGGCACCTATGTGCGCTTTCCCGGCGATCCGCAGACCTGGCTCGCGCTCGGCGAACTTACCGTCGGCAGCGCGGCGCACGATTGGCTGCGGGGCGAGATCGCCGACATCAAGGACAGCGCCATCAAGCGCGTGACCGTGACCCATGCCAACGGCGAGAAGATCATCGCCGTGAAAGGCGCGTCGGGCTTTACCCTGGAAAACATGCCCAAGGGCATGGAGATGGTGACGCCTTCCACCGCCGAAGACTACGCCAAGCTGCTGGACACGCTGAAGCTCGACGATGTCGCCGAAGGCGCCAAAGTCACCTTCCCGAAAGACCGCACCACCACCGCGGTGTTCGAGGGGGTGGATGGCTTCCAGATCACACTCGACATGTTCGACGACAACGGTAAGTACTGGCTCCGCCTGAAGACCACCGCTGCGCCCACGAATAAAGATGGGGCAGATAAAGCCGAAACCGCGAAGCAGATCGCGGAGCTTGCCGCCCGGACTGAGAATTGGGCGTACCAGGTGCCCCAGTTCGCCATCGTTGCGCTGACTAAGTCCATGAGTGACATCACTAAAAAGCCCGACGCCAAGGGAGCCCCGCCGCCGGCGCCGCAAGGCATGCCGCAGGGGATGGGCTTGGGCGGCGGCCTTCCGCCGGGCTTCGGCGTCCGTCCCTAAACGGAACACCCGCCGTTTTAGGCAACGGCGGGTGGAACTCAGCATCACCTCTGCACGTTACTCCGGCCAAATCCCCAAGGCCGGCTAATGGTCAACCAGTGACGCACGCTGGATGACGTGGTCGGCCCCGGGCCGGTCCCGGCGGCCGCCCGCCTTGCAGAGGTGCAAAATGTCTTTACTACCGCGTTCTTTAACGCGCCTGTCGGCGCTCATCCTGCTGAGCGTGCTTGGCTGGGTCATGGCCTCGACGCAGGCCGGCGCGGATACCCGGATCGGGACAGTATTCTCGACAGCCGCCGAAGGCATGCAGTCCTATCTGCGCCTCTATAATGTCAGCGGTTCGCCCGGCCAGGCCACGGTGCTGATCATGGATTTCGGCAGCGGGCAGGTGCTGGGCCAGTGGATCAGCCCGCCCATCCCCGGCGGCGCCGAACAGCAATACGATATATCCACCATCGAGGCTGCGCTGCCCATCAGCACGGCGCGGACCTACTATTATTCCCTCGCGGTGCAGGCCGGATTTGACGGCTATCTTCAGCATGTCCTGTGGCGCGCGGCTGACGGCACGCTCACCAATCTCTCCACCTGCAGCGAAGGCGTCACGGGCGCCGGCACCACGCTGGTGGGCGTCCACTCGTCCTTGCTGAATTACGCCTATCCGAGCACGGTGATCGTCAACAACACCGGCGTCCAGGCCGCCGACGTGACGCTGGGCGTGTATGACGCCCGAGACGGCGCCAAGCTCGGCGCCTACACCACGCCCCAGATCGCCGCCGGCGCCGCCCAGACAATTCCCGTGTCGCAGATCGAATCCGCCATCGGCCGCGCGCCCAGCGGCACGCAGTACCACTATGTCATCAAGGCGGAGACGGCGTTCACTGGCTTCTTCGAGAACCTGGTGGAAAACTTGCGGTCCGGCGTTACCACCGACATGACCAACGAATGCGCCATGAACGGCGCGGCCGTGACGGCCGCCGCCCTACCGGTGCGCATCGGCGCGGTGTTCTCCACCGCACAGACCAATTCGCGCTCCTATCTGCGGTTTTTCAATACCGGCGACTCACCCGGCACCATCACGGTGACGGTGCGCAACCAGACCGGCGGCCAGGTCTACGGCAGTTGGACCAGCGGCTTCATCAACCCCGGCGCCGAGCAGCAGTTCGGCATCGATGAGATCGAGCGCGCCGCCCTCGGCCAGGCCGCCAAGCCGCAGTACTACACCATGTCGATCCAGACCTCGATGCGCGGGTATTTCCAGCATGTATTGTGGCGCGTGACCGACGGCACGCTGACCAATCTTTCCACCTGCGGCGGCGGCGTCACCGCCGATCTCTCCAAACTTACCGGAATTCACAGCACGCTGTTGGCCGGCAAGTACCCCAGTGCGGTTGCGATCAATAATCTTGGGGCTGCCGCCTCAGTGCGGGTCGGGATCTATGATTCACGGGACGGGACCAAGCTTGGCGCCTTCAATACACCCTCCATCGCAGCCAACG
>CANJOI010000289.1 GCA_947475365.1 Fidelibacterota bacterium | reverse complement strand
GGCCCAATTCGAGGGTGCTGGCGATACCTTCCGGAAGGCGCGAGACGATGCCGGCGAAGATCAGGAGCGATACGCCCTGCCCGATGCCGCGCTCGGAGATCTGTTCGCCGAGCCACACCAGGAACATGGTGCCGCCGACCAGGGTCACGACCGAGGTGAAGCGGAAGAACATGCCGGGATTGGAGACCACGGGCATCCCGTTGGTGGCGGTGGCGGATTCCAGGCCGGTTGCGATGGTATAGGCCTGCACCGCGGTGATCGCCACGGTCAGGTAGCGCGTATACTGGTTCATGCGGATGCGTCCGGTGACGCCTTCTTTCCGCATCTGCTCCAGGGCCGGGTTCACGGCCGCCAGCAGCTGAATGATGATCGCCGCCGAGATGTACGGCATGATGTTGAGCGCGAAGATGCTCATGCGCGACAGCGCGCCGCCGGCGAACACGTCGAACAGCCCGAGCACGCCCTTGGACTGCTGCTTGATCATGTCGGCCATGGCGATCGGATCGATCATGGGCAACGTGATGAACGTGCCCATGCGATAGATGATCAGAGCGCCCATGACGAACCAAATCCGGCGCTTAAGCTCGGTCGCCTTGGAAAACACGCCAAGGTTGACGTTTGCGGCCAGTTGGTCTGCGGCTGAAGCCATTACAAACTCCGGTTACGGAGCCGGTTTCCCGGCCCCGGTACGTACTCTTTAGGCTTAAGCCTTCTTGCCTTTTGCGCTCTTCTTCTTGGAAGCGCGCGCGGCCTTTTCAGTGCCCTTCTTGGGGGCGGCTTTCTTCTTCTCGATCTTCTTGCCGTCGGCGGTCTTGCCGCGCGCCTTGTGCGGATCGGCGCCGGGCAGCGTGATGATCTTCACCGAACCGCCGGCCTTCTCGATGGCGGCCAGGGCGGTTTTGGTGGCGTGGGTGGCTTCGATGGTGAGCTTGGCTTTGATTTCGCCGTCGCCCAGCACGCGCAGGCCGTCGAAGGCGTGACGCAGCAGGCCCGCGTCGATCAGGGACGCGACGGTCACGGTCTTGGAGGCATCGAGGCGGCCGGCGTCAACCGCGGCCTGCAGCTTGCCGACATTCACCTCGACGAACTTGTGCGGATTGATGGCGGAGAAACCGCGCTTCGGCAGGCGGCGGAACAAGGGCATCTGACCGCCCTCGAAGCCCTTAATCGCGACGCCGGTGCGCGCCTTCTGACCTTTTACGCCGCGGCCCGAGGTCTTGCCGAGGCCGGAGCCGATACCACGGCCCAGCACTTTGCGGGTGTGAGTGGCGCCGGGACGGTTGCGCAGTTCATTCAGCTTCATGGTTCTTATCCGATCTTATGGCCATACGGCCGAAAGTTGGGGTCAGACGGTCGAGGAGTCTCGCGGGTCCCATCCCCTCGCCGCCCACAAAGCCCGGACAGCGCTGAGATAGGGTGCGGCTTAGCCTTCGTCCACCCGCACCAGGTGTTTTACTTTATTGATCATGCCGCGCACGGCCGGGGTGTCTTCCAGGGTGCTGGAGCGGCGGATCTTGTTCAGCTTCAGACCAATCAGAGTCTGGCGCTGGTCGGCGTAACGGCCGGCGGCGCTCGCGATCTGAGTGATGGTGACGGTCTTGCCTTGCGCGCCTTCGCGCGCGGGTTTCTTGGCGCCAGCCATGATTAGGCCTCCTTGGTCGCGGCAGCGTCTTCACCGCCGCGGCGGCCGACGATGTCGGCGATCTTCTTGCCGCGCTTGGTGGCGACCGCGCGCGGGCTGGTCATGGACTGCAGCGCCGCGAACGTCGCCTTGACCATGTTGTGGGGATTGTTGCTGCCGACGCTCTTGGCCACGACGTCCTGGACGCCCATGGTTTCGAACACCGCACGCATCGGGCCGCCGGCGATGATGCCGGTACCGGCCGGCGCGGCGCGCAGGATCACCTTGCCGGCGCCGAAGCGGCCGTACAGGTCATGATGCAGCGTGCGGCCTTCGCGCAGCGGGATCTTGATCATATTGCGCTTGGCGGCATCGGTGGCCTTGCGGATGGCTTCCGGCACTTCGCGCGCCTTGCCCGAACCGTAACCAACCTTGCCCTTGGCATCGCCGAGAACGACCAGCGCCGCGAACGCGAAGCGGCGACCGCCCTTCACGACCTTGGCGACGCGATTGATGTGGACCAGCTTGTCGATGTACTCGTCGTCGCGCTCGTTGCGATCACGGCCGCCTTCACGGCGCCCGCCTTCACCGCCGCCTTCGCGGTCGCGACGCGGGCCGCGTCCACGGCCGGCTCCTTCACCGCCGCGGCCTGCGCCCTGGCGTTCACCGCCGCGGCCGCCGCTCGGGCGATCCGAATTTCCAGTGGGTGTGCGTGCCATCTTTGATTTCCCTTAGAACGGCGAACTTTAAAAAGAGAGGCCGGCTTCGCGCGCGGCGTCGGCCAGCGCCTTGACGCGGCCGTGGAACAGATAGGAGCCGCGGTCGAAGATCACTTCCTTGACGCCGGCTTTAGTGGCGCGTTCAGCCAGCAACTTGCCGACAGCCGCCGCGGCGTCCTTGGAGTTGCCGATCTTGCTCTTGCTCTTCAGGCCTTCATCGGTCGAAGAGGCGGCCGCCAGCGTGGCGCCGCTCTCATCGTTGATGACCTGGGCGTAGATGTGACGGCCCGAGCGGAACACCGACAGACGCGGACGTCCGTGCGCAGCCGCCTTGATGGAGAACCGGGTGCGCGCCTTGCGGCGGGCGGTCTGATTTGAGGACTTTGCCATGACTGTATACCTTGTTCCCGGGCCTTACTTCTTCTTGCCTTCTTTGCGCAGGATGACTTCGTCCGAATACCGGATGCCTTTGCCTTTGTAGGGCTCGGGCTGCTTGTACCCGCGGATTTCGGCAGCCACCTGGCCGACCTTCTGGCGATCGGTGCCCGAGACTTCGATCTGCACCGGAGTCGGAGTCTTCACTTCGATCCCCGCCGGCACGTCGTAAACGACGTCGTGCGAGAACCCGAGGTTCAGGTTCAGCTTGCGGCCCTGCGCGGCCGCCTTGAAGCCGACGCCGGTGATGTCCAGGGTCTTCTTGTAGCCCTGGCTCACACCCTTGATCATGTTGTTGATCGTGGCGCGCGTGGTGCCCCACTGCGAACGGGCGCGCTTGGTTGCGGACTTGGCCTTCACCCAGACCTTGCCGTCCGTGATGCTGGTCTCGACATCGTCGGTGGTGTCGATCTTGAGCTCGCCGAGCTTGCCCTTCACGGTCAAAGCCTTGCCCGCCGCCGTAACGGTGACGCCGCTCGGGATGACCACCGGATATTTGCCTACGCGTGACATCTTAGTCTTCCTTCAAAACCCGCTGAAAACCGCGGATTAAAACACCTGGCAGAGGATTTCGCCGCCGACATTGGCCTGGCGGGCTTCCTGATCCGACATGACGCCGCGCGGCGTCGACAGGATCGAGATCCCAAGACCGTTGTAGACCTTGTCCAGGTCCTTGATCTTCGCGTACACGCGCCGGCCGGGCTTGGAGACGCGCATGATCTCGCTGATCACGGGCTCGCCTTCGTTGTACTTCAGCTCGACCGAGATCTCTTCCACGCCGTCACGCACGACGTAGCGCTCGAAGCCGCGGATGTAGCCTTCGCGTTCGAGGACGCGCAGCAGGTTTTCACGCAGGCGCGAAGCCGGGGTGATGATTTTCGATTTGCCTGCCCGCTGTCCGTTACGGATGCGGGTCAACAGATCGCCAAGCGGATCGGATAATGACACGATCGATTCTCCTTACCAGCTCGACTTGACCATGCCGGGGATCTGGCCTTTCGAAGCCAGTTCCCGCAGCTTGTTGCGGGCCATCTTGAATTTACGGTAGGTCGCGCGCGGACGGCCGGTGAGTTCACACCGGTTGCGGATGCGAACCTTGGCGGAATTGCGCGGGGTCTGGGCCAGCTTCACCACGGCGGCATAGCGGTCTTCGTCCGTGGTGTTCTTGTCCATGATGAGCGCCTTCAACTTGGCGCGCTTGGGGCCGAGCGACTTGGCCATGCGGCGGCGCTTGTTGTTGCGCTCAACGTTGCTTGTTTTTGCCATGGGATGCTTTCCCCCTACTTCTGGAACGGCATTTCAAAACCTTCGAGAAGCGCCTTGGCTTCCTCGTCGGTCTTGGCCGTCGTGCAGATGGTGATGTTCATGCCGCGGACCTTGTCGATCTTGTCGTAGTTGATCTCGGGGAACACGATCTGT
>CANJOI010000288.1 GCA_947475365.1 Fidelibacterota bacterium | reverse complement strand
TTCATACGAAAGGAGGCCAGACATGGACGGACAACATTCACCGCCGAACACCACACAAAGTCCATCCGCGGGCTTCACCATCGATATCCACCGGATCATGGAAATGATCCCGCACCGCTATCCCATGCTGATGATCGACCGGCTGGAGAACGTGATCCCGGCTGAGTCCGCGGTGGGCATCAAGAACGTCACCGCCAACGAGCCGTTCTTCCAGGGCCACTTCCCCGGCAAACCGGTGATGCCCGGCGTCCTGATCGTCGAAGCCATGGCGCAGACCGCCGCGGTGGTTGTGGTGGCGTCGCTCGGCAACACGGCCGAGGGCAAGCTGGTGTATTTCATGAGCATCGATGGCGCGCGGTTCCGCAAGCCGGTGGAGCCGGGTAACCAGCTCCGCATTCACTGCAAGAAAGAGCGCCAGCGCGGCAACGTCTGGAAATTCTCCGCCGAGGCCAAGGTGGACGACGCGGTGGTGGCGGAAGCCACCTACACCGCCATGATCATGGACACCTGACGGGATCACGAACCTGGACACGACACCTTCCTACTCTGGGGCCATTCCGCGGATCCACGCGACCGCGCTGGTCGATCCCTCGGCCGAAATCGGCCGCGATGTGCGGATCGGTCCTTATTGCGTGATCGGCCCCCACGCCGTGCTGGAAGAGGGTGTCCACCTCATGTCGCATGTGGTGGTGGACGGCCATACCACGATCGGCGCGCAAACCGTGGTGCATCCCTTCGCGTCCCTGGGCCTCTCGCCGCAACACTTGAAGTACCAGGACGAGCCCACCAAGCTGATCATCGGCCACCACAACGTCATCCGCGAGCACGCGACCATGCACGTCGGTACCGTGCAGGGCCATGGCGAGACCCGCGTCGGCAGCCATTGCTTCTTCATGGTCGGCAGCCACGTGGCCCACGATTGCGTGGTGGAGGATCACGTCATCCTCACCAATAGCGTCGCACTCGGCGGCCATGTGCATGTGGGCGAATACGCCATCATCGGCGGCCTCTCGGGCGTGCATCAATATGTGCGCATCGGCAAGCACGCCATGATCGGCGGCGTCACCGGCGTCGAGAAGGACGTGATCCCTTACGCGCTGGCCATGGGCAACCGCGCCAAGCTGACCGGCCTCAACCTGGTCGGCCTCAAGCGCCGCGGTTTCTCGCGCGAGGACATCCGCTCCTTGCGCACGGCCTATGGCCTGCTGTTCGCGCCCGGCGGCACCATGGCCGAACGCCTCATCGAAGTGTCCGACCTGTTCGCCGGTCACGCCGGGGTGATGGACATCATCAATTTCATCCGCGAGGACTCCTCGCGGCCCATCTGCACGCCCGGCGCCGCCAACGGCAACGGGGCGTGAGCGTGCTGCCGACGCTCGGCATCATCGCCGGAGCCGGCGCGCTTCCAGGACTTCTGGTGTCGGCGGCCCGCGCGCAAGGGCGCGGGTTCACCGTGCTCGGCATCACAGGCTTTTGCGATCCGGCGCTCGCCGACCATTGGATTCACATGGGAGAGGCGGGACGGGTGTTCGACCTTCTCAATGCCGCCGATGTCAAGGACGTTGTGCTGGCGGGCGGGCTGCGGCGGCCGGCGCTGGCGGACCTCAAGCCTGACCTCAAGGGCGTGGGCATTCTCGCGCGCATCGCCGCGCGCCTCTTGCCCGGCGTGGGCGACGATACGCTGTTGTCCGCCGTGATCGCGGAGTTCGAGCGCGAGGGCTTCCGCATCGTTGGCGCCGATCAGGTGCTGTCGGATCTGCTTGCGCCCGCGGGGTATCTCGGCGCGCGCGCCCCCGATGCCGCGGCCCTGGCCGATATCGCGGTGGGTCTGGACGCTGCCCGCAGTCTTGGCGCGGCGGACCGCGGCCAGGCGGTGATTGTGTTGGACGGTGCGGTGATCGGCGCCGAGGACGTTCAGGGCACCGACGCCCTGATCGCGCGGCATGGCAGGCCCGGTGCGGTCCTGGTGAAAGCCAAGAAGCCGCAGCAGGAGCGGCGCGCCGATCTGCCCACCATCGGCCCAGCGACGGTGGCAAACGCGGCCCGGGCCGGTCTCAAAGGAATCGCGGTCGAGACCGGCCATACCTTGATTCTGGGACGCGCCGAGGTGGCCGCCGCCGCCGACGCCGCGGGCTTGTTCGTGGTAGGAGTTTCGGCATGAGCGAAAGCCGGACCGAAGGCCCCCTGATCTATCTCATCGCCTGCGAAGCATCGGGTGATCAGATCGGCGGCCTGTTGATGGCCGCGCTCAGGACCGCCTGCCTTGACAAGGTGCGCTTCGCCGGGATCGGCGGGGCCACCATGCAAGCCGCGGGGCTGGAGCGCCTGTTCGACACCAAGGAACTGGCGCTGCTCGGCGTGTTCGAGGTGCTGCCCAAGGCGCGCATGGTGTTGAAGCGCGTGAAGCAGACGGTCGCCGATATCGAGGCGCGGCAGCCGGATATTCTGGTGACGATCGACTCCTGGGGTTTCACCGGGCGCGTTCACGAACGGCTGACCCGGAAGAAGTCCTCCATTCCGCGCGTCAGGTATGTGGCGCCCCAGGTCTGGGCCTGGCGGCCGGGGCGGGCCAAGCAGCTCGCGAAATGGATCGATCACCTGCTGACCTTGCTGCCGTTCGAGCCGCCGTTCTTCACCCGGTTTGGCCTGCCGGCCACCTGGGTGGGGCACCCGGTCATTGAGAGCGGCTGGAGCCGGGGCGACGGTTATCGCTTCCGGAAACTCCACAACATCACCGCGGAAAAGCGCGTGATCGGCATCCTGCCGGGAAGCCGCAAGAGCGAGGTCGGCCGCCTGCTGCCGGTGTTCAAGCAGACCGTGGCCCTGCTCAAGCACAGGTATCCGGACCTGCATGTGGTCGTGCCGACGGTGGATACGGTCGCCCACGAGGTTTACACGGCGGTGCGCGAGTGGGGTGTGCCGGTCACGGTGGTGATGGAGCCGGGCGCGCGGCCCGACGCCTTCGCCGCCTGTGAAGCGGCCATCGCGGCATCCGGCACGGTGTCCTTGGAGCTGGCGCTGGCCGGTGTCCCGCATATCGTGGCCTACAAGGCGAACGCGCTGTCGGTGTTCGCCTTCCGCATGCTCACCAAGCTCCGCCACGTGAATCTGGTGAACATCCTGGTGGGGCATGAGGCCGTGCCGGAACGCCTGCAAAGCAAGTGCCGCCCGGACATCCTGGCCGATGATATCGCCATCCTGATGCGCGACGAGCTGCGCCGGACCGCGCAAAGCGCCGACTTCGCCGCGGCGCTGTCGAAGCTGACGCCGGAAGGCACGCGGCCGAGCCGCAGAGCGGCCGAAGTGATCCTCGGCCTGATCAAGAAAAGCTAGGCAAAGAAAAAGGCCGGAGCTTTTGGCTCCGGCCTTTTTTGGTTACTTCCGCTTCGCCAGCGGCATGACCTTTCGTGTGGTCGCCCCGGTGTAGAGCTGCCGGGGACGGCCGATCTTCTGCTGCGGGTCTTCGATCATCTCGCGCCACTGGCTGATCCAGCCGGTGGTGCGGGCCAGCGCGAACAGCGCGGTGAACATGGTCACGGGGATGCCCATGGCCTGGAAGATGATGCCCGAATAGAAGTCCACGTTCGGGTAGAGCTTCTTCTCGATGAAGTAATCGTCCTCGAGGGCAATGCGCTCCAGCTCGATGGCGATGTCGAGGAGCGGGTTGTCCTTGATCTTGAGTTCCCTGAGCACTTCCTTGCAGGTCTGGGACATGATCTTGGCGCGCGGGTCGTAGTTTTTGTAGACCCGGTGACCGAAGCCCATCAGGCGGAAGTTGTCGTTCTTGTCCTTGGCGCGCTTGATGAACTCGGGGATGCGCTTCTTGTCGCCGATCTCGCGGAGCATTGTCAGCACCGCTTCGTTGGCGCCGCCGTGCGCGGGACCCCAGAGCGAGGCGATGCCTGCCGCGATGCAGGCGAACGGATTGGCGCCCGAGGAGCCGGCGAGGCGCACGGTCGAGGTGGAGGCGTTCTGCTCGTGGTCCGCATGCAGGATCAGGATGCGGTCCATGGCTTTGGCCAGGATCGGGCTGACCTTGTATTCCTCGCACGGTGTCGCGAACATCATGTAGAGGAAGTTTTCGGCGTAGCCCAGGTCGTTGCGCGGATAGATGAACGGCTGGCCGAGCGAGTATTTGTACGCCCAGGCGGCGATGGTCGGCATCTTGGCGATCAGGCGGTACGACGAGATCTTGCGATGGTCCGGGTTCGTGATGTCGAGGCTGTCGTGATAGAACGCCGACAGCGCGCCGACGACGCCGCACATG
>CANJOI010000287.1 GCA_947475365.1 Fidelibacterota bacterium | reverse complement strand
TGGTATTGGGTGTTGAGGTTGTTGTTGAAACGGTCGAACACTGTGTTGGTGTTCGCCGTGCCCGCGGCGAATAGCTCGGACAGGTTGGGCGCACGGATGTCGCGCGAGCGGGTGCCACGGAAGCGGATATCGTCGATCAACGTCCAGGTGGCCCCCACCTTCCAGGTGGTGACGTAGCCCGAGGTCGAATAGCTGGTGGCGCGGATCGCGGCGTTGAGGTCGAAGGCCCGCGCCCACACCGCATCCTTGGCCAACGGAATAACGGTTTCGACGAAGCCTTCGGTGACGGTGTAGCGGCCGAAGTTCGGCAGGAAGTTGCCGAACTGCCAGTTGTTGCGGAGCGAGTCGGGATCCGAGACGCCAAACACCTTCTCAAGGCGGTTTTCGACGCCGGTGGCGATGGATACTGGCCCGGCCCAGGTGGAGAACGGCTCGCCGGTGATGGAGACGGCGTAAACGTTTTCCTCGAAGTGCTGGACGCGTGACGCCTGGCCCGGCTTGCTCATGGAATTGCCGCTGGTGCCGCCCTGGATATAGTTGAGCCCGGCCGCGGAGTTCACGCCGATCCCCAAAAGGTTCCACGGCACGCAGCCGCTGTTCGGATTGGTGAGCGTGACGCGGCACACGATCAGGCCTTGCGCATTGCGTACGGCGTCAATGGCGTTGGTATATTTGTCGCGCTGGGCGACGCCGGTGGTGTGCTCGGACGAATGGGTGGCGCCTTTCTGGAAATAGAAGTTCCAGCTCCAGCCGGTGTCGAAGGCGTCGAACTTGCCCTCGGCGCCGGCGACGAACCGCCGGGTGGTGCGGTTGTTGAGCGTGCCGAACACGCCCAGATCCTGGTTCATGGTGCCGATCAGCACCGAGGTCAGCTTGTTGGCGGCGATCTGCGACGCCACCGACGCCGGGAAGAAGGCGTTGTCGGCCTTCAGCGAGATGTTGGCGATGTTGTAGGTGTAGTTGTCGACCGAATAGACGGATGCGTAGTTCCAGGCGTACTGCAGATAGACGTTGATGTTATCGGTCACATCGAACGCGGCGCGCGTGAACAGGGAGTGGCGGGTGGTCGGGCTGTCGAGCGACTGGTCCGGCGACTTGATGGTCGATTTCCAGTCCCCGCCGATGTTCCAGATGCTGGGCGAGACCAAATCACCATAATTATATTGGGCAGGAACGCCTCCCGGGCCGAAGTAGATGCCCTTCAGGGGCCCGGAGGTAATGATGCTGCCCGGCGTGGCCTGGGCGACGCCGACGCGGGTCCGCACCAACTGCTGCGGCACCGAGGTGCTCTGGCCGGGACCGGTGCCGTAGGCGGGATTGAGGAGGATATTGGCGCCCTGGTTGATCCAGTCGCGGTTGTAGCCGTTAAGGATCCCATCCGTGCGCACGGCTTCGGCGCTGAGCAGGACGTGGCCGCGGTCGGCGGCGAACGGGATGCCGCCGGTCAGGCTGACTTTCCAGTTGCGGTCATCGCCGTAGGTGGTGACGCCGCCCGACACTTCGCCCTTGATGCCCGTGAATTTCTTATCGAGCACGAAGTTGATCACGCCCGAGAGCGCGTCAGACCCGTAGGCCGCGGATGCGCCGCCGGTCACCACGTCGACGCGGCTGATGAGAGTCTGCGGGATGTTGTTGACGTCGACCGCGCCGGTCACGGTCGAGGGCGCGTTGCGCTGGCCGTCCAGCAGCACCAGGGTGCGGTTGGCGCCGATGTTGCGCAGATTGATGGTGTTGATGCCCGCGGTGCCCGCGCTGACGGTCTGCTGCGAGGTCTGCGGCGTCGCGGAACCCGCCATGGACGGCAGGGTGTTGACGAAGTCGGCGATGTTCGGCGTGGCCGAGTTTTGAATCTGCTCGACGCCCACCACGGTCAGCGGCGTCGGGGCTTCATAGCCGTCGCGCACCACGCGCGTGCCGGTGACGACGATTTCTTCCACCGGCGCCTGGGCGGCCTGCGGCGCGGGGGTTTGGGCGTGCGCGACGCTCCCGAAGGACAGCGCCAAGGCGGTGGCGCTGACTCCCGCCAGGGCCTGCTGCTTGATGACTAAGGCAGACGAACGGCGCGCAAATGCCACCAGCGATGTTTCACGATAGTTCACGAAAACCCCCCGCGTTATTGGATCCCAAGGCTTTTATCGGCATTGTTCATGCGCCGGACCCCGGCGCCAAACCTTCCCGAAAGCTTCATTTTATATTGCTATGCAAGAAGCAGCCGTTCAAGTCAGTGAACGGGGGCACACTTTCAAGTGGCTCTAAAGTTGTATCTTTTGCTCGCGCCTATGGTGTTTTTGCAACGATCCGCAATCATATTTTGCATTTCCGCTGCTTAACCCGTCAATAGAGCAAGTACCGCTGCCGCATGGCCTTGAACGCATCCAGGTCCGCCTGCCACCCCGCAGCGACGATTCGCGGGTCCACGCCCGCCTTGATCCGGTCGAACACCGGCGTGTTGAGCAGCAGGCGCTCGATCCCGTCGATCTGGAAGGTGTCCGGGTACAGTTTCCACAAGGCGGACACGGCTTCCACGCCGAGCGCGGGCACGTCGAGAACCGTGCGGTCGGTGACGATGATCTCCACGCCTTCGACGCGCTGGCCGCTGAATTTGTATTGGTCGTCGCCCACCGGCACATAGGCCACCGGCATGAACTTTGCGCCGGGGATCGCGCGCGCGTTGAGGTATGCGGCGAGCTGGGCGGCCCTGATCCACGGCGCGCCGAAGCGCACGAATGGCGGCTCGGACGGCCCCTTGAGATGCACATTGGCGCCTTCCAGCAGCGCGAGACCGGGATAGATCGTGGCCTGCGCGAGGCTGCGCAGGTTGGGCGACGGATTGACCCATACCAGGCCGGTATCGTCGTACCAGTCCCCGCGCTTCCATCCGCTCATCGTGACGACCGTCAGCTTGGCGCCGATGCGCTCCTCGCCGTTGAACAACCGCGCCAGTTCACCCATGGTCATGCCGGGCCGCATGGGCTCGGGGAACGGGTTGACGTAACTCTCCCGGCCCGGCGTGGACAGCGGCCCCTGCACCGCCAGCCCGCCCACGGGATTTGGCCGGTCGAGCACGACGACATCCAGCTTGGCCGCCACGGAATCGCGCAGGAAATACTTCATCAGTGTCTGGAAGGTCCAATAGCGCACGCCCACGTCCTGCAAATCGATGACGATGGCGTCGAGATCGGCGAGTGAGGCGGGCGGCGGATGCCGCTGCGCATCGGTGGCGCCGTAGACGCTGACCACGGGCAGGCCGCTGGCGCGGTCCGTGGTTTCGTCGATCACGACCCCGTCGACGGTGGCGTCGAGGCCATGTTCTCCGCTGAACAGCTTGACGACTTTCAGGCCCGGCACCGCTGCTTCGCCGTCCTGGCGCAGCACATCGATGGTCCGGCGCCCGCGTGAATCGATACCGATGGCATTGGTGAGAATCCCTACACGCAGCTTGCCGGCGTGCTTTGCCGCGAGGGCTTTGAGGGGCGCGAATTGCTCGTCTTGGAGCCGGTCCACTCCGGTCCTGACCTCGGCCGCGACCGGATGCGCGATCAGCAGCAACGCTATGATGAGCGGAAGAAATCTCATGCGTGTTCTCCCCGGAGCGCGCGCATTGTATCCTCGGCCCATCGCTTCATCCCAGGGGGTTCCTATGCGCCTTATCGCTCTCGCCGCCGCTTTGCTGATTTCCACCGCCGCTCAGGCCCAGGACGTCGAGCGCCTCGCCGGCGCGGCCACCTCGCCGCTGGCCGCCGCCGTCGCCGTTCCGCCCGGCTACACCACCTATTACATCAGCGGCGCCACGGCCGCCGTTTCCAATACCAGCGCCCCCAAAGGCAGCTTTGAGAGCTTCGGTGACATCACCACCCAGACGCGCTCGGTGCTAGACAATCTCAAAGGCACGCTGACCAAGCTCGGGCTGACCTTCGGCGATGTCGTGCAGGCCCACGTCTTCATGACCCCGGACCCCAGCAAAAATGGCGAGATCGATTTCGCCGCCATGAACAAGGTATGGCTGACGGAATTCGGCACAGCCACGCAGCCCAACAAGCCGGCGCGCGCCACGGTGAAGGTCGCCGGCCTCGCCAGTTCCGGCCTTCTGGTGGAGATCGAGTTCGTGGCGGTGAAGAAAGTCGCGGCCAAGTAGGCGCAAGATGTCCGAAATCCCCGACGCCCACGAACACCTGGAACAAGCCGAACACGCGGCTCATGTCGCCGCGGAACTCGGCCTCGCCATTCCGCTGTCGATCACCGTCATGGCGGTGATCGCGGCGGGGTTCGGCAGCCTCGAGACCACGGCCGCATCCACGGCGGTGCTCGCG
>CANJOI010000286.1 GCA_947475365.1 Fidelibacterota bacterium | reverse complement strand
GATGCTGCGCCACCTAGCCGCCGGCGAACACACCGTCACCCAGCTGGCGGAACCCTTCGCCATCTCGCTCGCCGCGGCGTCGAAGCACATCAAGGTGCTCGAAGCCGCCGGGCTGATCCGGCGCGAGGTGCGCGGGCGCACCCATGTCTGCAGCCTCGATCCCGGGCCGCTCTCCAGCGCCCACGAATGGCTCGGCTTTTACGAACGCTTCTGGACCGATCGCCTCAGTCAGCTCGACCGGCTCCTGCGCGAAGAGGACGCACAGAAATCAAAAAAAGGAGACAAGCGATGAACCAAGTATCGGAAACGTCTATCAACGACAGCTACGGCACGCTCATCGAGCCAACCACGCTCAAAATCCAGCGCATGCTGCCCGGGCCCATCGAGCGGGTGTGGGCCTATCTGATCGACGGTGACCTGCGCCGCAAATGGCTGGCCTCCGGTGACATCACGCCCACAGCGGGCTCGACCGTCGAGCTGGTGTGGCGCAATGACGAACTGACTGATCCGCCCGGCAACAAGCCGGAGGGGTTCGGCACCGAACACCGCATGGAGAGCAAGATTCTCGAAGCCGTCCCGCCGCGGCGCCTCGCGTTTACCTTCGGTGTCAACGGAGAGGTGTCCTTTGACCTGGAGGCCAAGGGCGACAAGGTTTTGTTGACCTTGATCCATCGCCGCCTGCCTGACCGGGCGACCATGCTGAAAGTCTCCGCCGGCTGGCATTCCCATATCGGCCTCATGGTGGCCGACATCAGCGGTGCCAAGAAAGAACCGTTCTGGGATACCTGGCTGCGCCTCAAGAACGACTACGACCGCTTGCTGCCGACCTGATAAAGCGGGCCGCGCACTAATTGAGGACGGCGATGACGACACTTCCGTATCGTTGAGTGATCGTCATCGCCGGTGGCCTCGGTATGGCCCCCGCCCCCTGGCGGGCGCCTCGATCTACGAGTCCCAGGCCAGCTATGGCTGGCTCTATATCGGCTGCTGGGGAATCGGTCTGGGGCGTTCCTGATCGCTATGACCTTCAAGCCGTTCGCGAAAGAGCCCATCCCGGCTGTGGCGGTTCCTTAAAAGCCCGAATTCTTCGTGTTTTGAATGTTTCAAATTTCGCGATTAATTACGGACCTTCGCGAATAAGTAGGCCTTTTTGCCCGTGTTCCGCCCCAGTGCACCATAAAGATAACATTTAAATCAATGACTTAAAGGTAACGTGAGTCTGGCACGAGCCTTGCTCTTATGGAGCGCATGACGCTCGAACCCACTCTTCCGGCCAAACCAACCCAGCCCCATCCCCGCCGCGTGACCGTTTCGCGAATCTCTCCAGATTCCGCTGGGCCGGCGACGCCCGTTCCCTTATATCTTCGCAAATCGAATGGTTCGGATTTCGAAGTAATGACGGTCACGGAAAAGTCAGAAGAGCTCGCGGGCTACATCCGCGAGATCCGGGAAAAGCTGCACACCGCCGACAAGCGCAACCCCAAGACCAGCGCGGTGTTGAGTGTGCAGGAGGCGCACGCGCTGCTCAGCATCGGCGGCCGCGGCCGCATGACCATGAGCGAGATCGCCGCGCGCCTGCACCTGTCGCTCAGCAGCATGACCGCGGTGGTCGACAAGCTTGAGAAGAAGAAATTCGTCTCGCGCGACCGCCAGAAGGCCGACCGCCGCGTGGTGGAAGTGGCGCTCACCCGCGCGGGCTCCAAATTCTACAAGCTCGTGCGCGAAGGCCACATGCAGGTGATGGAGAAATTCCTGAACGCATTGTCGCCGCCCGAACAAGACACCCTGCTTAACCTGTTCCGAAAAATCACAGCGAATCTCAAATGATTGGATCTTCCATGCATTCCGCCGGGCGGAAAAAATATTTCATCGCGGGCGCCGTGATCTCGCTCGCCCTGATCGCGGGCGGGGTTGTGGTCAAAACACGCGCCGCCAAGCCGCCGGTCGTGGCCGCCAAATCGGCGGTGTCGCTGACCGTCACCGCCGCCGCGCCGCGCCGCGCGACCTGGGCTACCACCCTGGAAGTGCCGGGCGCTATCGCGCCCTGGCAGGAAGCCATCGTCAGCGCGCAGATCAGCGGCTACCAGATCACGGACGTGCTGGTGAATGTCGGCGACCAGGTGAAAAAGGGCCAGGTGCTGGCGCGCATCAATCAGGCGCTGTTGCGCGCCGACGAGGCGCTGGCGCAGGCGAATTACGAACAGGCAGACGCCAACCACAAACGCGCCATCACGCTCAAGAACAACGGCTTCATCAGCGACCAGAATATCCTGCAGCTCGAAACCCAGGTGAAGACCACGCGCGCGCTCCTGGACACCAAGCGCCTGCAGATCCGCTACACCGATGTCATCGCGCCCGATGACGGCGCCATCAGTGCCCGCACCGCCACCGTCGGCAGCGTCGCCAACACCGGACAGGAGCTGTTCCGCCTGGTGCGCCAAAACCGCCTGGAATGGCGCGGGGAAGTGTCGGCCAAACAGATTGCCCAGATCCAGCCCGGCCAGGCCGTGAACCTCGCACTGCCCAGCGGCGCGACCGCCACAGCGGTGGTGCGCCAGGCGTCACCGACCCTCAACAGCGACTCCCGCCTCGGCCTGGTCTACGCCGAGATCGCGGCGGACTCCGAAGCCCGCGCCGGCATGTACGCCGTGGGCCGTATCGCCATCGGCGCCGCGCCGGCGCTGGTGGTGCCGTCGGAGGCTGTGGTCCTGCGCGACGGACGAAACTATGTGCTTGAGCTGGGCGATACGCCCAGCGCCGACGGCGCAACCAAGGTGGCCTTGCGTGCGGTGGAGGTGGGCCGGCGCGAAGGCCAGGAGGTCGAGATTGTCAGCGGCCTTGCCGACAGCGCCCGCCTGGCCGTGCGCGGGTCGGGCTTTCTCAACGATGGCGACGCGGTGCGCGTGATCGAGCCGGTGAGCAGCAGAGGAGCGCTCCACTAATGAATTTCGCCACCTGGTCGATCCGCAATCCGGTTCCGACGATCCTGCTGTTCGCGCTGCTGGCGCTGGCGGGGCTCTACGGCTTCTCGCGCCTGCAGATTCAGAACTTCCCCGATATCGATCTGCCCACGGTGATGGTGACCCTGTCCCAGCCGGGCGCGGCGCCCGCCCAGTTGGAGACCGAGATCGCGCGCCGGGTGGAGGATTCGCTTTCCACCCTTCAGGGTCTCAAGCATCTGCGCACCACGGTCACCAGCGGCCGGGTCTCGATCATGGTGGAGTTTGAGCTGGCCAAGAACCTGTCCGATGCCGTGGCCGAAACCAAGAACGCCATTGACCAGAGCCGCGGCGATCTGCCGGCGGACATGCAGCCGCCGATCATCAGCTCCATCAGCGTCATGGGCCAATACATGCTGGCCTATGCCGTCAGTTCGACGCGCATGGATGAAGAAGCACTGTCATGGTTCGTGGATGACACCGTCGCCCGCTCCATCCTCGCGGTGCCGGGCGTCGGCAAGTTCGAGCGCATCGGCGGCGTCCAGCGTGAAGTACAAGTTCAGTTGGACCCCGTAAAGGTCACCGGTCTCGGCATCACCGCCGGCCAGATCAGCCGCGCGCTGCGCCAGGTGCAGCAGGAAGCCTCCGGCGGCCGCGGACAGATCGGCGGCGCCGAGCAGGCGGTGCGCACCATCGCCACGGTCACGCAGGCGGCCGAACTGGCCGCTCTGCCCATCGTGCTGGCCAACGGACGCAGTGTGCGGCTTGATGAGGTCGCCACCATCACTGACGGCATCGGCGAGCGCTCTCAGGCCGCGCTGCTCAACGGCAAGCCCGTGATCGGCTTTCGCGCCTACCGCTCGCGCGGCTATGACGAGGTCGAGACCGCCAACGGCGTGAAGGCCGTGGTGGAGAAATTGCACCAGGCCGACCCCGCGCTGCAGATCACCCTGATCGCGGACAACGTGAAATACACCGTGGACCAGTATGAAGGGTCGATGCACCTCTTGTATGAAGGCGCGGTGCTGGCGGTGCTGGTGGTGTACATGTTCCTGCGCGACTGGCGGGCGACCGTCATCTCGGCGTTGGCCCTGCCGCTGTCGATCCTGCCGGCCTTCGCCGCCATCGCCTGGCTGGGATATTCGCTGAACACACTCACCTTGCTGGCGCTGGCCGTGATCGTCGGCATCCTGGTGGACGACGCCATCGTCGAGATCGAAAACGTCGAACGTCATGTTCACATGGGCAAGCCGGTCGAGAAGGCCACCGAGGACGCGGTGAACGAGATCGCGCTGGCGGTTATCGCGACCACCATGAGCCTGGTGGTGGTGTTCCTGCCGACCGCCTTGATGCCGGGCGTGCCCGGGCTGTTCTTCCGCCAGTTCGGGTGGACGGT
>CANJOI010000285.1 GCA_947475365.1 Fidelibacterota bacterium | reverse complement strand
GCAGCTCGCCAACGAAGCCGGCGACATGCAGGTGAAGGACGCCGAACTGGCGGGCCTGTTCAACATGGGCGGCGCCGGGGTCGCCAACTACGTGAGCATCCTCCAGGCCGTGAAATAAGACTGGCGGAAGCGCTGCGCGACAGATCAGAAAAGGCCGCCGGTTCGGGCGGCCTTTTTTCTCTGGCATCGTCGCCGCAACCTCTCTTGCACCGGGTTTCCCGTTGTCGCGCCATAACCTCTTTGCGATACTACGAAGTAATGGTGGAATCAGGCATATCAGCCCGTGAGCAGCTGGCCGAGGCGCTACGCAAGGCCGCCGGCGAAGGGAATTTGAACGAGGCTGACCGCCTGGCCGATCTATTGTGCCGTGACCATGGCGCGCAGGAGTCCCTGGGGTATATCTACCTCGCCCAGCGCGACCTCATGAACCGCCAACCTGCCCAGGCGGTCGAGCGCCTCACCGCCATCGCCGACCGCTTCCCGCAGCAGCCGGATATTCCGTTCCTGATCGCGCGTGCCTATGGCGACCAGTATCGGCACGGCCGCGCCGAGCCCTATCTCCGGCGCGTGGTGGAGCTGATCCCGGACTCCGGTCCGGGGAACTACGCGCTGGGGCGGAATTTGTACAAGGCGGGACGCGGCACCGAGGCCGCGCCATTTCTCCGCAAGGCCGCAGCGCTCCAGCCGCCCAGCGCCGATCTAGCCCTGATGCTGGCCCGCACGTTGGTGGGGCTCGACGAAATGGATGAAGCCGCGGCCTGGATGGATAAGGCCCTGACGCTCGCCCCGGACAACGCCGAGATCAAGGCCGAGCACGCGGAAATGGCGCGGGCCATTGCCGGACCGCAAAGCCGGCAGAAATTCGTGAGGTGGCCCGAGAGCGTGCAGGACTTCACCGACATGAAGCAGCTCATGCGCGGCCACATCCTGCGGGGATACGATACCCATGGGTTCGTTCTGCGCCCGGACATGGGTGTCGTCACGCAGGGCTCATGCTTTGCCGGCAATCTGGCCAACAGCTTCCGGCGCTATCCCCTGAAGGTCGCAAACATCCCGTTCGGCGAAGAGCACAACAGCACCTATTCCAATCTCGCCGTCGCCCGCTGGCTCGCGGCGGGCGAGGTCGATGATACGACCGCGATCGTCGCCGAGACCATGGGCGCCGAAAATCGCGAGCAGTATGTGAATGCGCTGCGCGCAGCCGATCTGTTCGTCTATACGCTGGGCGTGGCGCCTGCGTTCTTCGACCGCGAGACCGGCGATTTGCGGATGCCGCGCAATGCCGCCGCCAGCAAGGCGAGCCTGATCCGGAGCGCCGATTTCAGGACCACGACCGTCGAGGAGAATGTCGTCAATGTGACGCAGATCCTGGAGATCCTCCGGGATTTCAATCCGCGCTGTCTGGTGGTACTGTCATTGTCGCCGGTGCCGCTGGCGTCGACCTCGGAATTTCCCTCGGCGATCATCGCCGATTGCGTCTCCAAGTCCACCTTACGCGTCGCCGCGCATCAGCTGACCCAGAACCGTGCGCTGAAGGCGCTGTACTGGCCCTCCTTCGAGGTCGCCCGCTGGGCCAGCGGCCATCATGGCCGCGTGTACGGCAATGACGACGGCTCCAGCCATCACCTCGATTTCAAGGTTATCGATGACATCATCGACAACTTTATCGAGCTGTTCGCCTCTCCCGAACTCAAGGCTGCCGGCCCGGGAAAATAGACCGGGCTAAATCTGCGCGAGGGGCGTCAGGAGCCCCTGATGCCAGAAAGAGATGAAGTCCCGCTTCACCGACGTGAGGTAGGCCAGACCGGCGGGCGTGGCCGCCATGGCGTTCAGTATCTCGCTCCACGGCCGCGGTCCGCGCGCGAGGAGGTCCAGCGCCACGGCGGTGGTGGAGTTTGCCACCTCGACGCGGCCGCCGGTGGCGGCGTCCTGAAAAACCGCTATTCCGACGTTGGAAACACCGGCGCGCCGCAGATTGGTGATCCAGAAGAGCGTGGTCCATTCGGCCGGCCTGGAGGGGTCGTATTTGCCGAAGACCCCGTAGAGATATCCGCCCATGCTCACCCGGTCGGCGGCGGCGGCGCGGGCCATGGGATCGGTGGACGGAACCGGGCCCGGTTGCAGCAGGTTGAGGAAATGGATTCCGGCAGGCGCCAGCGCGGCTTCCAACTCTGCCGCCTTGGTTTGTGCGAGGACCTCCCCCATCATTTCGTGAAAAAAGGTGGTCTCGCCTCCCTTCCGGGAATGCTCCACCAGGCGCGCGAGGATTGCGCTTTTGCCATCGGCGGCCATCGCCTGGACACAGTCGCGCGCGGTCTTGATCTGCGCGGCGGCGGGCGCACTACGGTCGACCACCGCCTGGACGGCGCGCCGCATGGCGTCGAACTGGCGCCAGACCTCGCCCGTATAGTAACTGATGACAAGGACGCCCCCGGGCTTGAGGCAGGTGGACACCACCTCGATCAGACGCGCCTGCACCGGCGGCGGCACCACGAAGTACACACCCAGGACATAAATGAGATCGAACTGCCCGAGGCCCGCGAGGTCGAGATCGAAAAGGTCTTTGCACTGGATGGTGCAGCGCGCGCCGAGAGCGGCGCATTTTCTGGCCGCTTCCTCGCAGCTGACGGGCGAGATGTCGATGCCGGCCAGCCGGCCGGTGGTTAGTCCGCCGACACGCTGCAACTGGCCGCCGGTGCCGCAGCCAAGATCGAGCACCTCGATATCGCGGCGCAGCGGGAATTCGCCGTAGAGTCCGGCAATGCCGTATAGCAGCGCCGGGTCGAGACCCGGACTGCCCTTATCCTTGGGCTTGTACGGCACCAGGTCATAGCCGTCCGCGATCTTCGCCATGACGGCACGCAGGCCGGCGTCGGTCTCAGTCATTGCGGTCTCCGGATCACACCCCTTCCGGTATCCTAGGCGGAAAGGGCCCGCTCCTAAAAGATGCTAGAACCGGTAAACCCCTGCTCCGGGTTGCCCGAACGGCGCATTCAGCGACGCGCTGATGGCGATGCCGAGCGCGTTACGCGTGTCCGTGGGGTCGATGATACCGTCATCCCAGAGCTGTGACGTCGAATAATAGGCGCTGGTCTGCGTCTCGAACGCCTTGATGGTATCGGCGCGGATTTTGTCGAGCACGGCCTGGTCGGCCTTGGCGCCAGTGCGCTCGAGCTGGGCGCGCTTCACGTCAACCAGTGTCCCCGCGGCTTGTTCGTTGCCCATGACCGCGATCTGGTGATTGGGCCAGGTGAACAGGAACCGGCCGTCATAGGCGCGCCCGCACATGCCGTAATTTCCCGCGCCGTAGGACGCGTGGCACATGACGGTGATCTTCGGCACATGGCTCGCGACCTGGGCCATGATCATCTTGGCGCCGTCCTTGGTGATGCCGGCGATTTCATAGTCGCGCCCCACCATGTAGCCGGTGATGTTCTGCAGGAAAAGGATCGGCGTGTTGTTCTGGTTGCACAGCTCGATGAAGTGCGCCGCCTTTTTGGTGCTGTCGTTGAACAGGATGCCGTTGTTGGCGATGATCCCCACCTGAAAGCCCCAGATCTCGGCATAACCCGTGACCAGCGTCGTGCCGTAGTCGGGCTTATATTCATGGAAGCGCGAACCGTCGACCACGCGGGCGATGACCTCGCGGATGTCGAAGCTCTTTTTGATGTCGTCGGGGATGATGCCGTAGAGCTCGTCCGGGTCGTAGAGCGGCGCCTGGCCGAGGCCGATTTTGCTGCGCGCCTTGGGCTTGTCCTGGAACTGGGCGATGATCTCGCGGCCCATGGCGATGGCCTGGTCCTCGGTGTCGGCTGCATAGTCGACCGTGCCCGAGAGCTGGGTGTGAAGATCGGCGCCGCCGATCTCATCCGCCGTCATGACCTGGCCGGTGGCGGCCTTCACCAGGGGCGGACCTCCCAGGAACACGCCGCCGGTGCCGCGCACGATCACGCTGTAGTCGCTCATGGCCGGGATATAGGCGCCGCCGGCGGTGCAATGGCCCATCACCAGCGAAACCTGCTTGATGCCCATTTTCGACAGCACGGCCTGATTGCGGAAAATACGCCCCGCCATGTACTTGTCCGGGAACACTTCCGACTGCAATTGCAGCTGCGCGCCGGCGGAATCGCACACATGCACCACCGGCAGGTGGTTCTCGATGGCGATGTCCAGGCAGCGCACGATCTTCTGTACCGTGAGCGGATACCAGGCCCCGCCCTTCACCGTCGAATCCCCGGCGTTGATCATCACTTCACGGCCCGAGACGATGCCGATGCCTGTAATCACCGAGGCCCCCGGCGCTTCGCCGTTGTAGGCCATGTTGGCGGCGAGCGACGATAGCTCCAGAAATG
>CANJOI010000284.1 GCA_947475365.1 Fidelibacterota bacterium | reverse complement strand
GGCTGCAGGCGGCGGCTGTCGGCGGAGATGCGCTGCTGCGGCCCGTCGGCGCAGGCGGTGAGTGCGAGGAGTGCGGTGCTGGCGAGGATCGAACGGGCGAGGGGCTTCATCTGCGGCGATGTTTCCGAGAGCGTTCCTTGAACTTGCCCTTGGAGTTAGGTCGAGGTGGCAGGCCCCCGCCTTTGCCACTTCTATCGCCCTCCCCAGGACGCATTATCTTATCCGCGCGATCTACATATTCAAAAACAATACTGCCGGCCACGTCGTTGGTTTCTCGCAAGCGCACATCGATGATATCGCCGGTGCGAAGGGTCAGGCCGTGGCGGCGGCCCACCAACAGGTGGTTGCGTTCGTCCAGGTCATAGAAGTCCTGCGGGAGCCCGCGCATGGGCAGGATGCCGTCGGCGCCGGTGGCTTCCAGGTTCACGAAGATCCCGAACCGCGACACACCCGAGACGCGGCCCCGGAACACGGCCCCGGTCTTGGTGGCCAGGAAGGCGGCGGTGAAGCGGTCCACGGTCTGGCGTTCGGCCATGGCCGCGCGGCGCTCGGTGGCGGAGATATGCTCGGTGATGGGGTCGAGGTTAGGGTCGTGGTTGGCCGACCAGCCGCCTTCGCCCAGTTTCTTGGCGGCGACCAGCGCGCGATGGACCAAGAGGTCCGAATAACGCCGGATCGGCGAGGTGAAGTGGGCGTATTTGCGCAAGCCCAGCCCGAAATGGCCGATGTTGTCCTTGCTGTAGAGCGCCTGGGATTGGGTGCGCAGCACCAGCGTGTTCACCAGGTTCTCGTTGGGCGTTCCGCGCACCTGGCTGAGGATTTTATTGAAATCCTGCGGCTTGAGCGCATCGGCGTTGGCGACAGAGATGTTGAGCGTGCCCAGCGCCTCGCGCAGCGCATCGACGCGTTCCGGGTCAGGGCGGTCGTGGATGCGGTAGACGGCAGGGTAGGCCGAGGCCGCCAGGGTTTCCGCCGCCGCCACGTTGGCGGCGATCATGAATTCCTCGATCAGCTTGTGGGAATCATAGCGCGCCCGGGGGACAACGCCCGTGATATGGCCGTCGTGGTCGACGATGATCTTGCGCTCGGTGATGTCCAGTTCCAGCGTGCCGCGTTTGGCGCGCGCCTCATCCAGCGCCCGGTAGGCGCCGTAGAGCGGCTCGATCACGTCTTTCATGAGGGACGCGGTCACGTCGTCGGTGTGGCCGTCCTTGGCCTTCTGCACCTGGTCATAGGTCAGGCGCGCGGCGGAGCGCATGAGGCCGCGGATGATCTGGTGGCGCAGCACCCTGCCGTGGGCGTCGAGCCACATATGGGCGGCCAGGCACGGCCGGTCCTCGTGGGGTTTCAGCGAGCACCAGCCGTTGGAGAGTTCCTCCGGCAGCATGGGCACCACCCGGTCGGGGAAGTAGACCGAGTTGCCGCGCGCGTAAGCGTCGCGGTCGAGCGCGTCGCCGGTGCGCACGTACCAGGCGACATCGGCGATGGCGACGAGAATGTGCCAGCCGCCGGGGTTCTTCTCGTCCGTGTCCGGCTCGGCGAACACCGCGTCGTCGAAATCGCGGGCGTCTTCGCCGTCGATGGTGACCAGCGGGATCTGGCGCAGATCGACGCGGTCTCCCAGCGTCGCGCCTTGGGCGGCCTTGGCCTGGCCTTGCGCCTCGTCGCTGAACACATGGGGCAGGCCGTGGGCGTGGATGGCGATCAGCGACAAATGCTTGGGCGCGTCGATGCGGCCCAGGCACTCGGTCACCTTCGCCCGCCACGGGCCGTGGCGCGGCTGGTCGGTGATCTGTACCGCGAGCAGGTCGCCTTGCTTGGCGCCCAGTGTGTCTTTGGCGGGAATGGCGACGGTGTCACGGATACGCTTGTCGACCGGGCGCAGGTAACCGCCGCCGTCCTTGTTGACCTCGAACACCCCGATCATGCTCTGGGGCGCCGCGGCCAGGCGCTTCATGGGCCGGGCTTCATACGTGTCGTCGCCGGCGGGTGCGATACGCGCCAGCACTCGGTCGCCGACGCCCACGGTGAGGGGCCGTTCCCGGCCGCGTTTGGGGCCGCCGCGCTTGGGCAGGATGACCAGGATTTTGGGGGGTGCCGCGTCGGAATTCCACTCCGCCGGTTTGGCGAACATGTCGCCGTCCTTGTCGGTGTGGGTGATGTCGATGACCGTCATGGGCGGCAATACGCCGATGCCCACGCGTTTCTTGTCGCCGCGCTCGACATCGCCGTTGACGGCGAGGTCTTTCAGGATGGCTTTGAGCTTGATCTTGTCTGCGCCACGGATGCCGAAGGCGCGCGCGATTTCGCGCTTGTCGACCTGGGTCTTGGACTCGCGGATAAAAGCGAGGATCTGGTCCCGGCTCGGGACCGATGATTTCTTTTTAATAGGTGTCTTCTTTATTCAGCTGCTTCGCGGGGCGCCATACTTTTTAGGGTAGCGCGCGTTTAGCGCGCGCGGCGCCCGCTTTGGGTTTCGGGGTTTTGGCGATGGCGGCCCCCTTATCTTCAGGAGTTGCCTTCGCCTTGGGTGATTTCACAGCCTTCGCGGCGGTGGATTTCTTGGCTTTGGGGGCAGCGGGGGCTGCTTCCGCGGTGGCCTTCTTGCCTTTGGCCGGAGCGGCGCCCTTGGCGGCTTTTGCCGCGATCAGAGCAACAGCGGCGTCCAAAGTGACGGTGTCCGGTTCCAAGTCGCGGGTCAGCGTGGCGCGGATCTGGCCATGCTGCACATATGGGCCGAAACGGCCGGAGCGCAAGGTCACGGGCTTTTTGTCGTCGGGATGCTCGCCCAGAGTCTTGGCGCCCGCGCCGCCGCCGCGCTTGCCCTGGCGTTCCTTGCCTTCGGCCAGCACCACCACGGCGCGGTTGAGGCCGATCTCAAGAATATCGTCGTCCTTGGGCAGCGACTGGTAGCGCGAGCCGACCTTGAGATACGGCCCGAAGCGGCCGATGCCGGCGAGGATCATGTCGCCGCTCTCGGGCTCGGGGCCGATCTCGCGCGGCAGCGCGAGGAGCTTCAAGGCCTTGGCGAGGTCCACATCATTGGGGTCGGTGCCCTTGGGCAGCGACATGCGCTTGGGCTTATCCTTGGGCGCGACTTTCTTTTTCTTCTTCTTGGCTTTCGGGTCCACTTCGCCGTCTTCGGCTTCGACTTTGGCCGGCGGCGGGGCGGGGGCGATTTCCTCGCCGCCGAGCTGGACGTAGGGGCCGTAAGGGCCCACGCGCAGCGTGACCTTCAATCCAGAGACGGGATCGGGACCCAAATCCTTCGGTCCGTCGAGCACGAATTGTCCGTTGGCGCCGTCCGGGGCGCCGAGCGGACGGGTGTAGCGGCACTCAGGATAGCGCGAGCAGCCGATGAACGAGCCGAACTTGCCGAACTTCAGGCCGATGCGGCCGTCGGTGCAGGCCGGGCAGACGCGCGGGTTGCTGCCGTCGGCGCGCACCGGGAACAGGTGCGGCTCCAACAGCGCGTCGAGCGCGTCGATGACGGCGGTGCGGGTCAGGTCCTTGGTGCCGTCAATGGCGGCGGCGAAGTCGCGCCAGAATTCCGCCAGCACCTGCTTCCAATCGAGGTTGCCGCTGGAGATTTCGTCCAGCTGGTTCTCAAGGTCGGCGGTGAAGTTGTATTCCACATAGCGCAGGAAGAAGCTTTCCAGGAACGCGATCACCACGCGGCCGCGGTCTTCCGGGATGAAACGGCGGCCATCCATGCGCACGTACTTGCGGTCCTGCAGCACCTGGATGATGGAGGCGTAGGTGGAGGGGCGGCCGATGCCTTTTTCTTCCAGCGATTTCACCAGACTCGCTTCCGAGAAGCGCGGCGGCGGCTGGGTGAAATGCTGTTCCGGCGTGACGCCCAGAACGTCGAGCTTCTGGCCCTCGGTCATGATGGGCAGCAGGCGGCCGAGGCTTTCTTCTTCCTCGTCACCGGTGGGGTCCTTGCCGTCGTCCTTCTTCGCGTCCTTGGCAACAGGGGCAGGGGTGTCGTCGTAAACTTCAAGATAGCCCTTGAACACGATGGTCGAGCCGTTGGCGCGCAGTTGGGTCTGACCGTCGGGTGTGGACGCGGTCACCGACACGCCGTCGACCACAGCGGATTCCATCTGGCTGGCCATGGTGCGCTTCCAGATCAGCTCATAGAGCTTCAACTGATCGGCGCTCACGTATTTCGCCACGATCTCCGGCGTGCGGCGCACGTCGGTGGGGCGGATGGCTTCGTGGGCTTCCTGGGCGTTCTTGGCTTTGGACTTGTAGATGCGGAATTGCTCCGGCACGTATTTCTTGCCGTAGCGGTCCGCGATCAATCCGCGCACGGAGTGGATGGCGTCCTGGTCCATCTGCACGCCGTCGGTACGCATATAGGTGATGAGGCCGGTGGTCTCGCCGTCGATCTCCACGCCT
>CANJOI010000283.1 GCA_947475365.1 Fidelibacterota bacterium | reverse complement strand
GCCCGCATCCTCCAGGACCAGCTCAAGCTGTTCATCAACTTCGAAGAGCCGCAGCAGGCCCTGGCCGAGCGCGTCGAAGACGAACTGCCGTTCAACAAGAACCTGCTCCGCAAGGTCGACGAGCTCGAGCTGTCGGTGCGTTCCGCCAACTGTCTCAAGAACGACAACATCATCTACATCGGCGATCTGGTTCAGAAGACCGAAGCCGAGATGCTGCGCACGCCGAACTTCGGCCGCAAGTCGCTCAACGAGATCAAGGAAGTCCTCGCCCAGATGGGTCTCCATCTCGGCATGGAAATCCCCAACTGGCCGCCCGAGAACATCGAAGAGCTGGCCAAGAAGCTCGAAGAGCCGTTCTAGAAATCTTCCGCCCCGGCAACGGGGCGGAACGCTATGGGGCCATGCCGGCCCGCCCCGCTGTTTCACCTCTGTGGACAGCGGCAGTTCAATCGGTCCCGTTGCGACGGGCCAGGTAAAGGAAGGACCAAGTCATGCGTCATGGTTTGAGCGGTCGTAAATTCAACCGCACCAAGGGCCATCGCCGCGCCCTGATGGCGAACCTCGCCAACGCGCTTCTGAAGCACGAGCAGATCAAGACCACGCTCCCGAAGGCGAAAGACCTGCGTCCGTATGTCGAGAAGCTCATTTCCCTGGGCAAGCACGGCACGCTGCATCATCGCCGCCAGGCCGCCGCTGTCCTGCGTGATGACGCCGTGGTGGCCAAGCTGTTCTCGACCCTGGCCGAGCGTTACAAGACCCGCAACGGCGGCTATACCCGCGTCCTCAAGGCCGGCTTCCGCTACGGCGACGCCGCCCCCATGGGCGTGATCGAACTGGTGGACCGCGATGTGACGGCCAAGGGCCAGGACTCCGGCCCGAAGCCCGAAATCGCCGCGCCGGCCGAAGGCCAATAACAGCGCGTCGTACAAGTCTCGTGAAAAGGGCGGTCTTCAAGACCGCCCTTTTTGCTTTCCGGCGTCCGCTTCGCCGTGGGGGCGGATCATTAGACTTTTGCAAGGGAAGGGCGTCGGGGCCTGATCGCCATTGATCCCCCGGCCAATCACCCGCCATCCTTAGTCTTTCCGGCGTTCCCCTTCCTGCCAGGGGCGGCCGTTGTATGCCCTCAAGGCCCAGTTCCCAGAGTCCATGACACGTAACGTTTTTGCGCTCGCTCTGATCGGCTTGATTGGCTTCTGCGCGAGCCTCTCCGCGGCCGAGCAAAAAATCCCCGTCACGCGTGAGCAGGTGACGCTCACCTTCGCGCCCGTGGTCAAAAAGGCCACGCCCGCCGTGGTCAATATCTACACCCGCAAGCTGGTGCAGAATCAGACGCCTCTGCTGCTGGACGATCCGTTCTTCCGCCGGTTCTTCGGCGAGGGCCTGGGCGGGTTTCAGCGTGAGCGCGTGCAGAACTCGTTGGGGTCCGGCGTGATCGTGCGGGCCTCGGGCGTCGTCATCACCAACAACCATGTGGCGGGCGACGCCGACCAGATCACGGTCGTGCTCTCCGACCGCCGCGAATTCGAAGCCAAGATCATCGGCAAGGACGAGCACTCCGATCTCGCGGTTCTCCAGCTCCTGGACGTCAAGGAGCCGCTGCCGTCCCTCGACCTCGCCAACTCCGACGACAGCGAAGTCGGCGACATGGTGCTGGCCATCGGTAATCCCTTCGGCGTCGGCCAGACGGTGACCTCAGGGATCGTCTCGGGCCTCGCGCGCACCGGTGTGGGCGCCTCCGACCTTCAGTCATTCATCCAGACCGACGCCGCCATCAATCCCGGCAACTCAGGGGGTGCGCTGATCACCTCCGATGGCCGCCTGATCGGTATCAACACCGCGATCTATTCACGGACCGGCGGCAATATCGGCATCGGCTTCGCGATCCCTTCCAATATGGCGCGTACGGTGCTTACCAGCATCCTCAAGGAAGGGCATGCGGTGCGCGCCTGGCTCGGCGCCTCGGGCAAGACCATCACACCCGACCTCGCCAAGAATCTCGCGCTCAATCGTCCTTCGGGCGTGGTGATCGACCGCGTCATCCCGCGCGGCCCCGCCGCCACGGCCGGCCTCGCGGTGGGCGATATCGTGCGCTCGGTCAACGGCCGTGAAGTCCACGACATCGAGGAATTGCGCTACATGATCGCGAGCCTCCCGATCGGAGGGCAGGCGGCCATCGGCACGTTGCGCGCGGGAGCCGAGCGTACGGCGCAGCTTCCGCTCGCGGCGCCGCCCGATCTGCCGGCGCGCAAGAAGACCCAGCTCTCGGGCCGCCAGCCGTTCGCTGGCGCCACGGCCGCCAATTTCAACCCCGCGCTCGCTGACGAGCTCAGCAAGGAGTACCTGGAGCCCGGTGTGATCCTCACGGACGTCATGCCGCGCTCTATTGCCCAGAACGTCGGGCTGCAGCCGGGCGACCTGATCCTCACCATCAACGACAAGCCGGTGAAATCGGTGGATGACCTGGTGCAGATTCTGTCGGTGCCCGCGCAAGGGTGGATCTTCACGGTCAATCGCGGCGGCCAGATCCTGCCGTTCCGGATCGCCGGGTGAGCGACCTTTTCGGCCCTGCCGAACCCCCGCCCGGAAAAGGCCCGAAGGTAAACCAGCCGCTCGCGGACCGCCTGCGGCCGCAAACTCTCGCGGAGGTCGTCGGCCAGGACCACTTGCTTGGTCCCGAAGGCCCCCTGGGCCGCATGGTCGCGGCCAAGCGCCTATCGTCCATGGTGCTGTGGGGCCCGCCGGGCTGCGGCAAAACCACCATCGCCCGTCTGCTGGCCAAAGGTACGGACCTCGCGTTCCAGCCGCTGTCGGCGGTGTTCTCGGGTGTCGCCGATCTGCGCAAGATTTTCGACGCCGCGCAGAAGCGCCGCCAGATGGGGCAGGGGACGTTGTTGTTCGTGGACGAGATCCACCGCTTCAACCGCTCGCAGCAGGACGGCTTCCTGCCCTATGTGGAGGACGGCACCATCATCCTGGTGGGCGCCACCACCGAGAACCCGTCGTTTGAGCTGAATGCCGCGCTCTTGTCGCGCTGCCAGGTGTTCGTGCTGCGGCGCCTTGATGATGCCGCGCTCGACAAATTGCTCACGCGCGCGGAATCCGGAATGGAACGCCCGTTGCCCGTCACCGATGACGCACGCGCGTCCTTGCGCGCCATGGCCGATGGCGACGGACGGCACATTCTGTCGCTGGCGGAAGAGCTGTTCAACCTGGCGCCCCCCGGTGCTCCCCTTGATACCGCCGGCATGCTCAAGCTCGTGCAGCGCCGCGCACCGGTCTACGACAAGGACCGCGAAGGGCACTACAATCTCATCAGCGCCGTGCACAAGTCGTTGCGCGGCTCAGACCCCGACGCCGCGCTCTACTGGGTGAGCCGCATGCTCGACGGCGGCGAGGACCCCATCTACCTCCTGCGCCGCCTCACGCGCTTCGCCGCCGAGGATATCGGCATGGCCGACCCCCAGGCGCTGCAGACGGCCATCGCCACCTGGGAGACCTACGACCGCTTAGGATCGCCGGAGGGTGACTTGGCCATCGCCATGCTGGTGATCTACCTGGGCACCGCGCCCAAATCCAATGCGGCTTACGTGGCCCACGGTGAGGCCAAAGCCGCCGCTAAGACCACCGGTTCGCTGGCCCCTCCCATGCATATCCTGAATGCCCCCACGCGGCTGATGAAGGACATCGGTTACGGCAAGGGCTACGCCTATGACCATTACGAAGCAGAGGGTTTCTCGGGCAAGAACTACTTCCCCGACGGCATGGAGCGGCAGCAGTTCTACCGGCCCGTGGAGCGGGGGTTCGAGCGCGAGATCAACAAACGGCTGGCCTATTGGCAGCGCTTGCGCGAGAAGAAGGCCGGAAACTTACCTGAAGACGGCGAACCATGACTGGCGTGATGAATATCCCGGTGGCGAAAGACGACGCCGACGCGCGTCTGGACCGCTGGTTCAAGCGCCACTACCCGCACCTCAAGCACGGGCGCCTGGAGAAGATGCTCCGGACCGGGCAAATCCGCGTCGATGGCGGCCGCGCCAAGGCCAACCAGCGCCTGAACGCGGGCCAGATCGTCCGCGTCCCGCCGCTCGACGCCATGGACGCGGCGCCGGCCAAGAAGGGCAAGCCGGTCTCGGCCCGCGACGCCGCCGAGGTGCAGGCCATGGTGCTCTACAAGGACGACGAGCTGATCGCCCTCAACAAGCCGCCGGGTCTTGCCGTGCAGGGCGGCACCGGAACGGCGCGCCATCTCGACGGCATGCTGGATGCGCTGAAGTTCGGCATGGAAGACCGCCCGCGCCTGGTGCACCGGCTGGACCGCGACACTTCGGGCGTGATGGTGGTGGCGCGCACGGTGGCCGCGGCCGGCCGCCTCGCCAAGGCCTTCCAAGGCCGCGATATGCAAAAGACCTACTGGGCCCTGGTGATGG
>CANJOI010000282.1 GCA_947475365.1 Fidelibacterota bacterium | reverse complement strand
AGCGGCTGGAAGCGGGCCTTGTAGGCCATCTTGGCGCTGTCGGCGATCCAGTAGCCCAAATAGACGTAGGGCGGGCCGAGGCGTTGGCACTGGTCGATGAGCCACAGCACCACGTAGTTGCCGAGGCCGGTGCGCGTCGATTCCGTTTCGAAGAAGCTGTAGACCGCCGACAGGCCGTCGCTGGTGCGGTCAGTGAGGCACACCGCGATCAGCGCGCCGGTGCGGTCGCGGAATTCGACCATGAAGGTGTCGATGGGGCTGTCCTCGACCATGGCGCTGTATTCGTAGAAACCCATCAGCGCCATGTCGCTGCCGGCGTGGCGCGATTGCTGGTAGCGCGCGAACAGTTCGTACTGCTCGGTGGTGGCGCGGGCCGGCACCTTGATGGCCACCAGGTCCTGGTTCTGTTTCCAGGTGCGGGCGAGGGTGCGCTGGCGGGAGAACTCCGGCACCACCACGCGCACCGGCACGCAGGCTTTGCAGCCGGGGCAGGCGGGGGCGTAGGCGATGGAATGGCTGCGGCGGAAACCGGAGCGGGCGAGGGCCTCGTGCAGGCTTTCCGCGCCGGGGCCTGAAAGTTCCGTCACCAGTTTGCGTTCCAGCCGGTCAGGCAGGTAGGGGCACGGCAGGGGCGCCGTGGTGAAGAAGAACTGCGGCCGTTTGAGCGGGGTCTGGTCCATGAGGCTCAGGTTCGGCGCCCATGACCGCCACGGGCACGTCTTATTATAGAATGGCGCTCCGGCGGCCCGCTAGCAAGTACACGGGACTACGCACGGCCGATTCCTGTAACCGCTTGCATCGCCCGCCTGAAATATATGTCCGACTACGGCGTTACGGCTTCGCGGGCGGCGGCTGCAAGGTTTCGCCGACGGCCGAATTCAGCGGCTGGGGCAGGCCGCCCTTTTCCAGGAAGTTGGGCAGGCGGTCGAATTCGTTGCCCTTCAGGTTCTCGCCCCGCAGCAGGACGATGGAAACACGGCGGTTGCGCGGGCTGCGGGGAAGCTTGGCGTCCACCGGCTGGCGGTCGGACACACCGGAGATGTCGGCGACCTGACGGTCGTCGAGGCCGCCGTCCAGGAGCGCGCGGCGGGTGGCGAGCGCGCGGTCGGAGGACAATTCCCAATTGGTGTAGCCCTGCGGATCGACCGCCGTAGACGGATCGGTGTGGCCGGTGATCTTGACCTTGTTGGGCATCTTCTTGATCACCTTCGCCACCTGGGCCAGCAATTCCTTGCTGCGCGGCAGCAGGTTGGCGCTGCCCGGCTGGAACATGTCGACCTTGTCCTGGTCCATGATCTGGATACGCACGCCTTCCGGGGTCTGGTCGACCATGAGGCTGGAGGCGAGGGGCGCCAGATCCGGCACGCCGCTGATGGTGTCCTTGAGTTCCTGGGTGACCTGCTGGAAGTCTTTCTGGTCCTTGGCTTCCTGGGCCGCCTTCACCGCTTCTTCCGTGGCCTGCGGCGACTGCTGCGGATCGGTCATGTCCGAGCCGCCGGAGCCGATGGACGGCGGCGGCAGCACGACCGCGGCGGTCGAGCCGGTGCGCGATTCCGACGCGCCTTCACCGATGGTTTGGCCACCGAGCATGCCGCCGGCGCCGCTTTCGCGGGTGGACGCGGCGATGGGCGTGAAGTAATCGGCGACGCCGTTGAGCTGCTGCTCGGTCACGGCGTTGAGCAGCCAGAGCAGGAGAAAGAACGCCATCATCGCGGTCACGAAGTCGGCGTAGGCGACTTTCCAGGCGCCGCCGTGGTGGGCGTGCTCGCCTTTCTTGACGCGCTTGATGATGATGGGGGCCTTATCGCTGCCGCTGCCCCCAAAATCCGGCCGTTCAGCCATGACGTTCTATTCCCCGAAACCCCAGCGCGAACAATCTAGTCCGGGGTGTTTTCGCCCACAAGACGCGCCCCACAAGAGGCAGAGGGGCCCGATTCTGGCACAGAGTGTCACCGCAACGTTAAGAAACCCCTGTTTCAGGAGGGGTTCTCAGGGGGATTTAGCGTGAGGCGGTTCACAATTGTGGCGGGGGTGGGCTGGGTGAAGTACCGCCCGTCGCGCCACTCTTTCAGCAGGTCGCCGTAATGGCGTGAGGACATTTGTCCCGATTGGCCGCCGGGCAGGGCGAATTTCGAGCCCGCCAGGTCCGCCAGGTCATAGACCGCCCGCAAGGACGCGCCGTGCACATGCCGGAACGGCGCCCGGGACGAAGGCGAGAGGAAGGTGCCGCGGTTGACGGTGTAGCTATCACCCGGCGTGGCGATGGTCAGCGCGCCCAAGCCGCCAATGAGCGGGAAGTTGCCGAACATCAGATGCGGGAAGCGGGCCCGGTGGAAGTTGCCCCACCGCGCCTTATCGACATTGGAGAGGCGGTGTTCCTTCAGCCAGGCGAGGGTGTCGTTCCAGGCGGCGGACACCATCTGGTCGCAGGTTTCCCTGGGGGCGGTGGTTTTGTCGTCGCACCACTCCGCTTCGCCAGCAAGCGCCTGGCGAATCACCAGCGGCCGCGCGCCGCCGAACTCCGGATATAGCTCTCCCAACTCATCGGCGAAGACGCGCCGCTTCACGCGCTCCATCCACACCGCGAACACCAGCGGCTCCCATTTCTCGCGCGCCGCGGCGCCGTCCCAGGTCTTGAGGCGGTCGAGCAGTTTCCTGTCCTGGACGCCGGCGGTGTGGGCCATGAGCACCGGCAGGAGATCGCGCGCCATCAGCGACACCACGTCCTGCTGCAGGGCGATGGTGCTATCGACGGAGGCCTGCGGTGCGGCCGCGATCACCTCCCGGATGCGGTTGGCGCGGTAGGCTTCCGGCCAATGGGCGGCGATCAGGTGGGGATAGCCCTCGGGCACCATCTTGTTGTTGGCGTTGATCAGTACACCCGCCGCGGGGTTGAGGGACTGCGGCAGTTCATCGAAGGGAATCCAGCCGGTCCAATCCTGCTCGCCGTCCCACCCGCGCGCCGGCAACGTGCCGTCGCCCGCCTTGCGGATCGGCACGCGTCCGGCCGCCACATAGCCGATGCCGCCGGCGGTGTCGGCGAACATGATGTTCTGGTGAGGCGCGTGGAAATCCGCCAGTGCGGCGCGAAAGCTCACGACGTCGGTGGCGTGGTTCAGGTGATACAGCGCCTGGGCGGAGCGGTCGTTGGGCGCCAGCAGCGCGGCGGACAACGCCAGGACCTGCTGCTCGCGCGCGTAATGTGCCGCGCCGGGTTCCGCGCTCAGGAGGTCGCTCACCACAGGACCGTGACGCGTTTCCCGCACGGTCAGGGGGATGGGCGCGTTGAAGCGCGGCCTGATGGTTTCAGCGCGGATAATGAAAGGCGCTGGCCCGTCGGGCGTGACGTAGGAGCTGGCGCCACTGGCTTGTTCGATGAACAGGTCGCTTGTGTCGCCCTCGGTGGTGGTCAGGCCCCAGGCGACATGCTCGTTGTGCCCGACGATCTGCAGCGGCACGCCGGGAATGGTGGCGCCGAACATCCTGAGGGTCGGCGTGTCGATGCCGACGAAGTACCAGATGCTCGGTGTCTGGAAGTTGAGATGCGGGTCGTTGGCGAGGATGGGCTTGCCGGTCTTGGTGCGGTTGCCGGCGATGGTCCAGACATTGGAGGCGCTGTTGGGCTGCACCACCGCCGTCATTACTTTCCTGAGCTCCGCCAAGCGCAGACCGGCGAATGGCGGCTCCTGTGCCTGCGACACCGTCACCGCGTCATCCGGGCGAGGATCGGTATCGAGCGCGGCGGCGGCCGGCCCCAGTTTGGCGACCAGTGCGGCTTGCGCCAGTTCACGATCCCAGTTGCTGGAAAGCTGCAGGCCCATGAGTTTCTGCCACACCAGCGAGTCCGCGGGCTGCCAGGGCTCCGGCCGGGTTTGGAGGATGGCGAATTCCACCGGAAGGGGATGGCGCTCGTCCAGCCAGGCGTTCACGCCCGCGGCATACCGCGCAAAGGCGCGGCGCGTGGGTTCGTCCAGCACCTCGAAATCGGCCGCCGCGCGGCGGTAGACGCCGAGGGTGAGCATGAATCGGTCGGGCGCGATGCCGGGCTGGCCCACCAGTTCCGCGAGGCGCCCCTGGCCTTGGCGGCGCATCATCTCCATTTCAAACAGACGGTCCTGGGCATGCACATAGCCCAGGGCGAAATAGGCGTCGTCCTCCGACGCGGCGGTGATAAGCGGAATCCCATGGGCGTCGCGGCCAATGGTCACGGGCGCCAGCAGCCCCTTGGCTGTGATGGTGCCATCGATTTCCGGCAGCGCCCGCCAATCGGCGAACCGCCCGGCGCCGGCAATGACCGCCAGCGCGATGACAACAAAAGCCGCGAACCAGAACAGTACTTTCGCGCCGCTCACGGCCGCACGCTGAAAACCTTTCATCTCCATCCCATCAGGCTGCGCCAGTACGTATAAGAGCCCACTTCAAATCGGGGCGCTATGT
>CANJOI010000281.1 GCA_947475365.1 Fidelibacterota bacterium | reverse complement strand
GGTCGGAAAGTGGACGGTGCTTAAGCGGCCCGATGGGCGTATGCAGTGGGCCTACGATAGGCGTGCATTGTACACCTCCGCCCTGGACAAGCAGCCCGGCGACGTATTAGGCGGGACCAACCTTCCCGGCATAGGCGAGGGCAGCGCGGTACGGATTCCGGTAGGCCCGGAATCAAATGTTCCCGGCCAGTTTAATGTTGTTACGACGATGGCGGGAAGGCTTGTCACGTTGCGCGGGGGGGCGTCCGTCTACACTTACGACCGCGACGGTCGTAACAAATCAAATTGTAAAGACGCGTGCCTTGGCGAGTGGTCGCCGGTCCTCGCTCCATCCTTGGCGACGCGCGTCGGCGACGATTGGACGACCTTTGAGCGCACGCCGGGTGTGCTGCAATGGGCGTTCCGCGGCCGCCCGGTCTACGAGCATCCCGCGGATATGAAGTTGGGATCCCTCGATGGGAGCGACACGCCTGGCTGGCACAACATTTATACCCAAATGGCGCCCGCCCTTCCCAAGGGCTTTGCCTTGAAGCCGACCTCCGTTGGAATGGTTCTCGGCGATTCCAAGGGCATGACCATCTACCGCTACATTTGCACCGACGATGGGAGCGATCAGCTCACCTGTGACACGCCGGAGTCTCCGCAGCTATACCGCTTAGCAGTGTGCGGCGGTGGTGATCCGGAGCGCTGCTTGAAGACGTTCCCGTATGTCATCGCCCCCGCGGGCGTCAAAGGCAGCAACCAGGCCTGGGGCACGACGTTTATCGATCCGAAAACCGGGAAGCGGACAACCGCCAATGCCCCGGGTGCGCTCAACGTCTGGACCTTCCGCAACCGGCCGATTTACACCTTCGCCGGATACAAGGGCTATGGCGATCGTAAACCGACCGACATCAACGCGAATGGATGGGGCGAAGGTAACGCTGGACACAACGGATATATGGCGATCGTTTATCGCGACATTTCCGATTCGCGTGACGCGAACCTCGGCAGAAACGCCGGGCGCTAGCAACGAACGGAGAGGTTTGGGCAGATGCATGAACAAGGGGAGCGGCGCGTGAAGACACAGCAACCGACATCGCGAAAGATGTGGCTCCGCCAGACGGCCATCGCCGGATTTGCCATTGCGGCATTGAGCGGCGTCTCCTCGGCCATAGGTGCGAGTGAGGCTGCGCCGCAAGCCCGTTCCGTAGGCGCCACCCCGCCGGGCCGCACGGTCGCCTATGTTTTGACCGAACGCCAAGAGGCAGTCTATGAGGCGAAGGACAAGGACGGGAAGAACACCAACGCGGAATGTCCCGATGGGCTCAATGACTATGGCCCCCGTGAACAGTTCGCAGCCCTGTTTCCTCAGACAGACGGCAAGAAGGCAGACGGTACGAGGTGGCCATTAGCCGGGACCAGCCTCGCGCGCGAAGCCGAGGTTTGGTGGCCGAATACCACGCCCGATAAATTCCCGTTTCCCGAAGTGAAGGGCAAGATCAGCTATGGCATCAACCTTGACGGCAAGGTGAAGCCCTCCGATTTCACCTCGCCCGACGGCACGCCCGGCATCGACAACCAGTTCTATCGCGCCGTCGGCTGCATCGCGAGCTACCGCGTAGGGTCGTCGCAGCTCCTGTTCTACGAGGAGTATTTGGAGGCCAAGCAGTTCAACCGCTCCATCGTCGAATTGACCGAGGTCGATAGCCTTGAAAACGACGATGACGTAACGGTCACCACGTATCGCGGCCTCGACCCGTTGGTCGGGGACGCGAAGGGAGACTTTCAGGCGGACTCGGTCCAGCGCGCCGATCTGGTGTATGGCAAGGAGTTCATTCAGAAGTCCAAGGCCAAGATCGTGAATGGTGTGCTGATTACAACCCAGCCCGCCGATTTCGTTTGGCCGAACGAAAACCATACGGACGCATCAGTAGAATTCATGCGCGACGCGCGTTTCGAACTGAAGCTGACAGCGGAAAAGATGGAGGGCGTCGTCGGCGGCTATCTCGATGTGGAGGCCGGTTATCGCGCCATGATCAAGCGCTACGGCTCTCATCAGATCAGCTACGGGAAGCTGGCGGGGGGATCCTTATACAAAGTTCTGCGCCGCCTGGCCGACGCGTATCCCGATCCGGAGACGGGGGCGAACACGGCGATTTCAAGCGCCTTGGAGATTAAGGGCGTTCGGGTGCACCTCGTTTTCCCCGAGAAGAATGTTGCGAGCGTGGAGACGAGCGCCCATCCCAATCATGTTGCCGAAAGCGGGCAGTAGGCGAAGACGTAGAGGCGGTGGTTTTGTTTCTGTCCGTAAAGCGGATAGTGGCGCACAAAGGGAGTAAAGCGTGGTGCTTGGTAAGGGATTAACTCAACGAAAGGGCGCTCTATCGGCTCTTCGGCCGATGCTGTTGGCGGCGACCTTTCTCGGCATCGCGGTGGGCGCCCCCAATCCCGGCCGCGCGGAAGAACCCGGAATGCAAAAGCATTTGCGGCTCCTGACCACGCAACAGTACATCAACACGATTCAGTATTTTTTCGGCCCCGACATTAGATTCAACGTCAAATTCGCGCCGGTCCCTCGGACGGACGGCTTGCTGATGGCGGGCACTTCGCTCGCCGGCGTAAGTGACGCGCAGGTCGAGACCTACCAGAAAATTGCCGGCCTGGTGTCGGCACAGGTCGTCGATCCCCGGCGGCGAGAAACGCTGTTTCCCTGTAAGCCGGCAGCCGAGGATGCGGCCGATGCCGCTTGTGCCGGTAAGTTCCTGAACCGTGTCATTGATAATCTGTACTTTGTGCCCCCCCCTAAAGAGCACGTCGCGAGACTGATCGATGAGGCGGGAGCCGCGGCGAATAGCCTCCATGACTTTTACGCCGGCATGCAGGTGGTCCTGGAGAGCGTGCTTCTGAGCCCCGGCGTGCTTTATGTCGCTGAAAGCGAAGAGCCGGATCCAAAGCGCCCCGGTCATATGCGCCTGGACGCATATTCACAGGCCTCCCGCTTAAGCCTGTTTTTGTGGAATGCGGCGCCCGGTCCGAAATTGCTCGCGGCGGCGAACCGCGGTGATCTCTTCAATGAAAAAAAGCGCGCACGCATTGTTGATGAGATGCTTGCCAGCGCCCGGTTAAAAGAGGGCGTGCGCTCGTTTTTCGACGACATGTTCGGTTTGGAGGGCCTGGAGACGGTCACCAAAGATGCCGCGAAATACCCCTATTTCCTGGCTGGTGTAGCCGGTGAGGCGCGTGAACAAACGCTGCGGACCATCGTCGACCAACTGCTGACAAGAGACGAGGACTACAGGGACCTTTATACGACGCGTAAGACATTCATTTCGGCGTCGTTGGGAATTCTCTACGGCGTGCCGGCATCGCGTGACTGGAAAGCGTATGAATTCCCGCCCGAGGCCCACCGTGCTGGAATTCTGACACAAGCGAGCTTCCTGGCGCTGAACTCTCAGGGGACCCGAAGCTCCGCCACATTGCGAGGCAAGGCGCTGCGCGAACTGATTCTCTGCCAGAAGGTTCCGGCGCCGCCGCCCAATGTTGATTTCTCGGCGGTTGAAAATCCGGACCCAAGCCTTCGCACGGCGCGGGAACGGATCGACTTCCATCTCAAGAACCCGGTCTGCGCCGGTTGCCACAAGATCATGGATCCCATCGGCCTCGCCTTTGAGAATTTTGACGGCGCCGGTCGATATCGCGAAACCGAAAATGATGCGCCGATCAACAGCAGCGGCAAAATTGACAATAGCTCTTACGCTGACATTGAGGGGTTGGGTCGGGTTCTTCACGACACTCCGGCCCTGCCGACCTGTTTAGTGCGCCGGGCCTTTAGCTATGCGACCGCTGGGGCGGTGCCGGCGTCGACAGAATCGACGCTTGAACAATTGAATAAGAGCTTTTCCGGTAGCGGGTACCGCCTGCGACCCTTGCTGCGAGCGATTGCGATGAGTCCCACTTTCTCCGAGGTCAAAGAATCCAGCCCGTCACCGGCGCCTGAAAGGGCGGCCGCGGTTTCTTTGCCTGGAAAAGTTGCCTCAAATCCCTGATTTAAGGAGAGGAATGATGATGAACGGTTTCTCACGGCGCCGGCTACTGCGCGGCATGTTGGATGGTGGCGCGGTTACGGTCGCATTGCCGCTGCTGGATTGTTTCTTGAACGGCAACGGCACCGCTCTCGCCGACGGTAAACCTCTGCCGGTGCGATTCGGCCTGTGGAGTTGGGGCCTTGGCATGAACCGTTCGATTTTCGTGCCGAAGAAATTCGGCAAGGATTTCGACTTCCCGGAGGAAATCCAATCTCTTGTCCCCTTCAAGGATCACATCAATCTCCTGACCAATTTCACGGTATATCGAGATGCCGCGCCACTGGTGGGTCATGTCACGGGGTGGATCATTTCCCGGACCGGGGCGCCGCCAAACGGCAGCGGTCCAGCCCTCGAAACTTACGATATCAAGATCGCCAATCAGATCAGCCGTGCACAGCGCTT
>CANJOI010000280.1 GCA_947475365.1 Fidelibacterota bacterium | reverse complement strand
TGAGAACCCCCACCAGGGCCGCGAGAAAATCGGAGAAAACATCGGCGCGCGGCGCGATGGCCTGCGCCTGAACAAAGCTATTCATCCATAACCCCCGTCCGGGGAAGGGCGGGCTCTTCCGGCCCGCCGTTCCTGGCTCTGGGATTGGGACGCCGCGCGTGCGCCCCGCCCCTACCCCGCCGTGACGGATTTTTGACGTGCCGGGGCCTATGAGTTGGTCGCGGGCCGCGAATAGGCTAAATGTTGACCATGCCCGCCCGCGACGACCTGCTCGGCGCCTATCTGGCTTTGCGCGCCGATCTCATACGCTTCCTCACGGCCCGGCTGAGCGACGCCGCGGCCGCCGAGGACGTTTACCAGGACCTCTACCTACGCCTGCAGTCCGCCGAATTGCCCGAAGCGGTGCCTGAGCCGCGCGCCTTTCTTTATAAGGCGGCCTACAACCTGGCCAACGACCGCGCCCGGGCCGCCCGCCGCCGCGCGCACCGCGACCAGGAATGGCAGGACGCCGGGACTTATAAGGTGGGCGACGTGCCGGTGGCCGACGCCCCGCCGGTGGAGGACGCCATCGACGCGCGCCGGAAACTGCTGCGGGTCATGGAATGGATCGATGCGCTGCCGCCCCGCTGCCGTGAAGTGTTCACCCTGCACCGGATCACGGGGGTCCCCCATCAAGAGATAGCGTCCCGCCTCGGCATAACCACTAAAGCGGTGGAAAAGCACATGGCCAACGCTTTCCGTATTCTCGGGGAGAAGGCTGAAAGCGATACTGCGCAAGGTAGGGTGAGCCGTGACCCGTGACGTCATACCCTGTGGAGGCGTGTTTTTGCGGCCTCCGGTAGCTTTGGAACCACGATGACCGCGCCTGAAACCTCCTCTGGCCCACGCTCCGCCGCCGATTGGCGCGCGCGCCTGGACTCCGCCGGCGCGGCCGAGGCTGATTTCGTGGCCTTCACCGCCTGGCTGGAGGAAAACCCCGCCCACCGCGCCGCGTTCGACCAGTTGGACGCGGTGCTGGCGGATGTGGACGCGCAGAAAGAACATCTCGCCGGCCATAAGGTCGTGCGCTTTCCGGTCTGGAAGAAAACCGCCGCCGTTGCGGCCATCGCCGCCTCGATCCTGGCGGTGTTCCTGGTCGCGCGGCCGCCGTCTGGGCCTGGCCCCCAGACCGCCTGGGAAACGCGCACCGGCGAACGTAAGGACGTGACCCTGGCGGACGGGTCGGTGATCCACCTCAACACCGCCACCCGCGTTTCCGTGGACTTCGACCACGGCGCGCGCAACGCCCGGCTGGAAAACGGCGAAGCGCTGTTCGAGGTGACGCCCGATGCCAATCACCCGTTCACGGTCACCGCCGGCGATCAACGCATTGAGGTGATCGGCACCGCCTTCAACGTGCTGCGCCACGATGGCGCCATCGCCGTCACCGTGTCTCATGGCGTGGTGCGGGCCAGCGCCACCGGGAAGGCCGAGGCCGCGACCCCCGCGCGCCTGATCGCGGGCAATCTGTACAGCCGCCGCGAGGGCGAGAGTGTCTATGCCGTGACCATGGTCGACGCCGGGGCGGCGACGGCCTGGCGCGACGGCCGCCTGGCCTACGATGGCGCCGAACTGTCAAAGGTTGTGTCCGATCTTAACCGCAACTTTGACACACAGGTGACGCTGGCGGACGCGGCCCTGGGCAACCTGCGGTTTTCCGGCGTTCTTAAACTGGACAGCGCCGAGGCCGTGGTCCGCCGCCTGGAAGGCTTTCTTCCCATTTCCGCCACCCCCCAAGGCAATGGCATAGTGGTGCGGGCCCGCGACCAATAGCGCGTAAAACAGCCGGGCCCGCGCGTGAGGGGATCTCCGGGGGCTTGCTTCCATCACAGAACAGACATGCGCGGTTCCGGGCCTTGGGACTGGCGCTGGGATGCGCGCTCGCGCCGGTCATGGCGCGGGCCGCTGACACGCGCCTGTTCGACCTTCCCGCGCAGCCCCTCGCCCAGGCCTTGCGCGCCTTCGCCGCCGAGGCCGACGTTTCCATCGGACTGAGCGGCGCCGATACCGGCGGCAAGCTGAGCCACGACGTGCGCGGCGCCGATACGCCCCAGAAGGCGCTCACGCAGCTTCTCGAAGGCACGGGCCTCGCCTTCGACATGGTGGATGCGTCCACCTTCCGGATTTTTCCGCAAGCCGACGCGGCGCAGGCGCGTCAGGCCGCCGCACCCGGCGCCGATGCGCCCGCGCGCGTGGAGCAGATCGTGGTGACCGCGCCCAAGCGCCTGGCGCCGTTGCAGATGGTGCCCTATTCGCTGGTGGCGATCACGCGCGCGCCGCTGCGCCATTACGGCGTGCGCTCGACCGACGACGTGCCGGCGGTGGTGGCGGGCCTGTCGGCCACCAACCAGGGACCGGGGCGCAACAAGTTCTTCGTGCGCGGCCTGTCGGACGGCGCCTTCTACGGTAACGCCCAATCGTCGGTGGCGACCTATATCGACGAGCAGCGCACCTCGTTCAACGGCCCCGATCCCAACCTGCGGCTGGTGGACATCGACCGGGTCGAAGTGGTGCGCGGTCCGCAAGGCGCCTTGTACGGCGCGGGCCCCATCAGCGGCCTGGTGCGCATCGTCACCGCCGCGCCGCGGTTCGACGCGCTGGCCAGCGAAGCCGAGGTCTATTCCGGCGGCGGCGGCGCGGTCGGGCCTTCGGGCGGCGTTTCGGCGATGGTCAACGTGCCGGTGATCGACGACCGCGCGGCGGTGCGCGCGGTCGCCTACGCCGACCATGCCGGCGGCTTCGTCACCGACGCCCGCCTTGGCAAGAGCCGCACCAACCAAACCAACACCGAGGGCCTGCGCTTCCAGACGCGCCTCAAACTGTCCGACGACTGGAGCCTGCGCACCGGCGCCACCGCCCAGTGGATCCACGCCAAGGACAGCCAGTATTTCGACGTGGCCCAGCCGCGGTTCAGGCGCGGCAACTACCTGCGCGAGCCTTACGCCAACGACTTCGTCAGCGCCAACGCCACCGCCGAGGGCGACCTGGGCTGGGCGACCCTGGTGACCACCACCGCATGGTCGCGCCAGAGCGTGGCGACGCGGTTCGACGCGTCGCTGGCGGTGCCGCTGCTGCTGCGCGTGCCGGTGACGCCGGCGGCCTTCGACGAACCCGGCGTCTACTACACCATGGACCACGAAACCCGGCTGGCGTCGGCCGCGGGCGGGGCGTTCGACTGGCTCGCGGGCGCGTTTGCCTCGCGCAGCGTGCGCAATGTGGCGACCCGCATCTCCTTCACCCAGACCGGCGAGACCGTGTATTTCAAAACACGCCGCGACATCGGCAGCGAACTCGCGCTGTTCGGCGAAGCCACCTACCGCCTGGACCCGGACTGGGCGGTGACCGCGGGCTTGCGCCTCTACCGGGGCCTGATCGACGTCACCGCCGACAACTCGGAACTCGACGACGGTCCGCCCAAGGCGGTGGGGCAGAGCATCGGCACCGGCGTCACACCCAAAGCCACCGTGAGCTGGCGCGCCGACGACAGCAACCTGATCTACGCCCAGGTCGGCCAGGGCTTCCGGCTGGGCGGCGTCAATGTCAACAACCGCATCTCGCCCACGGTGCCCCAGCGCAACGCGCGCCTCACGGTCACCAACTTCGCCTCGGACTATCTGTGGAATTTCGAGATCGGCTCCAAGTCCGAACTGCTGGACGGCGCGCTGCGCATCAATGCCGCGGCGTTCTATGCCATCTGGCAGCATATCCAGGCCGACCTCACCCGCTCCACCGGCCTTGCGTTCACCGCCAACCTGGGTTCGGTCCGGAACGCGGGCGTCGATCTCGACTTGACCTATGTGCCGGTGCGCGGCCTGGAGATCCTGGCCAACGCCTCCTTGAGCAACCCCGTGCTGCGCGAGGACCAGACCCTGGCGCCCGGCACCACCAGCCGCCTGCCGCGCGTGCCGAAGTTCTCGGGCCTCGTGGCCGCGCGCTACCAGCAGCCGGTGTCCGACACCCTCAGCGTCTACGGCAGCGCGCGCCTGGAATTCACCGGCCGCACCAACCTGGGCCAGGGCATGGGCCGCGGCATCATCTCCAAGCCTTACGCGATTTTCGACGCCGAGGCCGGCGCGCGACGCGGCCCCTGGGATCTTTCGCTCTATGTCGACAACCTGTTCGACTGCGGCGCCAACACGTTTGCTTTTGGAAATCCCTTCAACTTCGGCCAGCTGGGCCAGGTGACGCCGCCGCGCCCGCGCACCATCGGCCTGCGTCTCGGCTGGTCGACCGGTGCGGCGCGCGAGTAACGCGCCGCGGCTAAGGTCTGAAAGCGGCGAGCGATGTGCGCTGGCGGCCGTCGCCGTCGAAATTCCCGGGCGCGAGCCACCCCTCGAACGCCGCGCGCAACACCGGCCACTCCTTATCCGTGACCGCATACCAGGCGGTGTCACGGCTGCGGCCCTTGTAGATCACCGCCTGGGCGAAGATTCCCT
>CANJOI010000279.1 GCA_947475365.1 Fidelibacterota bacterium | reverse complement strand
CCACAAGAAGGCCTACGACCAGGTCGTCAAAGTCATCCTGCAGCGCCTGGGCCTCGACGCCATCGAGGCGACCGGGCATCTCATAACCCTGCCCTTGTTCCGGCATGCCCTGGGCGAACCCCTGGCGCTGGGAATTCCCGATTGGTGGACCCGCTTCCACGGCAAATACGCCCTTGCCCGCCGTGGCGCCGCTGATCTGGAGTCCACGGCCGCGGATATCGCCGCCGCATCTAAAACCCCGCGCCGGCGGCTGCCCCGCCGTGCGGCTGTGTTCTAGGTTTCGAGCGGGATTTCCCGGAAGCCGCCGTTCCCCGGCACGAACGCCCGCAAGGACACCGCATCACCGTTCACCGCCGCGACGAGCCAGACGGCGTCAGGGTCATGGGCCATGAGCAGGTCCGCGTCCGACGGTTCGCCACGCCCATTGGGATGGGAATGGTAGTGTCCGAGGATCCTCATGTTAGTCTCGCGCGCCGACCGTGCTTGGTCGAACAGGATTTGCGGATCGATTTCGAAATGACTGACTGGATCGCGGGCGATGTTTGGCGCGGCCACGACGCGCCCCACCGCGTCGCCCTCACCGATAAGCAGCCCGCAGCATTCCCGCGGATAGGATTGCAGCGCTGCCGCGCGGATCGCAGCCGCCTGCTCTTCCGTGAGAATGATCACCGCGCGCATGGATAAGCATACCCTCACCGTTCCCGCGGGCGCCATGTCCGCGCGCCTTGATAAATGGCTGGCCGAGGCCTTGCCCGGCTACTCGCGTTCGCGCCTGAAGGCCCTGATCACCGAAGGCGCCGTCAGCGTCGCCGGCAAAATCGAATGCGATCCCGCCCGTAAGCTCAAGGCCGGACAAGCCGTGACTGTCGCGGTACCTCCGGCGGTCGATGCGACTCCGCTCCCGCAGGCCATGGACCTCGCCGTGGTGTTCGAGGACAAACACCTGATCGTCATCGACAAGCCCGCCGGCCTGGTGGTGCACCCGGCGCCCGGCAATCCCGACCATACCTTGGTGAACGCCCTGCTCGCGCACTGCGGCGACAGCTTGCTGGGGATCGGCGGCGTGAAGCGCCCCGGCATTGTCCACCGCATCGATAAGGATACCTCGGGGCTTCTGGTGGTGGCCAAGACGGCGACCGCGCACGCGGCGCTGGCGGCGCAGTTCAAGGTTCACAGCATCGAGCGCCTCTACGACGCTTTCGTCTGGGGCGTGCCCAAGCCGGCATCCGGCGTGATTAAGGGCGCCATTGGCCGCAGCACCGCCAACCGCAAGAAGATGGCCATCGTCAAGCGCGGGGGCAAGGCGGCCGAGACGCGCTACGCTACCGATACCGCGTTCGGCGCGGCGGCCGCGCATCTCACATGCCAGCTCGCAACCGGACGCACCCACCAGATCCGCGTGCATCTGGCCAGCCTCGGCCACGGGCTCATTGGCGATCAGGTCTATGGCGCGCGCGCGCGCAGCCTGGCGAAATGGCCGGCGGAGACAGCCGCGCTTTTGAAGGCATTTCCGCGTCAGGCGCTACATGCGGCGACGCTGGGGTTCGAGCATCCCGCCACCGGAAAGCGCGTGAGATTTGAATCACCGCTGCCCCCCGATTTGCGGGTGCTGGAATCGGCGTTGGCGTCTCTTTGAGGTTTACCGGTCGCCCGCGCCCATCGCGGCGGCCTGGTCGGCGAGTTGGGGTTTGCCGCCCACCGGCTCGTAGATCGATTCCACATCCGGGCCCCACTTCTGAACCAATTCCCGCTGCTGCGCGCGCAGCGCGGTAATGCGCCTTCCCGAGGTCATCGTCATGAAGGTGCTGACCAGCGACGGTGTCGTGGAATAGATCGCCCAACCGAACATTGCCGCGCCGTAGAACATCATCCAGGCGAAGACATTCGTGATGATTCCGGTAGCCGCCTGGACGTTATGGCCCTTGAACCACAAGTCGAACAGATAGGGCGAAGCCCCCGCGAGGTTCATGCAGCCGACGGTAATGCCGCCGTAGTAGCCCTTGCCGCGTTCCACCAGAAACGCGACGCCGGTCGGGATCAGCGCCACGCTCAGCACGATCATCGTGGGGATGATCAGCAGGGAGATCGGGATGGCGACCAGGATGTAGAGGAAAGCGCGGCTTTTGTTCATGATTGGCGCTTCCTCACAAAATCTTGGTGAGGATGGTGATCAGCAGCGTCAACAGCATGATCACGAAGGCGCCGGCGGCGCCCATCTGCCGGCCGCTCTTGACGGCCGATTCCTGGCGGTCGACCTGACCGTGCTCAAGATCGTAGATCATTTTTTCGGCTGACGCGTATTCCGCCTTGGCCCAAGTGAAACCTTCGGCGTCGCGCTGGCGCTCCTCCGGGTTGTCGAGGAGGTTGTAGAGCTCCGCGAGGTTGCCCTTGCGCACCAGCTTGGGGAGCTCCTTCTCGATCTCCTTGCGCTTGTTGCGGTTCTGGTAGCTGGTGATGACCGGACCCATCAGCCCGCCGCACCAGCCGGCGAGGTTGTAGAGCGCTTCAGGGCCGAGACGCCACTGCACGATCGCCAGCACCGACAGCATGCCGATGGTGGCGCGGTCCGGGCGGGAATCGTTCATGGCGTCGATCTGTGTGCCGGTTCCTTTCGCATAGCGGGCGCGCAGGAAGGCGGCGACGTGGCGGTCCACCGGCCACAACTTGGTATTGGCGTTCTTGGCCGCATGGTCGAGCGCCGGCAGCACCCCCTTCACTTCCATCACGAACTGGCTCTCGATCAACGGACTCATGCACGACTGCCATTCGTTGAGTTCGTAGACGCAGCGCTCGATGCCCGTGCCGGAGTTCGGGTCCTTGAGGTAGTTCTTCAGGTCGCGGAACACATTCTCGAACTGCTGGTTCTCGGCCAGCTGCTTGGCGCCCTGCGCGCCGATCCAGTGGCGCCACAGGTCGCGGCTGATGAATTCGGTGTGCGGCTGGAGTTTCTGCTTACGCAGCATCGCCACCGCCAGCGATTGACCGAAGCCGTCCACGAAGCAGCGGAAGTCGCGGTGGCGCACCGGCATACGCGGGTCCATCAGCATCAGGACGCGGGCGGTGATCAAATCCTCCATGTCGCTCTTATTGCCGCCCGCCATGGCCATGCTGCTCTTGATGGCGGAGGCGATGCCGTCGGCGAGGTCGTTGAGCTCCAAGCCGCGCCGGATCCAGATCTCGAGCGTGCCGTCGGTGATGATCGAGATGGCTTTGTCCCAGTTCTGGTACATGGCGTAGGACAGCGGCCGGATCGAATGGAACTCCATGTCCGCGAACCGCAAGGGACGCTGCGATTGCGGTTCCGCCTTGGCCTGGATGGGCGTGAGGCGCTTGCCGTTCAGCCATAGGTCGATGTTGCCGGCCTGCCAGCGCTGCTCGGGATCGTCGGTCAACAGGCCGCGCAGGCACTCGATCAGGCTGACGGGCATGCGCTCGTCGCCCACCAGCGTCGAGTAGCTGCCCGACACGACCTTGCGCCGGATGATCTCGGCGTCGGGGACACCCTGAAGCGGGTTGCGGCCGACCGCCAGGATTAGCGTCGAGACGCCGAAGGCATACATATCATCGGTATAGTTGCCGCCGCCGCGCCCTGTCGGCAGCGCGCTGCCCGATTCAATCGTCTCCATCACCACCGGCTGGTCGTGAGCGGGGATCGAGGTGACGCAATCGCCCAGCACGATCCTGGTGCGGGCTTCGTCCATGAAATAGAGGTTGTCGGGGCGGATCGAGCGGTGGGCGATGCCCTTTAGTCCGAGTTCCACCAGGCCGTCGGCAATCGGCTTTACAATCATGCGCGCGAACTGGTGGTCGGGGATGCGCTTGAAGGAGCTGCCCATCGTGTCCATCACGCGCCCGCCCATGGGCCGCGTGTAAATCACGATCACGCACTTGCGGTCGGCCGGCGGCCATTCGGCCACGCCCCAGTCCACCATATGCAGCACCGATGGAATCTCGAGCCCCTTGAGCGCGCGCATGACCGAGATTCGTGCCGGCATCTCCGGTTTGCACACCAAGGCATACAGAGGCCGGCCTTCCTGCTTGCGGTCCGCCACCTCGTAGGCGAGCGCATTGGGCATATCGAGCGACGGGATCGGCCGGTCGCGATAAATGGTGAACCGGTCGCGCACCATGATGAAACTGCCAGCATTTGGCTGCTGGGGCGGCGGCTGCGCGGGTGCCGGCGGCGGGGGTGCTGGGGCGTCATTGCCGTTAGCGGACGGCGCCGGATTCGAGGCGACAACCTGCAACGGCACTGCCGGAGCCGGCGGTGCCGCAGAAGAAGCCATCGGCGCCCGTTGCGGGGCGCTTCTGAGGTCCGTAGCCGCTTCGGCCATGGAGATCAGTCCTCGTAACAGGACCGGCCATTCTGCCAGTCCGTAAGCTACTGTAAGGCAACGCCTTTGCCGGCACAACCATTACGGCAATGATTTGTTAACCTTTCTCGCACAAGGCCCGCGCCGGGCGGCCCCAGGGGCCGCCGTG
>CANJOI010000278.1 GCA_947475365.1 Fidelibacterota bacterium | reverse complement strand
CGCTTCGGTCGAGGAGATGATGGATACCTTCAGATGCGGCGTGCAGGTGGAAATGATCGCCGTGCGCAGGGGTTTGTAGGGCGCGAGGACCGCCGCGGGCTTGGGTATCGCCGCGCGCACCGCGGCCATGATCTTGGCGCTCACGGCATAGGGAATGATCTTCACCGTCGCCACGATCTGCCCGGCCTGCACCGGCGCGTGATCGGCCAGGGTCGCCACCGTCACGGCTTCGTCGATACCGTTGACGGCGTTGATGGCGGCGGCATCGAGCCTGAAAAGTCCCGCCGACGCCGCCTCGATGTTGCAACGTCCGGTGTGGGCTGCGGTCAGGCGCAATCCTTCGCCCGCGCACAGGCCCGCGATCTCCGACGCGGCGGCGTTCTCGCCGGCGTCACCCGGCTCCAGCCGCGCGGCGGTGACGTCCGTGACGCCGGCATCCTTGAGCGCGGCGATATCGTCAGCGGTGAGTGTGTGGCCCTTCTTCAGCGTCAGCGCACCGGCCCGGAGCGTATGCCCCAGGATCGCGCCTTCCGCCTCACTTATAGGGAGTGGGCCGAACTTCACGCGCCGGCCCGCAAGGTTGCGATCACTTGCGCCAGGATCGATACGGCGATCTCGGCGGGTGTCACGGCGGCGATGTCCAGGCCCACGGGGCCGTGGATGCGGGCGGTGTCTTCGGCGGTGAACCCGGCCTGGGCCAGGCGGTCCAGGCGCGCGGCGTGTGTCTTCTTGCTGCCCAAGGCGCCGATGTAGAACGCCTCCGACTTCAAGGCCGCCGCGAGCGCGGGATCATCCAGCTTGGGATCGTGGGTGAGCGTGACCACGGCGGTGCGCCGGTCGGGCGTGATCTCCGCCATGGCCTCGTCGGGCCAGGCGACCATGGCGTCGATGCCCGCCAGCGCGCCGGATTTGGCGAAGCCCTCGCGCGGATCAATGACGGTGACGGCGAAGCCCGCGGTCTGGGCCATGGGCGCCAGCGCCTGGGCGATATGCACCGCGCCCACGATCACCATGCGCGCCGGCGGCGCATAGACCCGCACCAGATGGCCAAAAGGCGCGATGCCGGATTTATCGCCAGCGATGCGCGCGCGCACATACATGACTTCGTCGTCGGACAGGCAGAGATCGCCGGACAGGGTGTCGCCGTCCACCAGAAGCTGCGCGCCGCTGTGGGTGTCGGTAACCACCGCGCAGGACCGCTTCGCCGCGCGCGCGGCCTGGAGTTCGTCGAGCACCACCGGCTTGGGCTGCACCAGCACCTGAATGCGCCCGCCGCAGGCCAGGCCCACTTCCCAGGCGGCTTCGTTGGTGACGCCGTATTCCAGCATGCGCGGCTTGCCGGAGGCGATCACCTCCCGCGCCGCGTCCACCACCGCGCCCTCGATACAACCGCCGGAAACGGAGCCGGCGAAGTCGCCGTTCTCCGCCACCGCCATATGGCTGCCCACCGGGCGCGGGCTCGAGCCCCAGGTGGCGGCCACGGTGGCCAGCGCCACGCCGTGCCCGGCGCGGGCCCAGAGGGCGAGGTGGTCGAGGGGATCGAGGATGGTTGTCATAACCTCATGCCGTCATCCTCGGACTTGATCCGAGGATCCAGAGCGGTAACGAAGAAGGGCTGCCAATGAACGCACACGCGGCTTACATCATGTATGCCGCAGCACGCCATCTTTCCAACCCTGGCCAACCCTGGCCAACCCTGGGCCCTCGGATCAAGTCCGAGGGCGACACGGTGGTTTAGGGTTACGCCGCCTTTGCCTTTCCCCGCGCGGGCTCACTCAATGCCCGCGCAAGGTCCGCCAAACTATCGAGATTGTGCACCGGGCGGAAGTCATCCACGTGGGGCAGCATGGCCCTGATGCCCGCCGACTTGGGCTCGAACGCGGCGTAGCGCAAGAGCGGGTTGAGCCAGATCAACCGGCGGCAGGACCGCGCGAGCCGCGCCATCTCCGGCCCCAGCCCCTCGCCCGCGTCCCGGTCCAGGCCATCGGTGATCAGCAGCACCACCGCGCCCTGCCCCAGCACCCGCCGCGCCCAGAAACGGTTGAACGCCGCCAGCACCGCGCCGATACGCGTGCCGCCGGACCAGTCCTGCACGCGGCCCGTCACGCGTGCAATGGCCTCGTCGGGATCGCGCAACGCCAGCTCACGCGTGACATTGGTGAGTCGGGTGCCGAACAGGAACACATGGGTGCGTGCCGTCTCGTGACGGCTGTTGGCCAGCACATGCAGGAAATACAGCAGCATGCGGGCGTAGGGCGCCATGGAGCCGGAGATGTCGCACAGCACCACCAAGGGCGGGCGGCGTTCGCGGCGCGCGCGCTTCTTGAGGTCAATGGCCCCGGTGCGCATCATGGCGCGCAAGGTGGCGCGCATGTCGATGCGCCCATGGGCCGAGGGTTGGAAACGCCGGGTGGCGACCGTGGGCACCGGCAGGCGCAAAGTGGACATGAGGCGCTTGGCCTCCAGGGCTTCCGCCGCCGTCATGGTCTCGAAATCCTGGCGGCGTAATTGCTCGGCCGCCGACCAGCTCGCCTGTACCGGCGCGTCCATCGCGGCCTGTGGCTTGGACTGCCCGCCGCCGAAGGCTTCACTGATACGCCTGGGCTCAGGCTTTGCTTCCGCCGGAAGTGTCAGGGTGTTCGCGCTTACCGGACCCGCCGCCGGCGCGCGCCAGAACCGGTCGAAGGCCAGCCTGAACAGCTCCCGGTGGGCGCGGCGCTCCACGAACACCGCCTCCAGCGCCGCGAACACATCGTCCCGCTGTCCGAGATCGATGAGCGCCAGGGCCTCGAGGGCCAGGGCCACCTTGCCGGTGCCGATGGGCAATCCCACCCGGCGCAGCAGCCGCGCGAACCGCGTCACGTTCGCCCCCAGAAAGCCGGAGGGTGCGGGCATGGCTACGGCGCAGCCCCTGATTGACTGGGAGGCTGTAAGAGGCGCGCGGTGGTGTCGCCGCGCACGCGCAGGATGTCGTCCTGGTATTTGAGCAGCACGCCCAGGGTGGACTCGACCGCGGCCTGGTCCAGTTCTTTCGCATTCAACGCCGTCAACGCCTGCGCCCAGTCCAGCGTCTCGGCGATGCCCGGCGGCTTGAACAGCTCCAGCCCGCGCAGGGACTGCACGAAGGCCACCACCTGATCGGACAGCGCGCGGGCCACGTCCGGCTGTTTGGCGGCGAGGATGCCGCGCTCGCGTTCGGCGCTGGGGTAATCCACCCAGTGGTAGAGGCAGCGGCGCTTTAGCGCGTCGTGCACCTCGCGCGTCCGGTTCGAGGTGATGACGACGATGGGCGGATGTTCCGCGCGGATCGTGCCCCACTCGGGGATGGTGATCTGGTAGTCCGACAGCACTTCCAAAAGGAAGGCCTCGAACGGCTCATCGGTGCGGTCGATCTCGTCGATCAGCAGCACCGGCGGGCCGTTCTCGTGCGGCTCCAGCGCCTTCAGCAACGGCCGCGCGATCAGATAGTCGGCGCTGTAAATGTTCTTGGCCAAGGCGTTCTGATCCGTGCGCCCCGCCGCTTCCGCCAGGCGGATCGCCATCATCTGGCGCGGATAGTTCCACTCATAGACCGCGCTCGCGGTGTCGAGGCCCTCGTAGCACTGCAGGCGAATGAGGTCGCGGTTGAGCGCCAGCGCCAGCACCTTGGCGATCTCGGTCTTGCCGACGCCGGCCTCGCCTTCGAGAAACAGCGGACGTTTAAGTGTGAGCGCCAGGAACACTGCGGTGGCGAGCGAGCGTTCAGGCACATAGCCGTGCGCGCGCAAGAGATCGGCGGACGCATCGATGGAGTTTGGAAGTGAGGTCATACGTGAAACCTAAGAAGCAGGTTGCGCAATTGGAACACGCCCGCTGAAGCATGCGCGCACCACTGCATCGAATGCTATGCACCGCTCTCGCGACTCGGCCCCAAATGCACCATGGCTTGTGTTGTCACGGACCTTAAACACAAAATCGGGTGACAGCCCACGGATTCTCTGAGATGATCTTTTTCAGCGAGTTGGGGGATTGGCCTAAAGCATTCATGCAGACGGCACGCCATCAGGGACAGAGCGACGATTTCGCAAGTTCCGGTTTTGGAGACGACGCCCCGCCGGCTTTTCTTACGGCGACGGCGCCCTCCGCTCCCGATCACACACAAAATTCCACACAACAAAAAAATGCCTCCTACGAAACAGGAGGACCGGGAGAGACCGACGAAGAACGGGACGGCATCCGCCGTGCCCGAACGATGCGCGAAATCACATTCCAGGAGAGACACATCCAGATGGGTAAGCGGTCATCAGCTAGTTCCAAGAAGCATTTTCGTGACAGCGAGGACTCCTTCCAACTTCATGCGATCCCCGGGGGCTGGGATCCGATCTCCGAGCAAAACGGTGAAGAACGCCGCGACCAGAGCTTCATCCGCCACGTCAAACCGCGCAGCGACGGCCAGCAACAACTCATGGACGCCATCGCCGAGCATGCACTCACCGTCGCTTTAGGCCCGGCTGGCACCGGTAAAACCTATCTCGCCATCG
>CANJOI010000277.1 GCA_947475365.1 Fidelibacterota bacterium | reverse complement strand
TTCCCGGAGATCGTGGATTTCTGGCTGCCGCCGGAAGGCTGCAGCTACCGCATCGCCGTGGTGAGCATAAAGAAGGCCTACGCCGGCCACGCCAAGCGCGTGATGATGGGCGTGTGGAGTTTTCTGCGCCAGTTCGTCTACACCAAGTTCGTGATCGTGGTGGACGACGACATCAACGCCCGTGACTGGAAAGACGTGATGTGGGCGATCTCGACCCGCATGGACCCGGTGCGCGATATCACCCTGGTCGAGAACACGCCCATCGATTACCTGGACTTCGCTTCGCCGGAACCGGGCTTAGGGGGCAAGATCGGCCTCGACGCCACCAACAAGCTCCCGCCCGAAACCCACCGCGAGTGGGGCCAGCAGATTTCCATGAGCGAGGACATCGTGAAGCTCGTCACCGAAAAATGGGCGAGCTATGGCCTGTAGGGAATTAAATGTACCAGGTACAATTTCCATACGCGGCGAGCGCGATGAATCGCTTAAGCATATTAAATTGTACCTGGTACATTTAATTCCGAGCACCCGGCATCTTGGCAAGCGCTGATCTCCAGCCGGCCCTTCACATGGGCGGGCGCGAATGGGCCTGGCTTGTTCTCCTATCGGTGATCTGGGGGGCGTCGTTCTTCTTCTACCGGGTGATGGTGGCGGAGCTGCCGCCCATGACCATTGTATTCGGGCGCCTGGCCATCGCCGCTGTCGCGCTGCATCTGTTTCTGGCGGTCACGGGCAATCCCTTGCGCCTGCCGTTGCCTGTGTGGCGGCGCTTCGCGGTGCTGGGGACCGTGAACAACGTGCTGCCCTTTACACTGATCGCCTACAGCGAAATACGGATCTCGGCGGGTGTCGCCGCGTTGCTGATCGGCTGCGTGCCGGTGTTCAGCGCGCTGGCCGCGCACGCGTTCACGCGCGACGAAAAAATGACCGCCAACCGCATCGCGGGCGTGATTTTCGGCCTCGCCGGCGTCGGCATCCTGATCGGCAAGGACGCCCTGCAAGGTCTGGCCAGCTCCGACTTCGTCGGGGAATTGGTCTGCCTGAGCGCCGCCATGATCTATGCGCTGGCCGGCATCTACAGCCGCACGTTCTCCCACCTGCCGCCGCTGAAAGTCGCGACCGGACAGGTGACCATGGGCGCGGCCGTGATCCTGCCTTTCATGCTGGCGGTTGACCGGCCCTGGGACTTGCCTGTGCCCTCGCCGCCGGTCTGGGGTTCGCTGCTGGCCATTGCCCTCATGGGTACGGCCTTCGCCTATATCCTTTTCTTCCGCCTGATCGCCCGCATCGGCGCCATGAATATCTCGCTGGTCACGCTGCTGCAGCCGGTCAGCGCCGCGTTTCTAGGCTGGCTCTTCCTGCAAGAAGGCCTCGGCGCGAAGGACATCGCCGGCATGGCGGTGATCGGCCTAGGCTTGCTGCTGATCGACGGGCGCGTCCTCAGCCGCCGGGGATGACGGGGCCTCAGAGGCCATGGCCGTCAAAACCAGGCTGGAGGCAAGCGTCAGAAGCTTGCTGATCCGCAACAGTGCCGAACGCGCACGCATGTCCTCCGGAACTGTCCGGCTGGCTAACGCCAAGGTCCGGCTCCGGTTCCCGCGCCTGTTGAATAAGCACTTGAGGCACAGCGGCCAAATCGTGTTAGGTCAGAGGCATACCCCCTCGCTGCCCAAGGTCTTGGAAAAAACATGACTGAAACCCTCACGCTCGCCGATACCCTCGCCGAGCTGATCACCTCCGCCAAGGCCGCCGGCGCCGAGGCCGCCGACGCCATTGTGGTCGACGGCGCCTCGGTCTCCATCACCTACCGCCTCGGCAAGCTCGAACAGTTGGAGCGGTCCGAGGGTGGCGACATCGGCTTGCGCGTGCTCATAGGTAAGCGCCAGGCGATTGTCTCCTCGGCCGACCGTTCACGCGAAGCGCTCAAGGAACTTGTGGACCGCGCCGTGGCCATGGCCAAGACGGTGCCGGAAGATCCGTTCTGCGGCCTTGCCGCGCCGGACCAGATCGCCAAGACGCTGCCCACCCTCGACATCTGCGATCCCGCCGAGGTCTCCGCCGAAACCCTTATCGCCAAGGCCAGGGCCTGCGAGGAAACCGCCCTCAGTGTCGCCGGCGTCACAAACTCCGACGGCGCCTCGGCCAGTTGGGGCCGCTCAAAGGTGGCCATCGCCGCCTCCAACGGCTTCATGCGCACATACGATAGCTCGGGCTCGTCCTTGAGCGTCTCGGTGCTCGCGGGCACCGCGGAACAAGGCATGGAGACCGACTACGATTATACCTCGGCGGTGTACTTCGCCGCCCTCAAGAGCCCGGAGGACATCGGCAGAAGCGCGGCCGGGCGCGCCGTGCGCAAGCTGAACGCCCGCAAGATGCCGAGCACCAAGGCGCCGATCATTTTCGATCCGCGCGTGGCGCGCGGGCTGGTGGGCCATTTCCTCGGCGCCATCAACGGCGCCTCGGTGGCGCGCGGCACAACGTTCCTCAAGGACGCCATGGACACCGGCGTGTTCGACGCGGGCGTGAACATCATCGAGGACCCCCACCGCCAGCGGGGCCTGCGCTCCAAGCCGTGCGACGCGGAAGGCCTGGCCAACGTCAAACGCTCCCTCATCGCGCAGGGCCGCCTCACCACCTGGATCCTGGACCTGCGCTCCGCGCGGCAGTTGAAGCTCGCCCCGACCGGCCATGCCGCCCGTTCCACCGGCAGCCCGCCCAGCCCGTCGGCCACCAATGTCTATCTGGCCGCCGGCACTGAGACGCCCGAAGCGCTGATGTCCGATATCAAGGAAGGGTTCTATGTCACCGACCTCGTCGGCCAGGGCATCAACATGGTCACCGGCGACTATAGCCGCGGCGCCGTGGGATTCTGGATCGAGAACGGGAAGATGAGCTTCCCGGTCAGCGAAGTCACCATCGCCGGCAACCTCGCGCAGATGTTCAAGGCTATTCGCCCGGCCAACGACCTGGAACTGCTCTACGGCGTCGATGCGCCGACGGTCCGCATTGACGGCATGACCATCGCCGGCACCTAGGCTTTGATCTTATCGCGCTTTCCTTCTGAACCGCTTAGTCGGGAAACACCATCATCAACGCGGCCGGATCAACCTCGATCCTGACCGGCAGTGTGGTGACGATATCACCGTCGGCCTGCACCGGCTGGCCGGCGACGCCCTCGATCACGATCTCGCGGCCGGTGACGATCTCCACGTCCCACCACTTGCCGACCAGCCCCAGCACCAGGCCCAGCCCGTAGCGGAAGAAACTGAACGGGTGGTTTCCCTTCATGAGCACCACCTGGAAGCTGTTGTCCGCCAGGGAGGCGTGGGGGGCCGCCACGAACGGCCCGCCATAGCGCCGCCCGTTGCAGGCCACCGCGGAAGCGCTCTTGTACGGAACGCCGTCGATGGTGACCGCGCTGATGGGCAGCTTACCGGTGAAGCCCACCACCGCCGCCGCCCAGACATAGGCCAGGGGGCCGAGCTTTTTCTTGAGCGGAAGCGATACCGCCGCCACCACATTGGCGTCGAAGCCGGCGCCCGCCATCTGCACGAACCGGCGCCCATTGGCGAGGCCAAGGCGGATCGGACGGAGCGGTCCGGTCGCCAGCGCGCGCGCGATCTGTGCATCCGCGCGGCCCAGGCCGATCTCGTCAGCCAGCACATTGGCGGTGCCGAGCGGGATGACCGCCAGCGCCACGGCCTTGCCCCCGAGGCCGTTGATGACCTCGTTGACGGTACCGTCGCCGCCGGCGGCGGCAATGACGTCGAACGCCCCCGTCAACGTTTCGCGCGCGAGCGTGGTGCCGTGACCGGGAGCCTGGGTTTCGACCACCGTGACCTGCGCGCCGAGTTTGCGCGCGCGCTCGACGATTACATCGAGGCGGGCGCGCCGGGCGCGGCCGGCGGCGGGATTGAAAATCACGAGGATCCGGCGCGGGCCGGTCTGGTCGGACGTCGTCGTGGTCGTCATCAAAAAGGCAGGCCCCGCGGTTGCATCTCTCTATCTTAGTAGCGAATCCGGTTGGAAATGAAAGTTATGTTTCATGCCGGTGAAGAGTTGGCGAAACCAGGGGGTGGGACTCTAGGCAGACTCACGCGCTTCACGTACACCCCGACCCGCGTGCTTATATCAGTCTGCGGTGAAACGGTTGCGCGCCCTCGGAAGTCAGCTCTCCTTCAAGACCATCTTCGTCTCCGATATTCATCTCGGCACCCGCGGCTGTAAGGCCGAGTTTTTCCTCGATTTTCTGAAGCATACCGAGTCCGAGCAGCTCTACCTGGTGGGCGACATCATCGACGGATGGCGCCTGAAGAAGAACTGGTTCTGGACCCAGGCCCACAACGACGTGGTGCAGAAGGTGCTGCGCAAGGCGCGCAAGGGCACCGACGTCATCTATGTGCCCGGCAACCACGACGCCTTTGCCCGGGACTTCCTCGACCATGCTTTCGGCGACATCAAAGTGCGCCGCGATGCGGTGCATATGGGGATCGACGGGCGGCGCTATCTGGTGGTGCACGGCGACGAATTCGACGGCGTGATGATGCACGCCCGCTGGCTCGCGGTGCTGGGCG
>CANJOI010000276.1 GCA_947475365.1 Fidelibacterota bacterium | reverse complement strand
TGAAGGAATTCAACCTCAAGAAGATGTGGAAGTCGCCCAACGGCACGATCCGCAACATCCTGGGCGGCACCATCTTCCGCGAGCCGATCATCTGCAAAAACGTGCCGCGTCTGGTGCCGGGCTGGACCCAGCCGATCATCATCGGCCGCCACGGTTTCGGCGACCAGTACAAGGCCACCGATTTCAAGGTGCCCGGCCCCGGCAAGCTGACCATGACCTACACCCCCGCCGGCGGCGGCGCGCCCGTGAACTACGACGTGTTCGATTTCCCCAGCGCCGGCGTCGCCATGGGCATGTACAACCTCGATGACTCGATCGGCGACTTCGCGCGCTCCTGCTTGAACTACGGCCTCACGCGCGGCTATCCGGTGTACCTGTCCACCAAGAACACCATCCTCAAGGCCTATGACGGCCGCTTTAAGGACATCTTCCAGAAGATCTATGAGGAAGACTTCAAGGCGCAGTACGAAGCCAAGGGCCTGACCTACGAACACCGCCTGATCGACGACATGGTGGCCTCGGCTCTCAAGTGGTCGGGCGCCTTTGTGTGGGCCTGTAAGAACTACGACGGTGACGTGCAGTCCGACACCGTGGCCCAGGGCTTCGGCTCGCTCGGCATGATGACCTCGGTGCTGCTGACCGCCGATGGAAAAACTGTCGAGGCGGAAGCCGCCCACGGCACCATCACGCGCCACTACCGCCTGCATCAGCAGGGCAAGGAAACATCCAGCAACCCGATCGCCTCGATCTTCGCCTGGACCCAAGGCCTCAAGCATCGCGGTAAGTTCGACGGCACCGAAGATGTGGTGCACTTCGCCGATACGCTTGAGAAGGTCTGCGTGCAGGCGGTGGAAAGCGGCTTCATGACCAAGGATCTCGCGATTCTTGTGGGCCCCGAGCAGCGCTGGATGACCACCAATCAGTTCCTCGCCAAGCTGGACGAAATGCTGAAAGTGGCGATGCGTTGAGCGTCGACAAGTTCCTCGGCGGCTACCGGAAGTTCCGCGAGGGATACTTCCGGGAGAATGAAGACTTCATTCACGATCTGATGGCCAAGGGCCAAAAGCCCTCGGCCATCATGATCGCCTGTTCCGACAGCCGCATCGACCCCTCCCTCAAGTTCGACGTCGCGCCCGGCGAGATGTTCATCGTGCGCAACGTGGCGGCCCTGGTGCCGCCGTTCGAACAGGGCGGGCAATACCACGGCACCTCGGCCGCGCTGGAATTCGCGGTACGGGCGCTGGAGGTCGAGAACGTCATCGTCATGGGTCACGCCCGCTGCGGCGGCATTCATTCCCTGATGAACAATCCCCGGTCAGGGGATTTCGTCGGCGCCTGGATGAAGATCGCCGACGACGCCCGCAAGACCGCCACGTCGGCCAACCTGCCCGCGGAAGCCGCGCAAAGCCTGTGCGAGCATGAATCGGTGAAGGTGTCGCTGGCCAACCTGCTGACCTTCCCGTGGGTGAAGGACGCGGTCGACGCCGGCAAGCTCAAGCTGCACGGCTGGTACTTCGACCTGGGGCGCGGGACGCTCTACGTGCTCAATGAGCAGGGAAAGTTCGTCGAAGCGTAGCTTCGCTTTAAAAAGTCGGGCTTAGGCTTCCACGCCGATCTTATCGGGGTTCCAGCGCTTCTTCAGTTTGCCCAGCTCGGCCTTGGTGGCCGGGATCATCTTGCCGCCGGACCGCGGCAGGACCCAGTGATAGCTGCCGTCGCGCAGGACCACGGGGAAGCGCTCGTTCTTGCGCGAGTACACGCCGCGCATGGTCGACGACTGCGCGATATAGGTGTCGCGCCAGTGCTCGTCCGCCTTGAACAGGTATTCGTGGACGTCCATGAACTGGCGGATGAACGGCTTCTCGACGATGGTGATGTTCGAGATTACCCAGCACAGTCCTTCAAACGACCAGTAGTAGGACAGCCCGATCAGTTCCTTCTCGGCGTTGAAGTACGGGAAGAACGGGAATGTGCGGCAGGCCAATGAGCGGTTGTCGCGTTCGCAATGGGCGGCGCCGTTGCATTCCACCGCGCGGCAATCGGAGCCCTTGAGGTCGGCGACTTCCTTCGCCTCGCCTTTGTTCTTGGGCTTGAACTTGTGCCACATGTCCGTGCGCGAGTGCAGCAGATCCCATTCCGTATGTTCGACGATGGGAATGGCGTGCCCTGAGTCACAACACACCGGCTGACCGCCGTTGAGCGGCGCGCACTTGGCGCCGCAGTCATAAACCTTGGAGATCGGCGCCTGAAACCGGCGGAACATCTCGGCATAGTGCTTGGCGGTGACGGTCATGATGATGGAACCACTTTAACGGGCGACGGGCGGGTATAGCTTGCGGCTCCCCGAATGGAAAGGCCAGGTCTAATGGGTGAGTTCGGCGATAGCCTGGTCTAAGCCGGCGAGGGTCAAGGGATACATCCGCCGCTCCATGATCTGGCCGATCATCTCGATCGAGTGGGTATAGGACCAGTGTTTTTCCGCCACGGGGTTGAGCCATACCGCGCGCGGCCAGGTTTCCAGCACGCGCCGCAGCCAGGTCTCGCCGGATTCCTCGTTCCAATGCTCCACCGCGCCGCCGGCGTAGGCGATCTCATAGGGGCTCATGGAGGCGTCGCCGACAAAGATCACTTTGTAGTCGGCGGCATAGGTGTTCAGCAGCTGCCACGTCGGGACCTTCTCGGTATGGCGGCGGCGGTTGTCGCGCCACACGCCCTCGTAGATGCAGTTGTGGAAGTAGAACGTCTCCAGGTGCTTGAACTCGGTGCGGCAGGCCGAGAATAGCTCCGCGCAGACTTTCACGTGGTCGTCCATGGAGCCGCCGGCGTCCAGCAGCAGGAGGACCTTCACCGCGTTGTGGCGTTCGGGGACCATATGCAGATCAAGCAGACCGCCATGGTGGGCGGTGGAGCGGATAGTGGTGTCGATGTCCAACTCGGTCGCGGCGCCTTCGCGGGCAAACCGCCGCAGGCGGCGTAGCGCGAGCTTGATGTTGCGGGTGCCGAGTTCGATGGTGTCGTCGAGGTTGGCGAACTCGCGCTTGTCCCAGACCTTCACCGCGCGGCGGTGGCGGCTCTCATTCTGGCCGATGCGCACGCCTTCGGGATTGTAGCCGTAGGCCCCGAACGGCGAGGTGCCGCCGGTGCCGATCCACTTGGAGCCGCCCTGGTGGCGGCCCTTCTGCTCTTCCAGCCGCTTCTTCAGGGTTTCCATGAGCTTTTCCCAGTCGCCCAGGGCCTCGACCTTGGCTTTGTCCTCCTCGGACATCATGAGCTGAGAGAGCGCCTTGAGCCATTCGGCCGGGATCTCGGCCATGACGCCTTCGACGCCGGCCGCCCCTTCCAGCCCTTTGAACACCTGGCCGAACACGCGGTCGAAGCGGTCGAGATTGCGCTCGTCCTTCACCAGGGCCGCGCGGGACAAATAGTAGAAGTCGTCCACACTCCAGCCGGCTACCCCCTGCTCCACCGCCTCGATCAGCGCGAGGTATTCGGTGATGGAGACCGGCAGACCCGCCTTCCTCAATCCATCGATCAGATTGAAGAACATGGCGTGTTAACGCCCTTCGCGCCGCGAGATGAAGGCCAGGCGCTCCAGTAGATGCACGTCGTGCTCGTTCTTGAACAAGGCGCCGTGGAGGGGCGGCAGCACGGTCTTGAGGTCCTTGGACTTCAGCGCCTCCGCCGGGATCTTGTCGGCCATCAGCAGCTTGATCCAGTCCAGGAGTTCCGAGGTGGAAGGGCGCTTCTTCAAGCCGGGCGCCTCGCGCAGCTCGAAGAACACCGACAGCGCCTCGTTCACCAGGCGCTTCTGCACGTCCGGGAAATGGACCGCGACGATACGCTCCATGGTGTCGCGGCCGGGGAAGCGGATGTAGTGGAAGAAGCAGCGCCGCAGGAAGGCGTCGGGCAGTTCCTTCTCGTTGTTGGAGGTGATCACCACCACCGGCCGCTGCTTGGCCCGGATGGTTTCGCCGGTCTCATAGACATGGAATTCCATGCGGTCGAGTTCGAGCAGTAGGTCATTGGGGAATTCGATATCGGCCTTGTCGATCTCGTCGATGAGCAGCACGACACGGTTCTCAGCGGTGAAGGCCTGCCACATGCGGCCCGGCTTGATGTAGTTGGCGATGTCCTTGACCTTGGCGTCGCCGAGCTGGGAATCGCGCAAGCGCGACACTGCGTCGTATTCATAAAGGCCATGCTGGGCCTTGGTGGTGGATTTGATGTGCCAGGTCAGCAGCGGCATCTTCAAGGCCGCGGCGATCTCGTGGGCCAGAACGGTCTTTCCGGTGCCGGGCTCGCCCTTGATCAGCAAGGGCCGCTCCAGGGTCACGGCGGCGTTGACCGCGACCATCAGGTCCTCGGTGGCAATGTAGTTGTCAGTGCCGGTAAAGCGCATCACGAACTCCGAAAATCAGCGGAGTTCAAATTAGACCGGGCCGCGTGGGAGCGAGAGTCCAAAAAAGCGAAACGCCCGGTGGGGGGAGGACCCGCCGGGCGTTTCTGAAGCCTGCCTAGTCAAGAAGGGGAGGGATTAGGCGGCCTTTTTCATGGCAGCGGCGGCTTTCGGCGCTGCGGTCTTGAACTGCGCGGC
>CANJOI010000275.1 GCA_947475365.1 Fidelibacterota bacterium | reverse complement strand
TCCTCGCCAAAGGCATCGAAGTACTGCTGCTCACCGACCCCATCGATGAATTCTGGGTGGGCACGGTCGGCGCCTACGACAAGAAGCCGTTCAAGTCGGTCGCTGAAGCAGGCGCGGACCTCTCGGCCATCGCCGGCGGCGACGACAAAGCCAAGACCGAGGCCGCGGCTGAAGCGGTCAAGGGCGTGATCGAGAAGCTCAAGCAGAGTCTGGGCGAAAGCGTCGCGGATGTGCGCGCGTCCTCGCGTCTTACCGGCAGCCCGGTATGCCTGGTTGCCGACACCGGCGGCGTCAGCCTGCATCTCGCGCGCATGCTCAAGCAGCACGGCGACGGCATGGCGATGCCGATCCGCCGCGTATTGGAAGTAAACCCGGCCCACCCGCTCATTACCGGCATCGAAAAACTGAACGGCGCGGAGTTCGACGACGCCGCGTTCCTGCTGTTGGATCAGGCGCGCATCGTGGAAGGGGAGACTGTCCCAGATCCGGCGGCTTTTGCGCGCCGCCTGTCAGCCGTGATGGCGAAAGGTTTGACTTAATCTTTCCTGCCGGCTTGCTTGCAATCACGTAACGCCGCCCCTTCACGGGCGGCGTTATGCTTTTGGGAGTTGAGACCAGCGGGGAGCTCTTCCATGAACCGGACCGTGTCGTTCCTGTGGCGCGAAGGCAAAGGTGTTGTGCTGGCGCTCGCCTTGGTGCTGGTGGTGCGCACAGTCGCGGCCGAGCCCTACGCGGTGCCGACACCCTCCATGGTGCCCACGTTGATGGTCGGCGACAAACTGGTGGCCACCAAATACGCCTATGGCTACAGCCGCTACTCGGTGCCCATCGGCGAGATTCCCATGACGGGGCGCGTGCTCGACCACACGCCGGAGCGCGGCGACGTCATCGTGTTCCGCCTGCCGCGCGATACCTCGGAAACCTATGTTAAACGCGTCATCGGTCTGCCCGGCGACCGCGTGCAGATGAAGAAGGGCCGCCTCTACATCAACGGCGAGATGGCCGCGCGCCGCCCGGCCGGCGCCCTGGACACCGTTGTCCTCGGCCGTCCCGTGACCTTGCATCGCTATATCGAAACCCTTCCTGGCGGGCGCGATCACGACATTCTGGAAATGTCCGACGACGATGCCTTGGACAACACACCGGAGTTCACCGTGCCCCAAGGCCAATACTTCATGATGGGCGACAACCGCGACGACTCGCTGGACAGCCGTGTTGCGGCCGTGGCCGGCGGCGTCGGCATGGTGCCGGCGGAGAATCTCGTCGGCCGCGTAGACATGGTGCTCTATTCCCACGCCCCCGATGCGCCGTTGTGGAGCCCCGCCAGTTGGGGCGAGATCATCAAGCGCCTGCGGTTATTTACCCAGATCACCTGAAACACGCGCCACGACATCGCTCCACACCCCCTGGCGGCTCTGCACATACATCTGAAGAGTCGTGTACCAGGGGTGAGGCGGCGTCTCGCCGAACCAATACCAGATCCGCCCCGCCGCTTTGGGCAGCATCAGCTTCACCGGCTTGCCTAGCGCCGCGGCCAAGTGGGCGGTGGTATTGCTGATCGTGACGACGTCATCCATCGCCATGATCTGCGCCGCGGCGGCATCAAGATCGCCGGTAACGTCGAGATCGGGGTCTATATAGAGCCCGGGCGCGGCCGGATGAACGCCATATTGCAGACTGACGCAGAACAGGTCGCTGCGCGTGAGCAATGGCGCAAGCGCCGCCGTGGTCATGGATTTCTGCGGCCCGTAGTTGACCCCGGTACTGTGCCACGACACACCGGCGATGCGCCGTCCCGCCGCCAGCGCTTCGTATCGTTGCCGCAGCACCGCGACGCGCGCCGGGTCGGCTGAGAGATACCCTGTGGCGGTAGGTGTTCCCGGCGCGCCGCGCCGCAGCCAACGCGCGGCGTCAGCCAGCGGCACGTGAAAATCGATATCGGGTGCACTGACCTCCGGACGCCACGGATCTTGCCATGGCGCCACGGTCACATCCGGAAAGGCGCGTGTGAACAGCGGCGCGAGGCGCGGCTCGCATTCCAGCACCAGCTTCGTCCCAAGCGCGCGCAGTTCCGGGATGTGGCTGGCGAACATGATCTGTTCGCCCAGTCCCTGATCATAGGCCAGCAGGAGTTTCTTTCCCGCGAGCGGTTCGCCGCGCCACGGCGGCGAGGGCAGAGGCCTGCGGCCTTCCGGCCAATGCTGACGGTGGCGATGCTCATAGGCCGCCCAGGCTTCATCCCAGCGCCCGAGATTGAACAGCGCCGAGGCCTTTCCCAGGACCGCAGGGATGTGTCCCGGTTCCCGCGCCAACATCATGTCGTAATGCGCCAATGCGTCGGCGGAGCGCCCGGCGCGATCAAGCGCGCCGGCGAGGTTGTAACGGAAAAGGGGGTGCGCCGGCTCCAGCGACACGGCCATGGCGAAGGCCGGAATGGCAGCCGCGTCGTCGCCCTCGGCCACCAGCACCGCGCCGTAGTTATTGTGAAGCCCGGCCATGCCGCGTTCACGCTGAAGTGCGCGCGCGTAGAGGTCTCTGGCGGCTTTGAGATCGCCCTGGTTCTGGCGGATCTGCCCGAGGCTCGCCAGCGCGGGTACAGACCGGGGATCGTGAACGATCGCCTGTTCAAACAGCTTGGCCGCTTGGTCGAGGCGGCCTGAAGCCTGAGCCGCAAAAGCGCGGCTCAGGACTTCGGTCGGTTTCTGGTTCAAGCCGCCAGGCTGCGCAGCACGTAATGCAGGACGCCGCCGTTCTTGTAGTACTCGAGCTCGCCGTAGTTATCGATGCGGCACTGGACGGTGATGGTGTCCGACGTGCCGTTGGCGCGATGGACCACGACCTTCACGTCGCCCAAGGGCTTCACGTCCTTGATGCCGGCGATGTCGAAGGTTTCCGTTCCATCCAGATTGTGGCTCTTGCGGGTCTCGCCGTTCTTGAACTGCAGCGGCAGCACGCCCATGCCCACCAGATTGGAGCGGTGGATGCGCTCGAAGCTTTCCACCAAAACCGCCCGGACCCCGAGCAGGTTGGTGCCCTTGGCCGCCCAGTCGCGCGACGAACCGGTGCCGTATTCCTTGCCGCCGATGATCACCAGCGAGGTGCCCGCGGCCTGGTACTTCATGGCCGCGTCATAGATCGGCATCACTTCGCCCGAGGGATGGTGCTTGGTGAAGCCGCCTTCGATGCCCGGCACCATTTCGTTCTTGATGCGGATATTGGCGAAGGTGCCGCGCATCATGACTTCGTGGTGGCCGCGGCGCGCGCCGTAGGAATTGAAGTCCTTGGGCTCGACGCCGTGGGCGATCAGGTACTTGCCGGCGGGGCTGTCCTTCTTGATGGAACCCGCGGGCGAGATGTGGTCGGTGGTGACCGAGTCACCCAGGATCGCCAGCGGACGCGCGCCGGCGATATCGGCCACGCCCTTGGGCGTCTTGCCCATACCGACGAAGTACGGCGGGTTGGCGACATAGGTGGAAGCAGCATCCCAGCCGTAGGTCTCGCTCTTGTCGGCCTTCACCGCCTGCCAGGGCGCGGGGCCCTTGAACACGTCAGAGTAGCGCGACTTGAACATGGCCTGGGTCAGGAACTGCTCCATGAACTGGGCGACTTCCTGCTGCGAGGGCCAGATGTCGGCGAGGTAGACGGGCTTGCCGTCGGAACCCGTGCCGATGGCTTCGGTGGTGATGTCCTTACGCATGGAGCCGAGCAGCGCGTAGGCGACCACCAGCGGCGGCGAGGCCAGGTAGTTGGCCTTCACATGCGGGCTGATGCGGCCTTCGAAGTTGCGGTTGCCCGAGAGCACGGCGGTGGCCACCAGATCACCGCTCTCGATCGACTTGGCGATATTGTCGTCGAGCGGGCCGGAGTTGCCGATGCAGGTGGTGCAGCCGTAGCCGACGGTGTTGAAACCGAGCGCGTCGAGATCCGCCTGCAGACCGGCGGCGGTGAGGTAGTCGGTGACCACCTGCGAGCCGGGCGCCAGCGAGGTCTTCACCCAGGGCTTGCGGGTGAGGCCCTTCGCGCGCGCCTTGCGGGCGAGTAGACCGGCGGCGAACAGCACGGCCGGGTTGGAGGTGTTGGTGCAGGAGGTGATCGCGGCGATCACCACGTCGCCGTCATCGAGCGTCGCCTTCGCGCCGGGACCCGTGAGATCGCTGACCGGGGCCGAGGCCGGCGTCGCATGGGCAAAGCCGTCCACGAGCGCCTTGTCGAATTCCTTCGCGGCGGCGGTCAGCGCGACGCGATCCTGCGGACGCTTCGGTCCCGCCAATGACGGTTCCACGGCGGAGAGATCGAGCGCCAGGGTATCGGTGAACACCGGCTCCGGGCTGTTCTCGTCGCGCCACAGGCCTTGCGCCTTGGCGTAGGCCTCCACCAGCGCGACACGCGCCGGATCGCGGCCGGTGAAGGTGAGGTAGCGGCAGGTTTCGGAATCGATCGGGAAGAAGCCGCAGGTGGCGCCGTATTCCGGGGCCATGTTGGCGATGGTGGCGCGGTCGGTGAGCGAGAGATCGTTGAGGCCGGCGCCGTAGAATTCCACGAACTTGCCGACCACGCCCTTCTTGCGCAGCATCTGCGTCACGGTGAGCACGAGGTCGGTGGCGGTCGTGCCCGGCTTGAGCTTGCCGGTGAGTTTGAAGCCGATCACTTCCGGGATCAGCATGGGCGTC
>CANJOI010000274.1 GCA_947475365.1 Fidelibacterota bacterium | reverse complement strand
GTCGGTATAGAGGCCGGCGCTGTTCAGATTGAAGTACGGCTTCTTGATTTGAAACAACGTCACGACCGCGTTCAGGTCCGGCGTGACGCTGTAGCGGATGCCGGCGTCCACCTGTGACGTGCGCGTGGCCGGCAAGGCTTCGCCGCGGTTGACGGCATTGTTGGGCGCTTCGCCGGATTCCTCGAGACCGTTGGTGTAGCTGCCGAACAGCACGATCTTGCTGGTGACGTGAAGCGCGACCGTGCCGTTGTAGAGCCACGGCTTGTCGCTGAGGATGTTGTCCGGTGTGTTCGCGAGGGTGAGTTTGCGGTTGTAGGAGGTCTTCTGCAGGCCGGCGCTGTATTCGGCGACCCCCGCCCAGATACCGTCATAGGCGATGCCACCGGTGCCCTGGTTGACGTGGTCGGTGGTCTGCGCGCCGAAGGTAAAGGATCGCGGCGGCAGGGTGATCGGCACGCCGATGGTGTATTTCCCCAGCGCCTGAGTGTTGGCGCCGCCGAACACCCGCTTCACCACGCGGCCGCGCCCGGCGATGTGTATGGTGTGACGGAACTCGTCGAAGGTCCAGCTGCGCGAGGCGCGCACTTCGCCGGAGACTGAGCCGAACTCCTGCGGCGGAAAGGCGACGATCGAGTAATCCGCCACACCATTCGGCTGCGTGTTATTGAAGAGGCTGCTGGACCAGAAGCCGCGGGTGAGCAGCGAGCGGAACACGCCGACGCGCAACGTCCAATCATCCCAGGCCTTGAGGTTGCCGATCACGCCGAAATTGGCGTCCTGGAAATTGTTCAAGGCCCAATGCTGCACAAAGAATTCGTGGCGCGGATATTCCGGCGGCAGGAACGAGCCGGCGGTGTAGATCACCGGCCGGCCGACGTGGTGATGCGTGTACTTGCCGCTCCAGAACGGGATGATCTCCACGGCGTCCGACGGCTCGATGTGCGCGGAGAGGCCGCCCGACCAATGGATCATGCGGTTGGCGTAGGGGGTGTCATCGTGCATCCAGCCGAGACCGACGCCGACGCTGAGCTTGTCGGTCATGATGGGAATCTGGGAGTCGGCCTCGACCCAGGTTTTGTCGTAAGGGCCGAAGCCGGTGAACAGGCTGGTCACCAGCTTGTCGCCGGGAATGCGCAGCTTCACGTCGGCGAGGCCGCTGGGCGCCGGGAAGGGATAGGACTGAGCCGAAAGGCCGACGCGGATCGAGGAACTCGTCACCATGCGGCTGACGAAGATCTCCGACGGTCCCGGCGACTGGCGGTCGAAGTACAGGCCTTCGAGGCGGACGTTGCCGGCCTGCACAGGATCGAAACCGCGCACATCGCGCGCCGTGTAGAGACCGATGGACTCGTTGCCGACCGTGGTGCCAAAGGCATCCTTGGCCGAGGTCATCACGTTCTCGCCCGCGCGCTGTGCTTGCGCCGTGTTACAAAACGCCAGGCAGGCGAACAGCGCCGGCGCCCAAAACCGAATCTTCAAGAATCCCCCTTGTCCGTCCGCTGCAGTGCGCGGACCGGCCCGCTGGGCGGCCTGTTTCGAAACGCCGAAACCCCGAAACCCCTCCGGCCGCCAATGGCGGGCAGAATGTAACATTCAGTTCGGCGTTAGCAAACAGCCCCGAGAGAGGTTCAACGGCCTGTGATGACGGCCGAAAAATGCCGGTGTCGGTTACATGAAAGCTGTCAGTCGCACAGCCAGCCGTTGATGGTGAGGCGCTGGTCCGCCAGCGCCGCCGAGCTGGAGGTGATCGGCGTGACCTGATGGTAGGTGTGGCTGGGGAAGATCATCAGGCTGTTACGCGGCGGTTCGATTTCCGCGGCGGGGGCCCCGCACATGCTGACGCCGTCCTTCAGGCGCGAGCGATAAAACTTGAGATGCCCGCCCTGAAAGCGCTTGGGCTCCTGGTGGAGGTAATAGACGTAGCTCACCTTGCGGTGGGCGATGTCCGGCATGCTGTTGTCGGTGTGGGTGTCGAAGTAGTCGCCGTCGCCGTGGGCGGTGATCTGGCATTCCAGCCGGCCGATGGTGACATCCGGCATGCGCATCTCGGGCCAGATGCGCGGGATCAGGCCTTGCAGCTTGTTCGCCACCAGGGGCGCCACATCGGCGACGTCGTCCAGGACGCGTGAGCGCCTGAAGCGGGTATCGTGGTTCTGGCCGGTGCGGTCGATGGCGTAAACCGTGGCGTCGTTGAAGGCGCTTTCACGCGCGAGCACATGGGCGGTGGCCTGGGCGATCTCCGCGGGCGAGAGCAGGTCGGTGATCAGGACATGCGGCGGCCAGATCTCGATCGAGTCCACATCGTCGGCCAGGATCTCGAAGATACCTTTCTCGGGTGTGCTGAGTTTCAGCGTTTTGCCCTGCACGCGGGCGCGATTCTGTCCGCAATCGAACAGCGCTTGGCGCATCTCCTCACCCCACGGCACCAGGCAGGTGCGGGTAGATCCGTCGTGCAGATTGAGGATGACTTGGTCCGCCATCACGGCAGGCATGGGCGTTCTCGTCTCACAAATACTGAAATAAGTTGGCCACCGGTTTTTCGCGGCCGCAAGATAAAACATTGAGTGGGGTTTTGCCGCCCCGTAGGGTGTCGCGTCTATGTGCGAGCAGGCAGCGCAGGCGAGGAACCACGACCCGTGACCCAGGATTCCGCCGGCGTAGCCGCCTACTACGACAGTCTTTCCCGGTTTCTCGACTTCGCGCGGCTGCTGGGGCGCGGCGGCGGCGCCGCGGAAGGATCGATTCACCGCTTTCTCGCGGCCGAACAGGGCGAAGCCCACGCCGACAGTGCCGGCGGCGAACGGCTCGACCTCCTGGTTTTCGACGCGGCCGTGGCGGCAGGGGTGCCGCCGGCGCCGCGCGTGCTGGATGCCGGGTGCGGGCTCGGCGGCACCATCTTCCGCTGGCAGACGTGGCGGGGCGGTTCCTACCACGGCCTGACCTTGAGCCCGGAACAGCACCGGCGCGCGACCGCGGAAGCGGCGCGCCGCGGGGTCACGGACGCCTGCCGCTTTCACCTCCGCAGCTATCTCGATCCAATTCCCCCCAGGGCGCCAAACCTCACGCAGCCAGGCGCCCTGGCGGCGCCGTTCGATGCCGCGATCGCCATTGAATCCCTGGCGCACAGCCCGGACCCTGCCGCCACCATCGCCAACCTGGCGGCCGCGCTGTCGTCCGGCGGCGTGCTGCTGATCGTCGACGATATGCCCCATGAAGGCTGCGATCCCGCGCTGCTGGCCGCGTTCAAGGCGTGCTGGCGCTGCCCGGTGCTGGCGGATGCCGCGGGCTACCGGCGCGCGATCGCCGCGGCCGGACTCACATTAGTCTACGAAGCCGATTGGACCCGCCGCTTGCGCCCGCGTCCGTTGCCCTGGCTCTGGGTGCTGATCGCCGTCTTTGGGCTGGCCGCCCACGTGGCGCCGACACGCCTGTTGCGTGACGCGCTGGGGGCGATGCGCGGCGGTTTCTTCCTTGAGGCGCTCTATCGTACTGGCGGCATGCGCTACGGCCTTATCGTCGCGCGCAAACCGGCCACCGGATAAACAAAGGGGCTAAACAAAACGGCCACCCCATTTCTGAGGCGGCCGTTTGGTTCGGAAGTTCAGGCATTTTGAGATGGTCGGAGTGACAGGAGTTGAACCTGCGACCTCTGCCTCCCGAAAGCAGCGCTCTACCGGGCTGAGCTACACTCCGCCGGAGGCGTGCTTATACCGGGCACGGCGGGGCGGGGCAAGCAGGCGATACAGCCTTTTTCGGCCCTAATTGTGGGCAAGTTCAATGGGGTAGGGGAGGCGCTTGCCCCAGGCGGGCCTAATAAGCCCGGTCGATGCAGAAATCGATCACGTCCAGAAGCGCCGTCTTGGTCGGGCTTTCCGGGAAAATCCCCAGGGCGTCGCGCGCCACCGCCCCGTAATGCCGGGCGCGGTTGACGGTATCGGCCAGGCTGCTGTGGTCCTTCATCAGTTCCATGGCGCGGGCGAGGTCGGTCGGGGTCTGGTCCAGGTTTTCCAGGGTGCGCTTCCAGAACGCGCGCTCGCCTTCGTCGCCGCGCCGGAACGCCAGGATCACCGGCAGGGTGATTTTGCCCTCGCGGAAATCGTCGCCGATGGTTTTGCCGAGTTCGTGCTGGCGCGCCGAGTAGTCCAGCACGTCGTCGATCAGCTGGAACGCAATGCCGAGGTTGAGGCCGTAGGCGCGCAAGGCTTCTTCCTCGCCGTCGGGACGTTTGGCCACCACCGCGCCGATGCGCGCGGCCGCCGCGAATAGTTCGGCGGTCTTGGCCTGGATGACCTCCAGGTATTGCGCCTCGCTGGTCTCGGTGTCGTTGGAGGTCAAGAGCTGGTGCACTTCGCCTTCGGCGATCACCGAGGAGGCGCGCGACAGAATCTGCAGCACCTTGAGTGAGCCGTCCTCGACCATCAGCTCGAACGCGCGGCTGAACAGGAAATCGCCCACCAGCACGCTCGATTGGTTGCCCCAGATGGCGTTGGCGCTGGACTGGCCGCGGCGCAGGTCGCTGTCGTCAACCACGTCGTCATGCAGCAGGGTGGCGGTGTGGATGAACTCGACGCAGGTGGCGAGCTTGACGTGCCGCTCGCCGGTATAACCGCACAGCTTGGTGGCGGCCAGGGTGAGCAGGGGGCGCAGGCGCTTGCCGCCGGCGGCGACGATGTGCCCGGCGAGCTGCGGGATCAG
>CANJOI010000273.1 GCA_947475365.1 Fidelibacterota bacterium | reverse complement strand
TCTGCGCCGGCTTCATCGCCCAGGCCACCGACACCCCGTTTCCCCTGGGCGAGCAGCTGGCGATGATGGGGGTCATGCTGCTGACCTCCAAAGGCGGCTCTACGGTCGCGGGGGGCGCCTTCGTCAAGCTCGCCGCCACCATGCAGACCGTGCGCACGCTGCCGCTCGGCGGACTCACCCTGATTTTCGGTATCGACCGCCTGCTGGCCACGGCGCTGGCGCTCACGAACCTTATCGGCAATGCCCTGGCGGTGATTGTGGTCGCAAAATGGGAGGGGGCCTTCTCCCGCGCGAGATTCGACGCCTATCTCAAGCAGCAGGCCGCCGGGCTGATCGACGCATCCGGCGCTGAACGGACCGCTCCATGAGTGCGCGCATAGCCCCAGCCCCGCCCGCCCAGGACCCCGAGGGCCGCGCGCTGGAGCAGCGCATCAGCGCCGCACGCGGTGAGATCAACGCCCTCTACGCCGTACTGCTGAACAGCCCGCCCGTGGCGCACGGCTGGGAGCAGATGCTCACCGCCATCCGCCAGAAAACCGGGATTCCCGCCCACCTGCGGGAACTGGTGATCCTGCGGATCGCCGTGCTCAACCGCGTGGAATACGAGTTTAACAGTCATGTGCCCTATGCCCGCGCCGCGGGGGTATCGGAGGCGAAGATGGCGGCGGTCCGCAGCGGGGACCGGCCGGCCTTTAATGACCTGGAAAACCTGGTCCTGGACTACACCGAGGTTATGACGCGCGAGATCCATGTGCCGGACGCATTGTTCGCGCGGATCGCCGCGGCCTTTGATTCGAAGGCGCGGGTGGAGCTCACCGCCACCGTGGCGGCCTACAACATGGTGTCGCGCTTCCTGGCGGCGCTGCAGATCACCTAAAGCAAAGGGGGTTCGCCCGAACGGGCAAACCCCCTCTGTACCCCCGGAAACTGAGGATCTCTAGAAGCCCGGAACTTCGGCCTTCTTGATCGCGTCGACGGCGCCTTGGGCGGCCTGCTCGACGGCGGCAACAGCCTTCTTCACGGTCTTCTTGGCTTTGCGCACGACGCTCTTGGCAGCCTGCTTCACCGAGCTTTTCTTCGCGGCGGCCTTTTTCTTCACGGCCTTCTTTACGACTTTCGCCTTGGCCTTACGCACGACTTTCTTCACGGCCTTCTTCGGGGCGGCTTTTTTCGCAGCCACTTTCTTCTTTGCTTTCTTCTTGGCAGCCATTGGAACTCCTCCTGTTGATTGGCTGGAGCAAGCCTATCTCATCGCCTGCGTGTGTGCCTATCCCCGACCTCACCGCGCGCGCGATTTTCGTGAGTTGTGGTCGGGAAGCCGCTAGGGCGCAGCGATCGCTCAAAAGGCGGCGGGGGAGTCCGTCCATCGGCATGCCGGGGTCGTAGGCCGGTTGCCACGCGCCGCCGCCGCGCACCATGGCCCTGCAGCCCAAACGCACCGGCGTCCGGTTGAGGGGGATGATGACCGGGCCGTCTTTGCCGACATTATCCGCCGTGAGCGTCAGCAGCCGGGCAGGCCGAGACCGCTTGAGATGCCCCCAGCCCCTTCGCCAAAAGGCCGGACGGTTCCGCGCGTCCCCCGGAAGGTGTGGATGCCCCCAAGGTGCGTGCGTCACACCAGGGCTCGCCTGCCCATGGGTTTCGGAGTCCTCGCATCCTCCGGCGACACTGCTTTCCAGGGTGAAGCCGCAGGCATAGCGGCCTCCAGGACCTTCCGCTTGGGGGCGGCCACCGCCTCCCGACCGGTGACAGGGTTGGCCGTCCGGGCTGTCGCGGCTGCGGGTGGCGCCAGAATCATCACCAGAAGCCGGCCGAATCCCCGCCGCGGGCCCCTTCCGGACGTGTCCTCACAGGCGAAACCTTGCTGGACTCCTTCGCCGGCCTGGAGCGGTGCCAATCCACGCGGGGGAACCGCTGCCCGGATCAGAAAAACTGGAGTTTGGGAAGTCTCGATGTAACTCTTACGCGAACTTTTCCTTGTTACCGCGTAGCTCTCTCAACCACCTCAAAATCAGGTATAAACGGTTGTTTCGCCTGCGACCGGCCGGGCTTAGTCTGGTCTATCTGAGGCGGAAGGGCGGGTACGCACGCAGTGCAAAAATCCCGCCCGCAGGACATTCACGGCCGGCGCGGCGCGAGCGCGCCGCCGGCCATGCCAGGAGCATTTTTACGTGAGCGCAGTTGGCAGACTTTTCGATCCGTCCACGACCCGCGGCAAAGTCGTCATAGGCGCCGTGGTGATCGGCGTGGTGGCCGCCGGCTACCACCAGTTCCAGCCCGCCGCGAGTAAACGCGCACCCGACGTCACGGTGCCGGTCAGCGTCGAGAAGGTCACCCGCCAGGATGTGCCGGTGACGCGCGTGGGTTACGGCACGGTGCGCGCCTACAACTCGGTGGTGCTCAAAGTGCGTGTCGATGGCGCGCTGCAAAAGATCCTCTTCAAGGAAGGCCAGGACGTGACCGAGGGCGAAGTGCTCGCCCAGATCGATCCGCGTCCCTATCAGGCGGCCCTCAGCCAGGCGCTCGCCAAGAAATCCCAGGATGAGGCGCAACTCGCCAAGGCGCGCAACGACCTGCGCCGCTTCACCACACTGAACGCCAGCCAGTTCGCCAGCCAGCAGAGCCTGGAGAACCAGCAGACCAACGTCGCCGCGTTGGAAGCGACCGTGAAGTCCGACGAAGCCGCCGCCGAGAACGCGCGCGTGCAGCTGGGCTACACCACCATCACCGCGCCGGTGTCGGGCCGCATCGGCCTGCGCCAGGCGGACGTCGGCAATATCATGCGCGCCGCCGACCAGGTGGGGCTTGCGACGATCTCCACCGTGCATCCGATCTCGGCGATTTTCTCGCTGCCGGCCTCGGAACTGCCCACCCTGACCCGCGCCGGCTTCGCCAAGCCGATGCCGGTTTATGCCTATACCTCCGATGATCGCGAAAAACTGGCCGAGGGCGAACTGCTCACGGTCGACAGCGCGGTCGACGAAACCTCGGGCTCGGTAAAGCTGAAGGCCACCTTCCAGAACGCCGATAACCGTCTGTGGCCGGGCCAGTCCATCAGCGCCCACCTTCTGGTCACCACCGAGAAGAACGCGCTCACCGTGCCGGCCAACGCCTTACAGCGCGGCCCTACCGGCTTGTTCGTCTATGTGGTGGACGCCAACAGCAAGGCCATCGTGCACCCGGTAGAGACCACCGAAACCTTCGGCGCCAGTGTCATTGTCGTGTCCGCGGACCTCAAGGAAGGCGACATGGTGGTGACCACCGGCCAGTCGCGCCTGCAGCCAGGCTCTAAAGTGGCGGCGCATGCCGACAAGGGGGCCGACAAGGGGGCCGACAAAGGCGCCGAAGGCAAAGCCCCCGAAAAGTCGGATGGAAAGTCCGATGCTAAGGGCGGTGAGCGGTGAGCATCTCTGCTCATTTCATTCACAGACCTGTAGCTACCTCGCTCCTGATGGCGGCGATCCTCGCCGTCGGAGCCGCCGCCTACCCCTTCCTGCCCATCGCCGCGCTGCCGACGGTGGATTTCCCGACCATCTCCATCAACGCCAACCTGCCCGGCGCCAGCCCCGAGACCATGGCGGTGTCGGTGGCGCAGCCGCTGGAGCGGCAGTTCGCCCAGATCCCCGGCGTCACCCAGATGACGTCCACGAGCATCCTGGGCCGCACCGAGATCACCGTGCAGTTCGACCTGGACCGCAATATCGACGGCGCCGCGCAGGACGTGCAGTCGGCCATCAACGCCTCCGGCGGCCAGCTGCCGCGCACCATGCCGTCGCCGCCCAGTTACAACAAAGTCAATCCCGCGGACGGCCCGCTTCTGGGCGTGGCCTATCAGTCCGACGTGATGCCGCTGACCGAGCTCGACGACATGGTCGAGAACCTGGTCCTGCAGCAGGTGTCGCAGCTGCCGGGCGTCGGCAAAGTCAGCGTCATGGGCCAGCAGAAGCCGGCGATCCGCGTGCAGATCGACCCCATCAAGCTCGCCGCCGCCGGCCTGTCGATGGAAGAAGTCCGCGCCATCATCAACGCCGCCTCGACCAACTCGCCCAAGGGCTCGATCGAGGTCGGCGCCAAGGGTTACACGATCTACAGCAACGACCAGCTGGTGCAGGCAGAGGCCTTCAACGACGTGGTGCTGGCGTTCCGCAACGGGTCGCCGGTACGGGTGTCAGATATCGGCCGCGCGGTGAACGGCGCCGAAAACGCGAAGATGATCACCCGCGACATGCAGGGGCGGCCGGCGATCGCCTCGTTCATCAGCAAGCAGCCCGGCGCCAATACCGTCGAAACCGGCGACCTGGTGGAATCAACCGTCAAGAAGGCCCAGGGGCTGCTGCCGCCGTCGGTCAGGGGCTACAAGTTCCACGATCGCATGCAGACCATCCGGGCCTCGGTCGCGGAAGTAAAGGAAACCCTGGTCCTCACCGCGCTCCTGGTGGTGGTGGTGATCTTTGTCTTCCTGCGCAACGTCTGGGCCACCATCATCCCGGCCTTGGCGATTCCGCTCGCCATCGTCGGCACCTTCGCGGGCATGTATCTGCTCAATTACAGCATCGACAACCTGTCCTTGATGGCCATGTCGATTGCCGTCGGCTTTGTGGTCGATGACGCCATCGTCATGCTGGAGAACATCTACCGACACATCGAGAACGGCATGGAGCCCATGGAAGCGGCCATGAAGGGCTCGGCCGAAATCGGATTCACGATC
>CANJOI010000272.1 GCA_947475365.1 Fidelibacterota bacterium | reverse complement strand
GTGGCCACGGTCATGAGCAACCTCGGGCTGGAACGCTATCTCCGCACCAAGGGACTGCAGCTGCTGCGCACCAAGGTCGGCGACCGCTACGTGGTCGAACAAATGCGCAGCGGCAACTACAACCTCGGCGGCGAGCAATCCGGCCACATCATCATGGGCCAGCACGCCACCACCGGGGACGGCGTCATCGCCGCGCTTCAAGTGCTCGCCGCCATGGTGGAAAGCGGCAAGGAAGCCTCGGAAGCCTTGCGGCTATTTCGCCCGGTGCCGCAGCTGCTGCGCAACGTCAAACTCACCGGCGGCGCCAGCGCCGACGCGGTTTTGGAACTGAACAAGGTCAAGCAGGCCATCGCCGCCAGTGAACAGCGCCTCACGGGCCGAGGCCGCCTGGTGATCCGCAAGTCGGGCACCGAGCCCCTGATCCGCATCATGGCCGAATGCGACGACGCCAAAGAGGTCGACGCCATCGTCAGCAGTCTGGTCGACACCATCGCCGGGGCAGCCTGAGACGATGGCGGGCGGGGGAAGAGTTCTGATTGTCGCCGGCTCGGATTCCGGCGGCGGCGCCGGCATCCAGGCGGACATCAAGACCATCACCATGCTGGGCGGATACGCCATGACCGCGATCACCGCGGTCACGGTGCAGAACACGCTGGGGGTCTCGGCGGTGCATCCGGTGCCGCCTAAGATCGTTGCCGCCCAGATCACGGTGACCTTGAGTGACATCGGCGCCGATATCATCAAGACCGGCATGCTGGTGGATAAGGACACGATCGAGGCCGCCGCCGACGCCCTGGAGAGTTTCGATATCCCGGAAGTCGTCGACCCGGTCATGGTCGCCAAGGGCGGCCACGCCCTGTTGGCGGATGACGCCGCCGCCGCGCTGATCGAACGCTTCGCGAAGGGGGCCGTGATCCTGACACCCAATCTGCCCGAAGCTGAAGTCCTGACGGGGCGAACGATCAGGACCGAAAGCGACATGAATGCCGCGGTGCCGGCGCTGCGCGCGCTCGGCGCCAAGAATGTGCTGTTGAAGGGCGGCCACCTGGAAGGCCCGCGCGTGGTGGACCTGCTGATCACGCGGGACGAAGTGGTGCGTTTCAGCGACCCCCGGATCGAGACCAACGCCACCCACGGCACCGGCTGCACCCTGGCCTCGGCCATCGCCGCCGGTATGTCCTTCGGCCTTGGCCCGGAACAGGCCGTCCGTCGCGCGCGCCTATTCGTGCGCAACGCCATGGTGAACGCGATCCCGTTGGGGCAGGGGCATGGCCCGCTGAATCACGGCGCCAGGTAGCGCGTTATTTCTTCCCGTCATCCTTCTCGACATTGACCCCTTTGCCGCCGCTGTAAGCCGGAACGCCGGTGCGCGGATCGACCGCCATCTTGGCCGAGAGGTGCGGGGGAATATCGGTGAAGTTCCGGATGGTCCAATCGTAGACCATATAACCCGGCGTGGGTGACTTACGGACAAACTGGGCATTGCTCTCGGTCACTTCCATATCGGTGACCACGCGGAACAGACCCTGGGTCTTGAGGCCCACTTCGGTCAGCTGTTTGGCATAGATCCGGCCCTGGCCCGAGCCGTTGATCTCCACCGTCGCGGCTTCCGTGGTGCGCACCCGGAAGATCGGCTCCTGGCGGCTGACAAAGGTCACCTGCTGGTGCGCGCCGGCGAACCTTCCGGTGCTTTCATAGCGCACCTGGAAGCGGCCCTTGCCGAGGCTGGTCACCTGCTTGAAACCCTCGTCGCGCTTGAGGGTTTCCAGGAACATGCGCTCATTGTCCTTGGCGTGCTGAGCGTCGATGGCGCCGCGCGCGATCTGGCCGAACAGCGGCGCATAGGTGAGCACCCCGATATAAGTGATGCCGTAGGACCCATCCTTCGTGACCCGCAACTCGGTCTCGAAATTATCCGGCACATAGCAGGACGAGGCCAGGGCGAGGCATAGCAGGGCCGCGCACATACGCGTCATAAGTTGGCGCGCGAGATTTTTCATGCGCCGCGCTCCTCATGCTTGGCCCGCACCCACAGGGCCTCCATTTCTTCCAGAGTGGCCTGGGCCGGCGCGCGGCCGGTCTCGGCCAGCAAGGCCTCGACCCGGCGGAAGCGGCGGCTGAATTTCTGGTTGGTGCCGCGCAGCGCCATGCCAGGATCAATGTCCGCCTTGCGCGCCAGGTTGACCACCGCGAACAAGAGATCGCCGATCTCATCGGTGAGCCGCGGATTGGCGTTGGCGCCCGCCGCGGCGTTCACGCCCGCGGCGTCCAGTTCCTGGGTCACTTCCTCGAGTTCTTCGCGGATTTTGCCGATGACGTCCTTCGTGTCGGTCCAATCGAAGCCGACGCGCGCCGCCCGCTTCTGAAATTTCTCGGCCTGTTTCAGGGCCGGGAGCCCCTCCGGCAGGCCATCCAGCACCGAGGCCGGAGCAGGGGCTTCGCCGGCCGCTTCGGCCTTGGCGCGGGCCGCCGCGCGCTCCTCCGCCTTCAGGTTCTCCCAGGCCACGGTTTGGGCCGCGGCATCAGGGATGGCCGCGGCCGCGAACACATGGGGGTGGCGCCGGATCATCTTGCCGCAGATGGCCTCGACCACGTCCGCGAACCGGAACTGACCGGCTTCCTCCGCCATACGGGCGTGAAACACCACCTGGAACAGCAGGTCGCCCAATTCGTCCTTGAGGGCGGGCAGGTCCTGCCGCGCAATGGCGTCCGCGACCTCATAGGCCTCCTCGACGGTATAGGGGGCAACGGTGGCGAAGGTCTGGGCAATGTCCCAGGGGCAGCCGCCGGGGTTGGTGCGCAGGCGCGCCATGATGGCCAGCAACGCCTCGATATCCTTGAGGTTATGCGTGAGGTCTTGGCCGCTACGGGCGGGGTCAGGCACAGGGGTCATCTTCCTGCTCTTAGCACAGGGTTTTGGCAAAGTCGGCGCTCACACACTTGTCAGTGGATCAGAAAGGCCACCCGGCCACGCCGTTGGAACAAATGCAAAGTCGCCGCGTTCTGGGCTGGAACCCCTCTCCAGGACCGCGAAATTATGTTCATCGCCCTGACCTCGGCCACTACCGCAGACCAAGCCATTAAAATGGCTTACGAATTTGCCAGCGCCCTGCGCGCCACGGGCTGGCCGCCGGAGGATATCGCCTACGGCCGGGCCTTGTGGATCGGCGGTGAATACGCCGGCAATCCGCTGTTGGCCTATCTGGATGCCGGTTTTGGGGCCGGGTACTTGGGCGAGCCCATGCCCAAGGCGCGAGACGTCGCCGCCAGCGAACGCGCGATGGAGGAAGGCATGGCGGAGATCCTGCCGGACGGACGCCCGATCCCGGCGCGCACCCGCAGTATTCGCTAGGCCGAATCAGTTACTTCGCGAAATCCAACCGGCGTGGCCTAAGCCGGCCGGTTTTTCCGTGTCCTGGGGCCGACGCGTTGCGGGGGCTGCACAGCCGACCTATGCCGCAACAGCCGGGCGGTACCCGGTGCAGACATCAGTTTGTCGCATAATTTATATTATGTACATTATGGATGCCCATACTATAGGGCGTTTTCAGTGTTTCTGTTCTTGGCCCGAGTAATTGCGGCAGGCCGTTGAGCCCGGCACCGGCGGAGTGCCCTCGGGGGGTTTGGACCTGGCCTTGGAGGAACGTGGCGCGGTGCTGGGTGCGGCCGTTCGGGCCGTTCTCGACGACCACCACTTCCGTGTTGCCGTAGCGCGACCACATGCGCGCCATAAGCCGGGCCCGCTCTTCGGTTTCGGCGCCGCCAATCCATTCCAGACGGCCGCCAGGGTGCTTATGAAAAACCGCGAACACTAAAAATCCTAATCCGACTGAAGCTGGACCGGACCCAAGGCTTACAAACCGTTAGGCTTACCAACCGTTGCCGACAGCCAGAGCTGGGTCCCGTAGGCCGGCGTGTCACGATGACAACGTGAGAGTACTGAAAATGTTTCCCGGCGGCCGCGGGCCCGCCGGAATCGCCTAAGGTTCTTATCGTCTAAGGTTCTTTAGGAAGAGAATTTGGCAAGACGCTGGGGAGTAATCAAAAACCCGCGCAGCGTCATACCTCAACGGTCATGCCATCGAACCCTGGGGTTACGCCGACCGGAAGCACGCGTTCGAGCAAGGTGGCGTAGTCCAGGTCGTTGCTCATATGGGTGATCACCGTCCGGGCGGGCTTGATATCCCGGACCCACCCAAGAACCTGTTCCAGGTTGGCGTGGGTGGGATGGGGTGCTTCCTGTAAGGCGCCGACGATCCAGAGCTTGGCCCCGCGGACGGCGTCCTTTGACTCCGGAGCCAGGTCCATGAGGTCGGTGGAATAGGCGAAGTCCGCGAACCGATAGCCCAGGGTGACCGTGGAGTAGCCGTGGTCCTGGGCAAACCCTCGGGCTTTGATCGCACCGATGGTGATCTCCTCGCCGGGGCCGATGACATGGGGGATCAGCCAGGGCCGGAAGATCGGCTTGCCCTCCGGGATTCCCCAGAAGACATAGTCGAACCGGTCCTCGAGCAGCTTCATGGTTTCGGCGGTGCCGTAGACCGGGATCGGCCCGCGCATGGCGCGGTTCACCTCGCGCAGTTCGTCAAGGCCATGGATGTGGTCGGCGTGGGCGTGGGTGAACAGCACGCCGTCGAGGCGACGGACCCCGGCGTCCAGCAACTGCTCGCGCAGGTCCGGCGAGGCATCCACCAATACAGTGGTCCCCTGCTCTTCCACCAGAATAGAAGCCC
>CANJOI010000271.1 GCA_947475365.1 Fidelibacterota bacterium | reverse complement strand
CGACCAATCGCGCGGGTGGTTTGCCGGTGATGGCGGATGCACTCACTGACTTTTCCTGGGACATGGTCCTGGGCGCAAATCCGGCGGCAGCGCCATGGTGGCCTCCCCGCGCCCCCTGCGCTAGAGTGTGCGTGATTTAACCAGTCGATACAATCTCATAGAGCACATGAGCGAACACACCGTGATGGCGGCGGAAGCGGCCGAGGCGCCCGACGTAGTGCGCCGGGCGCTCGCGTCCAATCGCGATCTGCTCGCGGGTCTCGGCGAAGAGCTGCGCCGCCAGCCGCCGTCGCTGGTGCTGACTTGCGCGCGCGGCAGTTCCGACCATGCCGCCCTGTTCGGGAAATACCTCATCGAACAACGGTTGCGAGTGCCGGTTGCCTCCATGGCGCCATCGGTGGTTTCGATCGCGGGCGCGCCGCCGCGGGACCTGCGCACGGCCCTGGTGATCGCGGTCTCCCAGTCGGGCCGCAGTCCCGACATCATCGCGGCCGTCAGCGCCTGCAGGGACGCCGGCGCCCGTGTGGTGGCGATCGTCAACGATCCAACCTCGCCCCTGGCGCAGGCTGCGTCGCTGGTGGTGCCCCTGGGCGCGGGGCCGGAACGTAGCGTCGCCGCCACAAAAACCTGCATCGCCAGCCTCGCGATCCTGGCGGACCTTGTGCGCCATTGGTCGGGTGATGGCGCGCTCGACGCGGCCCTCAACCACCTCCCCGCACGGCTTTCCGCCGCCGCCAACCTCGACTGGACGCCGATGGTGGAGGCCTTCACCAGTGCGCAGAACCTGTTTGTCGTCAGCCGCGGCGCCGGTTTCGGCGTGGCCCACGAGATCGCGCTCAAGTTCAAGGAAACCTGCGCCATTCATGCCGAAGCCTTCAGCGCCGCGGAGGTGGAACATGGCCCCATGGCGATCGTGCGTAATGGCCTGCCGTTGTTGATGCTGGCCGCGCCCGATCAATCCAAGCCCGAGGTCATCGCCTTGGCCAAACGCTTCGCGGCGCGCGGCGCGCGCGTGCTGTGCGCCGGGCTGGATCAAACAGCCGACGGCGTCGTTGCGCTCCCGGTGCCGCCGGACGCCGAGCCGTTGCTTGCGCCGATCGTATGGCTGCCGAGTTTCTATCCCGCGGCGGCGCGCCTCGCGCGCGCGCGCGGTCTCGACCCCGACCGGCCCCCGTTCCTCAACAAAGTGACCGAGACCACATGAGCCGCTTTGCAGTGACAGGCGCGCGCATCCTCACCGGCGAAGGCTTTGTGGAGGACCACGCGCTGGTGATCGCGGACGGCATCATCGAGGCCATCACCCGCGAAATCCCGGCCGGCTGCGCGCGCGTTGCACTGGATGGCGGCGATCTGCTGCCGGGTTTCATCGACATCCAGGTGAACGGCGGCGGCGGCGTCCTCTTCAACGACCAGCCGACGGTCGCGGGCATCAAAGCCATCGGCGCGGCACACCGGCGTTTCGGCACCACCGGATTCCTTCCCACCCTCATCAGCGATGATGTCGCGGTTATGGACCGCGCCATAGACGCGGTCGCGCAAGCCATCGCGGAGAAAGTACCGGGCGTGCTCGGCATTCACCTCGAAGGTCCATTCCTGAATCCGGCGCGCGCCGGCATTCACGACAAGTCCCGCTTCCGCGTGATCGACGACGCCTTGATCGAGCGCCTCGCGCGCCTCAAGGGCGGATGCACGGTCATGACGCTCGCACCCGAATGCGCGCCGCCCGGCGCTATCCGCAAACTGGCTGACAAGGGCGTCCTGGTTTGCGCCGGCCACAGCGCAGCGGATTACGCGGCGACCGTGGCGGCCCTCAAGGAAGGCGTGCGCGGGTTCACGCATCTTTTCAACGCCATGACGCCGTTCACGAGCCGTGAGCCGGGAATGGTGGGCGCGGCCCTCAATGACGCCGCCAGCTGGTGCGGCCTCATCGCCGATCTGCACCATGTCCACGCCGCGTCGCTGGCGGTGGCCTTGCGCGCAAAACCTTCGGACCGCTTCTTCCTGGTGACGGACGCCATGTCGACCGTGGGGTCCGAGCAAAAGAGCTTCATGCTGGGCGGCACCAAAATCACCGCGCGCGACGGGCGTTTGACCGGACCTGACGGCACCCTCGCCGGCTCGGACCTCGATATGGCCACCGCGATACGCAATATGATCGCGGCCGTGAAAATCGCGCCCGAAGCCGCCGTGGCCATGGCGAGCGGCGCGCCCGCGGAGTTCCTCGGCTTGGAAAGCACGCGCGGGCGCATCGCTCCAGGACTCGCGGCGGACCTCGTTCATGTCGATAAGACTTCCGGCGACGGCATGGCGGTGCTTGCGACCTGGATTGGGGGTGTGCGAGCCTGAAGGCGTATCACCCGGGGATTCGCGTGTCCGAAACCGAAACTATCAGCGCCCGCTACAGCACACTCGATCTGTGGCCGACCTTTGAGGCCGTCGACGCCATGCTGGAAGCACAGATGGCGGCCGCGGCCGCCGTGCGCCCCGCGTCCGGCGCCATCGCCGCCGCCGCTGACGCGGCAGCCGAACGGCTGTCCAAGGATCAGGGCCGCCTGATCTATGTCGGCGCCGGCACGTCGGGACGCATCGCCGTCCAGGACGGCGTGGAGCTTGGCCCCACCTTCGATTGGCCTGAAGCGCGGCTTTTGTATCTGCTGGCGGGCGGCAACCAGGCCATCACCGCCAGCGTCGAGGATGCCGAGGACGACGCGCCCGGCGCGCGCCAGTTGATCGCCCAACACAAGGTCGGCGCCCATGACGTGTTGATTGGCGTCGCCGCCTCGGGCCGCACACCCTTTACCCTTGCCGCCCTGGAGCGGGCGCGGTCGGCGGGCGCGCTCACCATTGGCGTGGCCGGCAACCCCGACGCGCCGCTGCTGACCGCCGCGGACCATGCCATCCTGATCGCCACCGGCGAGGAAGTGATCGCGGGCTCGACGCGCATGAAGGCCGGCACCGCGCAGAAGATCGCGCTCAACCTGTTCTCCACCGCCTGCATGCTCCGTCTCGGCCTGGTCCACGGCAACATGATGGTGGCGATGCGCCTTTCCAACGCCAAGCTGCGCGGGCGCGCGGTCGAAATCGTGCAGGCTATCGCTGGCGGCACCACAGACGCCGCCAAGGCGGCACTGGTGCGCGCCGGTGGCGATATCCGCACCGCTGTTTTGGTGGCGCGTGGCGCGACTCCCGACGAAGCCCGCGCCAAGCTGGCCGCCGCCGGCGGTGTGTTGCGCAAGGCTCTTGAAGGTACGGCGGGTGAGTCCCAGCCATGACGTCCTACTTCCTCGGCATCGACGCCGGCGGCAGCCATTGCTGCGCGCGCCTCACCGACGCCACCGGCAAGGTCCTGGGTACCGGCGAAACCGGCCCGGCCAACGCCCGCATCGGTATTGAGAAACTGCGCACCGTGCTGATGGAAGCTTGCGACATGGCCCTGGGCCGGGCCGCCCTCACGGCGGATGCGGGAATCAGCAGCGGCTTTGGAATCGCCGGCATCTCACGCCCCGGCGTGCGCGACGCCCTCAACGCGCTCGACCTGCCGTTCGCCAAGGTAAAGTGGGAGACCGACGCCGCCATCGCCAATCTCGGCGCCCATGCCGGCGCCGATGGCGCGACCTTGATCCTCGGCACCGGCAGCATCGCCTATGTCAAAGCCGGCGGATCGACCTTCGCCATCGGCGGTTACGGCTTTCCGATCTCCGACGAAGGCAGCGGTGCGGCGTTGGGGCTGTCGGCCGTGCGCCATGCGCTGCGCGCGCTCGACGGGCGCACCAAACCCACCCCCTTAAGCGCCGCCATCACCAGCCGCTTCAGCCACGAGATTCCGCGGGTGATCGCGTGGATGGACACCGCGACCCCCAAGGATTACGGCGCCTTCGCGCCCATTGTGTTCGATTTCGCCGAAGCCGACGACGAGATCGCGCGTTCCATCGTCGATGGCGCGGCCATGCACGTCGAGCGCTTCATCGAGACGATTTTCCTGCGCGGAGCGCCGCGCTGCGCGCTCGCCGGCGGCCTCGCGCCGCGTATGAAACCCTGGCTGCGGGCCCGCACAGTCGCGCGCATAAGCGAACCCTTGGGTGATCCCTTGGACGGCGCCTTGTTCCTCGCGGGGCTCCAGAAACAATAAACCCCGGCGGGCGTCTTCACAGCTATTGACGCCGAGGAGCCAGGCCCTTGAGATGGGGAGTTTAGGGAGCAGATGTGGGGATTTACATGAAGCAGTTTCGCGCGCCGGTCGTACTGGCCTGCCTTGCCCTGACCACCGCCCCGGCCCTGGCGGCCGCGCCGGCGTTCCGGATCGAGGAAACCACCATCGCCGATGTCCACGACGCCATGCGGGCGGGGACGCTCACCTGCCATGACCTGGTGGCGGCCTATCTCGCGCGCATCGCGGCCTACGACAAACAGGGCCCGGCGCTCAACGCCATCGTTATCACGAATCCCAATGCGCTGGCGGAAGCCGACGCGCTCGACCGGGTCTTCAAGCAGCGTGGGCTGACCGGGCCCCTGCATTGCGTGCCCGCCATCGTAAAGGACAACTTTGAAACCATCGGCCTGCAAAGCGCCGGAGGGTCTCTGTCGCTGCAGGGCTTCGTCTCCACCAAAGACGCCTTCCAGGTCAAACGCATCAAGGACGCCGGCGCCATCGTGCTGGCCAAATCCAATATGGCGGAATTCGCCTTTAGCCCCATCGAAACGGTGAACTCGCTTCTGCCCGGTTACACCCGCAATCCTT
>CANJOI010000270.1 GCA_947475365.1 Fidelibacterota bacterium | reverse complement strand
TAGGACTAGGGTAAATGTTCGTCGGTTCAGGTTTTCGTCACGTAGGGGACGCCAACAAAAAAGGGCCACTTAACGTGGCCCTTTTTTGTTGGTCGCTGCCAGAGGCGTGGTTGGCTGAATATCGCTCCGGGGGCGGTGTCCCCAACGAAGGTACGCTCACGCTTGCCGCTGGCATGGGATTAAAGGACGCTGTTTCGCGAAGGATCCCCGACACACGTGCGCCGGCAGGCGCTGAGGGGCCTAAATTGAAAGCGAGCGCGGGTCAGTGACATCTCAAGACGAAATTCTCGCGGAGGAATACGGTGCGCCGCCTGCTTCGGTTCCGGACATCGCCGCCGCGCTCCAGAGAAACGATCTCGGCGCAGCCATGGCGCTGGCCGGAGATCTCGCCGGAGCCGCGCCGCGTCAGACCGATGGCCTGGTGCTTGTGTCGGAGTTCCTGATCGCCGCGGGCAAATGGCCGTCCGTGGTCGATTTTCTCACCCCGTATATCGGCGATTTTCCAGAGAGCGCGCGGCTGCAATGGATCATGGCCCAGGCGTATACCAATACGTCCCAGCCCGCCAAGGCCGAGCCCTATTTAAGATACCTCGCGGCGGCAAAACCGCACTGGCCGCGGGTTCATTTTTACCTCGGGCGGAATCTCTTCAACGCCGGACGCCAGGACGAGGCGATCGCCTTCCTGGAGCACGCCGTGCGCAGCGAGCCTGACAACGCCAAAGCGCATTACCTGCTCTCGATTTCCTTGTCATCCGAAGGGCGGTATGCGCGAGGCGCGCTCGCCCATGCGGACGGCCATGGCGCTCCGCCCCGGCGAGGTCGAGGCGCAGTGGCATCACCGAGACCTGGAAGACATCGCGCAAGCACCGCCGGCGCCCAATGCTTTCGTGCGGTGGCCCAACGCGGCGCGCGAGTTCGACGACATCAAAGGGCTGATCGAAAAATACCTGACCAAGAATTTCCCAACGGCGGGGATCAGGTTGCGCCGGAAAATGGGCGTCTTTACGCAAGGCTCGTGTTTCGCCGAGAATCTCGCCGCCAGCTTGCGGCGCTATGATCTTCGCATCGACAACATGCCGTTCGGCGAGGAACACAACAATACGTTCGCGAACCGGGTGGTGATCGACTGGCTGCGTCATGGCGCGCAAAACGACGCCGCGGCGATCATTGAGGCAAAGCTCGGGAAGGAGCAGCGCGCGCGATATCTCGCCGCGCTCCGGGATACGGACGTGTTCGTTTACACGATGGGGATTGCCGCGGTTCATTTCGATCGGATCACCGGGGAATTCGTCATGTCCCGGCCGACGGAGACCAACAAGGCCGCCTTGTTCAAGCGGTCCGCGTTCCGAAACTCGACTGTTCAGCAGAATGTCGACAACCTGCGCGACATCATCGCCGGCGTCCGCGAACTGGCGCCGAAGGCCGCGATCGTATTGACGGTGTCTCCGGTGCCGCTGCGGGCGGCGACCGAATTCAACTCGGCAATCATCGCCGACTGCCTGTCCAAGTCGACCTTGCGCGTGGCGCTGCAGGAAGTGCTGGCCGAAAATCCGCCGCGCACGATCTACTGGCCGTCCTTCGAAATGGTCCGGTGGCTCGGAGGACATATTGACGGCAGAGTCTATGGATCGGACGATGGCTCGGCCCATCACGTCGACCTGGGCATGGTCGACCACATCATGGATTCCTTTGTTCGCACCTTCGGCGATGCCGAACTCCTCGGAACCCGCCGCTAGGAAGCGCGCTTCCAGGCGCTGACGCACGCCCGGAGCGCCTCAAGCTGCGCCGCGGGCGCAGTGCCGGCGTCGATCCATGGCGCGTCGACCGTGGTCGCCCGGTCGAACGGGCCGAGCGTGGTCTCGACGTAGATCATCTCAGGGCTGTCCACGACCAGCGCGTGGAACAGGTCCTGCGGCATGTTGCAGAAGAACGATCCGCCGCCACCGGGGGCGGTCAAGGGAACCACATCCAGGATTTCACCGTCCCCGCCGAACAGGGCCAGCCGCCCGTGTCCCTCGATCACCTGCAAAGTCTCGCTCCGGCCGATATGCCGTTGTGGAATGAGAAAGCTGTCGGCGCACACGGCGATCAACATCACGTGCTGGCGGTCGCCGGGCTGCTGATGGGCGCAAATACGCGCGCGGCGGGAAGGGGAGCGCCGCGCTTCATCCGTCACCACGGCGATGTCGGAGGATCCAAAAAAGGTCAGCGGCTGGCGCGCATAAAGAATGCCCGGTCCACGGACGTCATAAGGCGGTGCAGGTGTCATGGGTGGCATCTTTGCCCATCGGCGGCGGTTTGGAAACAGGAGCGCCTGAGCACGGCGTGTGACCGGTCCCGGGGTGTCGCCGTGCAGATGTTCCCTGCCGGCCGGCGGGATAAAAATCTTTGATTTCAAACAACTAATGAATTGCGACGGAGTCGCGCGAGCTGTATTTTTAATGCGCCCTGGAGGGGGATCGCGGATTTTTCAAGCCAGCCCGCCATGCTGCACAACAGCGGCCCCGGAAGCCGCCCGTCCTTGGTGAAGAACACGTCTTATGAAGCTTCGTGTCGGCGTTATTGGTGCGGGACGTATCGGCCAGATCGCGCATCTGCAGCATTTCGCCGCCGATGCGCGCTGCACGGTGGTGGCGCTCGCGGACTTGCGTCCTGATCTCGCCCGGTCGGTGGCCGGCAAGTTTGGCGTCGCAAAGGTCTATGGCCATCATGCGGCGCTTCTGGCCGATCCCGAGGTTGACGCGGTGGTGGTGATTACCCACCGCTACCACACCGCCGCCGTGGTGCGGGATGCGCTGATGGCCGGCAAACATGTGCTGTCCGAAAAACCCATGGCGTTCGATGCGGAAACCGCGCGCGCGCTCGCGGCGCTCGCGGCCCGGCAAGGCCTGGTGTATGCGGTAGGCTATATGAAGCGCCATGACCCATGGGTCGCACTGGCCCGCCGCGCCATGGCGACGGAGCTAGGCGCGGCGCGGCTGATCAGAATTCATTGTTTCGTTGGCGAGCCCGACCGTACCGACAGCTTCGTCATGACGCAGGAGAGCCGTCCGCCGGGCGATCTCGCGGCTGCGGCGCCGTCTTGGCTGCCCGCGGGCCTGCGGTCGTGCTATGACCGCTTCCTCAATGTTTATTCCCATGATCTCGATCTCGCGCTGTTTCTCGGCGGGGACGACCTCCGCCTGGCCTATGCCACCAGGTTTGGCGATGATGGTCACCACATCGTGCTGCGCAATGAGGCGTTGACGGTGACGATTGACTGCGCCGCGCTGCCCGGCCGCGCGTGGCGCGAGGGCTTCGAGGCGGTCTGTGCGCATGGCGTGATATCGGTGCGTTTGCCTTGGCCCTTGGATCCGGATGCGCAAGGGGACGTTACGGTTGAGGGGCGGGGCCAACTGCCCCTGGCGCCTGGTGAGGACGTCTGGGCCTTCAAAGCGCAAGCGGCCGATTTTGTGAGCGCGGTGCTGAGCGGGGCGGCGCCCGGCAGTGCCGCCAGTTCCGCCGTGCGCACGCTTGAATGCACGGCCGAGATATTTGAACGTTATAGCCACGATCTTGCCGCCGGCGCGGCGCAATCCCTTCAAGGAGAAAAACATGTCGCCCATTAGCCCGGTTCGGCGGCGCCATGATTGCCGTATCTGCGGATCCAAGGACCTCACGGTCGTCCTGCCGCTGAAACCAATTCCAGTCGTTACGCCCAACATCAAATTCGACGACGCCGCGTCGGCGGGGGCCCTGGGGCTCGCGGGCCTTGAGGTGTTCCGCTGCAATTCCTGCATTCATCTGCAGTTGCTGGACCTCATGGACCCGCGGTTCCAGTACAGCGCTTTCCAGTACACCACCTCGGTGTCGCGCGGCCTGGATACCCACTTCGCCGGCCTGGGCGCCGAGCTTGAGAAACGCCTCGGCACGCTGAAGGGCAAACGCGCCTTGGAAATCGGCAGCAACGACGGCACGTTGCTCCAGGTGCTCAAGGACAAGGGCGCCAGTGTTCTCGGCATCGACCCGGCGGAGAAGGCGGGCGGGATCGCCAACGCGCGCGGTATCGAGACCATCATCGACTTTTTCACGACCGAAACCGCCGGCAGGATCAAGGCCGAGCACGGCGCCTTCGACCTGATGCTTTGCAACTACACCATGGCGAACATCGACGATCTCGCCGGCTTCGCCGCCGGCGTCAACGCGCTGTTGACCGACGACGGCATGTTTGTGGTCGAGACATCTTACGGCTTTGACGTTCTTGAGCAGCGGTTGCTCGACACGATCCATCACGAGCACCTGTCGTTCTTCCTCGTCACGTCGCTCAAGGCCTATGCGCATCACTCGGGCTGGGAACTTGTGGACGTGCAGCACATTCCCACCAAGGGTGGTGCGGTGCGCGCCTACTTCCGCCGCGCGGCGGCTAAGCCCGCGATTGCGCCTTCGGTCGCCGCTTTCATCGAGCGCGAGCGCGCGGCCGGGGTTGCTGGGACGGCGCCCTACGACGCCTTCATGAGCACGCTGGCGGATATCGAGAAGGGCATTTTCGATTTCCTGGCGGAGCATCGCGGCAAAGGCCCGATTGTCGCCTTCGGTTCGTCCATCGGCAGCGTTCCGCTGATGAGTCAGTTCGGTCTCTGGCCCCATATCGATTGTGTGGCGGACGACACCCCGCTCGCCAAGGCGCTGGTGAACGGCACGCGCAAGATCGACATCATTCCAACCCGTGACCTCGCTGCCGTGAAACCCGGCGCCATTGTCCTTCTG
>CANJOI010000269.1 GCA_947475365.1 Fidelibacterota bacterium | reverse complement strand
GCTGCCGGCGGCGGCCTTCTCGCTGCCGCCGGTGGTGCCGGCCCCGCCCAGGGCCACGGGCACATCCGCGCCGAAAGCGACGCGCAAACCGCCGCTCAGTGCGAGCATGGCGGCGCTTCCGCCCAGGATGCCGCGGCGGGAGATGCTGTGATGATGATGAGGCATGTCGTTCATCGCGCGTTTCCTCCTACCGGTACATGAATTCGGGTGCCTGGGCGATCAGGCCCACGAGGCGGCGATAAGCGTTCTCAAGCGTGGTCGGGTTGGTGGTCGAGGTGCGCGCCTGCAGCGGCAATGCGGCGATGCCGCTGTCGGTGGTGAGCGCGGCGGTCGAGGTGGTCGGCAGCGCGTAGCCGATCATGCGGCCCACCCAGTATTCCACCAGGGCCGCGACGTTCGCCTTGGCGGCCGACGGCGTCTGGGCGGAGAGGGTGGTCTTGATCGCGGTATTCGACGGCCAGGTCATGGCGTTATTCCACACGGTCAGCAGCGCGCCGGTGGTAAGCCAGTAGGCGTTATTGTCGGGCCGGCCGTTGGGCGGCGTCCAGGCGAACAGAAAGTCGGTGACCGTGTCGAAGGCGCTGGTCATGGTGGTGCCGGCGTTGACCACCATGTCGGTCGTGCGGAACAGCGCGATCAGGTGTTCGTAGGGACGGCGCAGCTTGGTCGCCGGCAGCACGCCGACCTCGTTGCTGTCCAACAGGATCGCACGCAGCACCTGGGCGATCTGATTGGGCATGTCCTGGTTGTTCATCCAGGCGTTATAGGCGCGAATGAAGGCGTTCTGCGGATAATCCTCGCCGAAGATGCGGATGCACAGCTTCTTGCAGATGAACTTGGCGGTGGCCGGGTGGTAGGCGGCGATGTCCAGCACGCGGTTGCCCTGGGCCATGGGGGCGGTGAGCTTGGAGAGATCCACGCCCATGAACATGCCGGCCTGGGTGTTGTGCATGGCCGCGTCGTAGGCGAATTCGCCGGTCAAGGGCAGCACGCGGCCCGCGCTGACGTACTGGCTGTTGGCGACGGTCCAGCCGGACAGCGCGCGGCTGGCCTGGGTGATGTCGGTGTCGGTGAAGCCAGCGGTCACCAGGTAGGGGCCGGCCTGCACCGACGGCGGGTCGGAGTTGATGATGCCGAGGTAGACGTCGGCGCCGAGGGTGTGCAGTTCCAGCACTTCGCGGCTGTAGTTCTCGTTCGGCGTGGTCGCGCGCGACAGCCAGTTGTCGAGATAGACCTGCATGGAGGTCGAGCGCGCCACCGCGTGCAGGAAGTCGCGGAAGTTGCCGAACACGTTCGGGCGGATCACGTCGCGGTCGTAGATCGGCAGTTCGACGGTGGCGTTCTCGCGCGCGGCTTTGCCGATGTTGAAGTGGTTGTGCCAGAAGTCGGCCATGAACTCGCGCAACTGGTACTTGGAATGCGCGTTGCGGATCCAGGTGGCGGCGGCCAGTTCCTGGCGCACGCGAAAGATTTCGGTTCCGGGCACCGCGGTGTTCTGGCCGGCGTAGAGCGACCAAAGATCGGCCGTGGAGAAATTCAGCGCCACCAGCGGGCGCTCTTCCTTGACCGCGGGCCAGTTGCCGGGGGAGTTGTCGGCGGCGGCCGCGTATTCGATGTGCATGGTCTGGCTGGCGATAAACGCCGCGAGCTCAGGCTCGTCGCCGGGCGGCGGCGCCAATTGCTCGTTGACCCACGCGGGCCAGCCGATCATCTGCACATACTTCTCGTCGAGATCGCGCGCGCCAAAGGTCACGCGATTGAGCGCGCGGCGCTCAAAACTTGATTGGATGGGAAGCACCATTCTTTGCCCCTATTTCTCCGGCACCCCCACGTGCCGGCCCCGCTGCGACATCTCCCTACAGCCATCTTCGATGGCTGCCCGCTGATCCCTTTTCTAGGGACCCTTGTCTTGGGTCTGCCCGATGTCCCTGGGCATGCATCAGAACAGCTTTTCCAGAGACACGGAAAGTGAGCGGCAAACCCGTACCAGCTTTCCCCGACGGCCCTGGATCCGCTATCCGGTTACATACGTATATTATTCCATAGCGGTTGCACCAAATGTGGAAAAAAAACCAGCTATTGGTGTGGTTTAGAGGACAACCGCAGATATAACAACCTGGCCGCCACACGCCTGGAAGGTCAAAAAAGCACGCCGGACGGCAAAAAGCCGCCGAGGCGGACGCCCCGGCGGCTGGTTTTGCGAAGAATTCTCAACATCCTAATGCCCGGGACTACCCAGGAAAGGGAGGGACGGCGACCCGAGTCCCGGGCTCTGTCCATGTTCCGTTTCCATAATGCCGGGAGCGCGCGATTGGTTCCGGGCTAGCGCGGCATCGGCAGGCGCACGGTCACCTTGAGCCCGCCGTCGGGCCGGTCCTCGGCGATGACGGTTCCACCCAGGGCAATGGCGTGCTGCTTCACCAGCCACAGGCCGATGCCGAAATGATTGCCGCCCTTACCGCTTTTGTCGGCGCCATTTTTTCCGCCATGGGACGCGACGAGTAATAGCGCTCGAAAATCGCGTCGAGCTGGTCCGGATGCACACCGGGCCCTTGGTCGGCGACGCTCAAGGCCGCGGTGCGGCTTGTGCCGAGACGCTCGACTTTGAGTTCCACCAGCACGCGCCCGCCCGGCGGCGAGAACGACAGCGCGTTCTCCACCAGATTCTCAAGGATGGTTTCGATCAGGTCGGCGCGTCCCTCCACTTGCACGTCTTCGGCCGCATCGACCGCGAGCAGCGCGCGGGTTCCGGTTCCGCCGATCATGGCGCCGTAGTCGGTGGCGAAGGCGCGCACCAGCGATGTGAGGTCGATGCGCGCATGCCCCACATCCAGAAGCTCGGCGGTGGCGCTGTCGATGCGGCGCGCCGATTGCACGAGGCCGTCCAGGCGGTCCAGGGACGTGGAAATCGCCGCGAGGCCGGTCTCGGCGTCGCCGCCATGAACCGACGGGCGCACCAGTTCCACCGCCTGGCGGATCACCGCGATCGGTCCTTTGAAGGCATGGGCGTTGTCTTCCGCGGCCTCGCGGATGATATCGGCGACGCGGGTGAGGCGGTGGACCATGGCGTCGAACTCGCGCCCGATGGCGGCCAGTTCCGGCACGGTCGAGGTTTCCTCGAACGACGCGCCGCGCTCGATGATGCCGGCCACGTTCTTGAAGCGCCGCAGGTTGGACCACACCGCCGCCATGATGACGAACGCGAGGATCGCCATGCCGGCGTAGACGATGCCGGCGAGCCGGGTCTCGGCGCGCATCCAATAGGGTTTGCCGGATTGCCCGCCTTCCTGGCCGAGTGCGCCGGGGTCGAGCGCCACCACCACGCCCCAGCATCCCACCGCGCTCTGCACAGGCGTCACCGAAGTCAGGATCGCGGCCACACCGCCCTTGCGCGGCACCTGTTCGCTCAAAGGGATGTCGCCGCTGCAACTCGCGCCCAGTTTGTCGAGCACGCCGATACTGGCGAGGAAAGCGCGCTCTTCCTGCATTTCCGCGCTGGGCACTTCCGGCGCGCTGGCAACGTAGAAAAAACCGGCCGCGTCGCCGATGCCGTTCGGCTTGAACAGCAGTTTGATGTTCTGGCGGGGCGCTTCGAAACGCGCGAGTTCCGCCGAGAGCTTGGCGAAGTCGCCGGGCTTCATATCCTTCAACGCCGGCGCCAGCGCCTTGCCGACCAGGGCGCCCGAGGTCTGCACCGCCTCGAGCAGCAGTTTCTGCCGCTCCTTGTCGGCCGCGGCGAACACTGAATACAGCAGGATCGGCAGCGCCAGGAACACCACCACCAGCGCCGTCAGCTGCACCCGCAGCGAACGCGAAAAGCGCCCGCTCTGGCTGGCGGCCACGGCCTGCGGCGCGAAGGCGCTGGTATGCGCGGTGTCAGGCATGACTGTCGCACATGGCACTGTCGCACATGGCACTGTCGCACATGGCGGTCAGGCGCCCTGGCGCCAGCGATAGCCGAAGCCGGGGTAATTCTCGAGCGCGGCGAAATGCGCGTCCACTTCGGTGAACTTGCGCCGGATACGCTTGATCAGCGCGCGCACATTGGTGCGGTAGCCCTCGGCGCCTTGGCCGGCGATGAAGCCCTCGGTCTGCACGGTGTTGTAGATCTCGCGGTAAGAAACATCGATCCCGGTCTTGGAGGCCAGCAGCGCCACCACTTCGAATTCGCCCAGGGACAGGCCGACCTCGCGGCCGTCCCAATGGGCGCGCTTGGCCTCGGTCTTGAGCGAGAGCCGGCCCACATCGATGGTGTTGGACACCGGCGAGGGGCGCTCTCTCTGTCTTGCTCCGGTGATCACCAATTCCAGGCGCTTGATGATGACCGCCGGACTGCGGGTCTTTTCCACGAACTCGACCGCGCCGTGCTCCAACGCCATTTCCTCGAACAGCGGCTGGTTGAGCGAGGTCAGAAACATGATCGGCGCCGTGACGCCGGACCCTCTCAAACGATTGAGCAGTTCCAGCCCGTCCATGCGCGGCATATGCCAATCCAGAATATAGGCGTCGCCGCGCCGCTCCGATTGCAGCGCCGCCGCGGGATCGTCGAAGGCGCTGACGCGGTAGCCGGCGCGCTCCAGGTTGGCGCCGAAGGTCTTGAGGAACAGGGTGTCGTCGTCGACGAGAACGACGGCGGGCGGCGCGGCGTCAGCGGTGTCGAGCATTCTGAATCTCCGAGTAGCAGGCGCGTTCGGCGGGACTGTTTTGATCGACGGGCGCCGCCCCTGAAACCTTACGGTCGAGCGCGTAGTAGCCGTTGCGGGTGACATCGAGG
>CANJOI010000268.1 GCA_947475365.1 Fidelibacterota bacterium | reverse complement strand
TTGAAGGTCATCAGCTCCTGTGGCCCGTCGTAGCCGGCCTGGAACCACTCGTAGCCCACCAGCAGCACCGCCTGGGCGAGGTTGAGGGACGAGTGGATGGGATTGAGCGGCACCTCGATGATGGCGTTGGCGAGGGCGACTTCGTGATTGCTAAGGCCGTCCCGCTCACGGCCGAACATCACGCCCAGCGTCATGCCGTCCTTGCCGCGGATGTCTCCGGCCGCGGCGCGGGCGGTCATGATCGGCTTGATCATCTCGCGGCGGCGCGCGGTGGCGGCATAGACCCACTGCAGGTCGGCGATGGCCTCCTCGGGCCGGTCGTACCGCCGTGCCTTCTCCAGGATGTATTCGGCGCCCGACGAAGCCGCGATCGCCCGCTCGCTCAGCCAGTCCTGTTTGGGATCCACCAGGCGCAGGTCCATAAGCCCGGTGTTCATCATGGCGCGGGCGGCGGTGCCGATATTCTCGGCGAGTTGCGGTTCCACCAGTATGACCGCCGGCGGATTGGCGCCTGGCTTGGCGACCAGCCGCGCCTTGTCGGCGTAGGACGTCGCCTGTTTCGGGCCTTTGGTCATCGCAAGCGCCGCGGTTACTTCGTCTTGTAAGGCGGTCGCGGGATCGCCTGGTGCGTGGCCCGCAAGGCTTCCGACCAGCGCTGGCGGAGATCCTCGAAATAGGGATCGCCGGCCTCGATGCGGTAGGTGAGGTCGGGCTTGAGCGCGTCCCGGCGCAATATCATGACGTCGAGGGGCAACCCCACCGCCAGGTTGGAGCGCATGGTCGAGTCCACCGAGATCAGCCCGATCTTCAGGGCATCGTAAAGATTGGCGTCGTATTTGACGGCCCGGTCCAGGATCGGCTTGCCGTATTTATGCTCGCCAATCTGCAGGAACGGCGTGTCCTGGGTGGCTTCGATGAAATTGCCGGCGGCGTAGATCATGAACAGGCGCAGGCGGCGGTCCTTGATCTGGCCGCCCAGCAGCAGCGCGATATCGAACCGGGTGTGATGCTCATCCAGGGCCGCCGCATCAAGGCGGTAGATCTCACGCACCGCACGGCCCACCAGCTGCGCCGCCTGGAACATGGTCGGCACATTGTGCAGGGTTTCCAATTCTTCGGGATTCTGGGGGTTGGGCAAACCCTCGGTGAGCAGACTCAGGACGGATTGGGTGATCGACAGGTTGCCGGAGCTGGCCAGGGCGATGGTGCGCTCGCCGGGATTCTCGAAGGTGTGCAGCTTGCGGAATGTGGCGATGTTATCGATGCCCGCGTTGGTGCGGGTATCGGAAATCATCACCAAGCCTTCGCTGAGCAGAATGCCGACGCAATAGGTCATGCCGGAGCTCCCTTACTGACATGATGCGCGATGGAATCACGCACTATGTCCTCCAATCCAGGGGCTTATAACGCGGTTGGCGGGATTAGCCTAGTTCTGCTGCTGGCGGCGCGCCTGGCCGACGGTGAGGTTGACCTGCAGATGTTCCGCCGCGCCGCCGCTGCGCGAACCACGCACCGGGGCCGCCCCGAGATAGTCGAGTCCCATGGCGACACGGATATAAGCTTCGGTCGGGCTGAGCGCGTTGACCGCGTCGAACCCCACCCAGCCGAGGCCCGCCACATGGGCCTCGGCCCAGGCGTGAGCGGATTGTTGCTGCGCCTTGTCTTCATTCAATACGTAGCCGCTGATGTAGCGCGCCGGGATACCGAGCGACCTGGCCGCGGCGATGAACAGATGGTTCATGTCGCGGCGGCAAACGGTCTTGGCCGCGAACGCCTTGGCGGCGTCGCTGGCCGGGGTTTCATTGTCCACCGCCAGGCCGTCATGGAGCGAGGCCGTAAGCGCGTGCAGACTGTCCAAGGGTTCGCGTTTTCCCGCGACGCCCCGCGCGAAGGTCCTAATCGCTTCGTCGGCCTGGGTGAGCGGGGTCTCGCGCAAATACAGGCCGGGCGGAAAACGTTCGGTCGCGCCGGTCAGCACACCGCCGGTGTCGTGGGTTTCCACCTCGCCTTCCACCGAAATCGTCAGATCGTCGAGCGCGCGGTTGAGGGACAGCGCGTGGGTCGTATTGCCAAAGGCATCCTCGCCGGGAACCAGATGCGCGTCGTGGTCGAGGAAGATGCGCCAGCTGCGCACCTGGAGACCCTCATGATTGCGCGGGGTCAGGCGCAGGATCTGCACGATCGACGAAGGCGGCTCGTCGTAGATATAGGTCGTGCGATGCTCCACCCGGATTCGCATGTTACGCCAAATATTGTTCGGCTATGGCGCCGCCAACCCGTGAATTGTCCGAGATGAACCGGGTCAGGAATTCGTGCAGGCCGGTTTGGAACACCTGCTCGATCGTGGCGTTTTGAAGCGCGGTCTGGACGGTGCGCGCGAACCTCTGGGATTTGCCCTGCCGCCCGTAGGCGTTGGACAGGCTGTCCAGATGCGTAACGATATTGGCGTAGCAGGCCGCCAGCGAACGCGGCAATTCCTGGTTCAGGATCAGGAGATCGGCGATCAGCCACGGGCGCAGATCCTCGCGGTAGACCCAGCGGTAGGCGGTCAGCGCGTTCACCGACCGCAGGATCGCGGCCCACTGTGAATAGTCCAGCCCCCCACCCACCGCCGAGGCCTCCGGCAGAAGGATGTGGTACTTCACGTCCAGGATGCGCGCGGTGTTGTCGGCGCGCTCGATATAGAACCCCAGCCGCGTGAACCAGTAGGCGTCGTTGCGCAGCATGGTGCGGTGACCAGAGCCGTCGATCCTGAGCGCGATGTCCTTCACCCAGTCGGTGAACCGCGACATGCGTCCGCCGGCGAAGCCGCTGGAGTCCATCTTTTGCAATTCCAGCCAGGCGCCGTTGATGGTTTCCCACATCTCCACCGTCAGCGCGGTGCGCACCGCGCGGGCGTTAGACCGCGCGGTTTCAAGACAACGGCGGATCGAGGATGGATTGTTCTCGGAGAACGCCAGGTATTCCATGGCGCTCTCGGCCGTGGGCTCGCCGTGGGCCGCGACAAAGGCGTCGTAGCAGCCGGCGGTAACCAGGGCGCTGGTCCATTCGCTGCTGCCATCGCCGGCGGCAGGCAAGATCGCCAACCGCATCGTGGCCTCGATGATGCGCGCGAGGTAGTCGGCGCGCTCCACATAGCGCGATAGCCAGAACAGGTTTTCTGCGGTGCGGCTGAGCATGGCTATAAGTCGATCACCCAGGTGTCCTTGGTGCCGCCGCCCTGGCTGGAGTTCACCACCAGCGACCCCTCGCGTAACGCGACCCGCGTGAGGCCGCCCGGCACGATCTTCACGCCGTTGGCGCCGGTGAGCACGAACGAGCGCAAGTCAACGTGCCGGGGCGCGATCCCCTGGTCCACGAACGATGGGCAACTCGACAGCGCCAAGGTTGGTTGCGCGATGTAGTTGGCGGGGTTTGCCTTCAGGCGGTCGCGGAACTGCGCGATCATGGCCTTGTCCGCCTGCGGTCCCACCAGCATCCCGTAGCCGCCCGAACCGTGGACTTCCTTCACCACCAGTTCCGGCAAATGATCGAGCACATAGGCGAGGTCGTCGGCCTTGCGGCATGTCCAGGTCGGCACGTTCTTGAGGATCGGCTCCTCGCCCAGGAAGAATTTCACCAGCTCGGGCATATGGGCGTAGATCGCCTTGTCGTCGGCCGCGCCCGTGCCGATGGCATTGGCCAGCGCCACGTTGCCCTTGGCGTAGGCGTTGAACAGGCCCGGCACGCCCAGCATGGAATCCGGGCGGAACACCAGGGGATCGAGAAAGTCATCGTCGACGCGGCGATAGATCACGTCCACGCGCTTCGGCCCCTCGGTGGTGCGCATGTAGACATGCTCATCGCGGATGAACAGGTCGCGCCCTTCCACCAGCTCGATGCCCATCTTGTCGGCCAGGAAAGAGTGCTCGTAGTAAGCCGAGTTGAACTGGCCCGGCGTCAGGATCACCACATTGGGCGACTCACCCGTGCTGTGGGGCGCCAGCGAACTCAAGGTCGCGATCAGGTCGTCGGGATAGTGATCGATCGGCGCCACTTTGTGGGCGCCGTACAGGTCGCCCATCAGGCGGTAGCAGATCTCGCGCCCGCCCAGCATGTAGGATACGCCCGATGGCGTGCGCGCGTTGTCCTCGAGCACATAGAAATCGTTCTCATCGATACGCACCACGTCCACACCGGCGATATGCACGTAGATGCCCTTGGGCACTGCGACACCGGTCATCTCCGGGCGGAAGGCGGGGTTCTGCCACACCAGCTCTTCAGGGACGATCCCGGCCTTCAGGGATTCCTGCTTGCTGTAGATGTCGGCGAGATAAAGGTTGAGCGTCTTGACCCGCTGCTCCAGCCCCTTGGCGAGCAGCTTCCATTCGGACCCCGCGAGGATGCGCGGGATGATGTCGAAGGGGATGATGCGTTCTTCGCCCTGGGCGTCGCCATAGACGGCGAAGGTGATCCCGCCACGGCGGTAGAACAGCTCGGCCTCGGCCCGGCGGCGGTCGAGTTGCTCAATGTTGACGGACTCCAGCCATTTGGCGACACCCGTATAAGGCGCGCGCACCTGACCGTCCGATCCGAGCATCTCGTTAAAAGCCAAGCGCACCCCCGGTTTGGTTCACCATACCCTAAGCACAGATCGTGCCAGTTTTCCCGCACTGCACAAAAGCAGAATCGGCACAGATTCCACCAGAATCGCCTAAAAATTAACCAGCCGCCGAAAAGGGCGGCAGACACGGCAACTCCTGAGCGCTAGCCGATGCTATCCAGGATATAGGCCGCCATATCGGCTGGCT
>CANJOI010000267.1 GCA_947475365.1 Fidelibacterota bacterium | reverse complement strand
GTGATCTGAGCGATTTGGGTGGTGGTGAACGCCTTGATCTGCGTGGTGGTCAGCGCGCCGATCTGGGTGGTGGTGAAGACCACGGTCCTCGTGGTCTGCAGGCCGGCGATCTGGGTCGCCGTCAGGTTCGAAACCTGAACCGTGCTCAGGGTCGCGATGTCGGTGGTGTCCAGCGCGTTAAGCTGGGTGGTTGAGAAGTTGGTGAGCTGTGTCGTGGTGAGCGCGCCGACCTGTGTGGTCGTCAGCGCCGTTACCAGCGTGGTGTTTAGGTCTTTGATCTGCGTGACGTTCAGCCCGCCGACGCTGGTGGTCGAGAGACTGGTGAACGCCGTGGTGTTGATGGCGTTGACCTGGACGGTCGAGAGCGCCTGGAGCTGCGTCGAGGTCAGAACCCCGATCTGCGTGGTCGAGATCACACCCCAATCGGCGGTGCCGAAGCCCGCGACCTGCGTCGAACTCAGCACACCCAGCTGTGTGGTGGTGAACGCGGTGAACTGAGTGGTGGTGAAATACCCCAGCTCAGTTGCCGTGAAGCCTGCGATCTGAGTCGTAGAGAACGTCGCGACCTCTGTGGTCGGGTACGACTGGATCTGGGTCTGGCTGAGATTGGTCATCGCGTTGCACTCCTAACGAGGGCGTTTTTCTTGGCTTCTGCCGATGAAGAAGAATTGGTCTGACGCACGACTTTTGCCGCTGAAACTGCGGCGAAATCGGTGATGTCCGGGGCTGTGTGGCGCGCACGCGCCTGTGGCGCGAGGGCGAAAATCCGCTTCGAAGCGGAGGGCGTGACAGCATTAAACATTGGTCATCTCAATTCTAGAGATATCGAAAATAGGGACTTCGCCCCATTTGCCACTAGCTGCCGGTAGTATCCGATCGACCCCGGAGCGGCAAGCAAAAGTTGCGAGACTTTTCGGCGCCTGCGCGGGTGAGGCGCGTCGGCCGGAAGAAATCCGGCAAATTTCAACATCTTGTGGGACAGACCCAAAAAACACCGCAGCTATTGAGAGCGCAGGAGCGGCGGGAATCCGATGCCCCACCGCCGGTTTGGACGTGGTCCCACGTCCGTTCCGGCCGCGAGTCCGCGTCCGCCCGCGAGGGTGGCGAAACCGAGTCTCGGCGTAATGAGGGATGTCTCTACGGTTCACGGATGCTCTCCGACAGACCGCGGGTAATGGGATTGAGGAAGTAACCGAGCACGCTGCGCGACCCGACCTTGATCTCGGCGCTCATGGTCATGCCCGGGATCAGCTTGGACCCCGCCGGCATGTTGTCGAGCTTGCTGTCGGTGATCTCCACCAGGGCGCGGTGGAAGGCGCCGCTGGCGTCAGGCGTGGACTTGGACAGAACCGAGCCCGGCCCGCCGGCGTTGAACGACTCCTCGCCTATGGAGACCAAGCGGCCCTTCATCATGCCGTGGATCTGATACGGGAAGGCATCCACCTTTACCACGACTTCGTCGCCGATATGGGCGTAACCAATGTCGCTGGAATTGAGCATCGCCTCGGCCACCAGGACCGCGTCGGACTGGACGATAGTGATCAAGGGCTCGCCGCCGCCGATCACGGAGCCGACCGAACGCTTGGCGACATCCAGCACCACGCCATCCACCGGCGAATTGATGACCACCAGATCGTTAACCAGCGACGCCTTGGAGATGCCATCGCCGATCTTCGAGGCCTCGTTGCGGACGTTCACCAGGTTTTCCAAGGTGCGATTGCGCCAGTCGGTGACGAAGGCGAGACGCTCGGCCTGCTTGGACTGCAGGTCGTGCTGCAGTTCCACCAGCCGGTTGTCAGCGTCCTTATAGGCCTGCTCGATGCGCACGCGCGCGGCCTGCGCCTCGACATAGTTGAGTTTCGAGCCGATCTGCTTTTCGAGCATCGCACCGCGCATGGTCTCGATCTGCTTGGCCAATTCCAGCTGCTGGGCCTGCGAGGCCTTGTCGATTTCGGTCGTGCGGATAATGGCTTTGCGCTGGTTGAGCCCTTCGTCATAGACGCGCAACTGGGCCTCATACTGGGCCGCGCGCTGCTCGAACAGGGTCTGCTGCAGCTGTTCCTCGGGCGTGGCGCCGGCGGCGGCGACGAACGGCTTGCCGTCGATTTCCGCCTGGAGGCGGGTGATTTGGGCCAGCAGGAGACGCTGCTGCGTCGACAGCGACGCTAGGTCCGCGCGCGCGAAGGTGGGGTCGAGGGTGGCGAGCAGTTGGCCCTTGTGCACCAGATCGCCCTGCTTGACCTTGAGTTCGCGGACGATGCCGCGGTCGAGAGGTTGCAGCATGATCGGAGGCGTCGCGGTGGTCAGGCGCCCCGCGCCCACCACCACCTTGTCCACCTTGACCAGCGCCATGGCCAGCACGGTGATCAGGAACATCACGGCAATGACCTGATGCATGCCGCGCATCGTCCGGTGCGGCCGCTCGGCGCAGATCTCGTCGATCGGGTCCTGGAACGCGATGGCGTCCTCGAGCACCTGCGGGCCAGCCGAGAACGACATCAGCCACTGCGAGGAATCCATCGTGCGCCGGCGGAGATCCGCGGCGCTCTTCTTGATGCGTTCGGGCGAGAGCAATTTCATCATGACCCGGCCTGCGTGATATGGCCGGTCTGCTGCGTCCACAGATGGCGGTAAATCTCGCAGCGTTCCAGAAGTTCGACGTGGGGCCCGAAGTCGATGGCCTTGCCGCGCTCCATGATCAAGATCGCGTCGGCGTGCGCCAGCGACGACAGCCTGTGCGAGATGATCACCATGGTGCGGCCGCGGGCGATTTCCGCGAGGTTCCTTTGGATGATGGCTTCGGAGTCGGGATCAAGCGCGCTGGTGGCCTCATCGAACAACAACAGGCGCGGGCGCAGCATAAGCGCGCGCGCGATCGCGATTCGCTGCTTTTGGCCGCCCGAGAAGTTGGCGGCGCTTTCTTCGACCAGAGTCTCGTAGGACAACGGCAGACGGTCGATGAATTCGTCGGCGCCGGCAAGGCGCGCGCATTCCATGACTTCGTCGAGGGTGGCGTCGGGCTTACCGGCGGCGATGTTGTCGCGGATGGTGCCCCTGAACAAAATATTGTCCTGCAGCACCACGCCGATCGAGCGGCGCAGATGGGTCAGGTCCATGTGACGCACGTCAGTGCCGTTCAAGCGGATCAGGCCCGACTGCGCCGAGTGGATGCCCTGGATCAGGCGGGTAATCGTGGTCTTGCCCGAGCCCGAGCGGCCGACGACCCCGATCACCTGGCCTTCCTGCACCTTGAAGGAGATGCGGTCGAGCGCGGGCGCCGAGGCGCCGTCGTACTTGAAGGTGACTTCGTCGAAGTCCATCGCGCCGGTGATAACCGGGCGGATGCCTTGCTGGTTGGGATCGCGCTCGGGCGGATGGTCCATGACCTTGCCGAGCATTTTTACCGATACCGCCACCTGCTGGTATTCGTTGATCAGGCCGACGATCGCCACCAGCGGGCCGGTGACACGGCCGGCGAGCATGTTGAAGGCCACCAGTGCGCCCATGGAGAGCGTGCCGTCGAATACCATCATGGCGCCGATACCCAGGATGGCCATCTGCATGGAGTTCTGGATCGCCTGCGTAATAACCACCGCGCCGGTCGAGAAGTAGCCGACGGCGGCGCGTTTGCGGATGGAGTTCGCGACCTTCTGGTCCCAGGAGCTGATGCGGAACTGTTCGAGCGCCAGCGACTTGACCGCACGCATGCCGTGGATGGTTTCCACTAGGTCGGACTGCCGCTGGCCTTCGGCCTGGTACAGCGCCGAGAGGTAGCGGCGGAACGTCGGCACCAGGCCGCCGATGATCAGCGCGATGGCGGCGCCGAAGGCGAGCACGACCCCCGTGAGAATGCCGGAGTACATGCAAAGGCCCACCAGCAGCACCGGCATGGTGGCGAGGTCGAGCAAGGTCTGGAACAGGCGGCCGGTAAGGAACCCGCGCACGGTCTCGGTCTGCTGGATATGACGCATCAGCACGCCGGCGGTGGTGGTCTCGAAGAAGGCGAGCGGCAGGCGCAGCACATGCGCGAAGGTGCGCGAGGCGAGACGCGCGTCAATCTTGTTGGTCGCGAACAGCATCAGGTACTGGCGCGTGAAGCTGAAAATGCTGTCGAAGAACAGCGTGACGAAGAACGCCACCACGATCGCGGTCAAGGTCTGGTAGCTGTGGTGCGGGATGACCTTGTCGATGATGATCTGGAAGAACAGCGGCGGCGCGAAGCCGATCAGGCTCGACATGATCGCGGCGATGCCGATATCGCGGAAATAGCGGCCGTTGCGCAGGATCTCGGGCATGAACCACATGAACCCGAACGGCTGCTTCTCGTCGGTGATCTTGTACTTGCGCTTGGCCAGGACGAGTCGCCCGGTCCAGTTCTCGATGAACTGCTCCTGCGGAATCAGCGAAACGCCGGTGGCTTCGGTGAGCGGATCGAGAACCGCCGCCATGACGCGGCCGTCGGCCACCGTGAGGGTGCTGGCGACGATCATCCAGTTGCCGCGCTTTTGTTCGGCCATCACCGGATAGGCGCTGCCGAGCGCGGCGAGATCGTCCCAGACGCGATTCTTGAGGACCTTGCCCGACAGCGACGCTTCGCGCATCAGGCGCAGCACCGACGTCAGCGAGTCGGATTCGTCAGCCGACGCGAGGACCTCCGGGCGCAGCTGAATTCCATGGTGCAAAGCCACGAGAAACAGGCAGCGGAGAGCTGTGAGATGCGGCGACATCTTAAGGTCGGGCATATGGTTCATGGTCTGGGTATGGTTCATAAAAGTTAAGAACCAGCAAAGG
>CANJOI010000266.1 GCA_947475365.1 Fidelibacterota bacterium | reverse complement strand
GATTACTAAAGCAGCCAGTCTTTAAGCGGTTCGCCGTCACGATCTCCGCGATCTTGCTGATGTTTTCAGCAACCTCTTCCGCAGCCGACTTAGCTAAGGTGGCCCCGCTCAAGATTCTAGCCCTGGGTGACAGTTTGACCGCGGGCTATGGCCTCAACAATCCCGCCGACGCCTTTCCGGCACAGCTGGAGAAGGCGCTGAAAGCCAAGGGACATAACATCTCCGTGATCCAGGGCGGCATCTCGGGCGACACCACCACCGGCGGGCGCTCGCGGCTGGAATGGTCGCTCAGCGCCAAGCCCGACGCCGTGATCCTGGAGCTGGGCGCCAATGACGCCTTGCGCGCCATCGATCCCAAGCTGACGGGCGATAACCTTGCCTTTATGGTCAAACGCATCACCGACGCCGGAATCCCCGTGCTGCTCGCCGGTATGATGGCCCCGCCTAACCTGGGGCGTGATTACAGCGACCGGTTCAACAAGATCTATCCCACCATCGCCAAGGACACGGGCGTGCTGCTTTATCCGTTTTTTCTCGATGGCGTGGCGGCGCAGCCGGAACTCAACCAGGCAGATCGCATGCACCCGACCGAGCAGGGCGTGAAAGTCATTGTGGAGCGTATTCTGCCGTCGGCGGAGAAACTCATCGCCCAGGCGGAAGCCGCCCGCGCAAAGCGGTAGGACGGTTCCAGTGTTCCGTCTGTTCGTCGGCCTAAGCCTGCCCGAAGGTATCGCGGCGCGCATCGCCATCATGAGCAGCGGCATCCCCGGCGCGCGCTGGGTGGAGCCGGAAAATCTGCATCTCACCTTGCGCTTTGTCGGCGAGGTTGATGAACCGGCGGCGGAGGATATCGACTACGCTCTGCGCCAAATCACCGACCATCCCTTCGCCCTGACGCTGACGGGTCTCGGCACTTTCGGCAAGAACGGCAAGGAGCACACGCTCTGGATCGGTGTGGCGCCCTCGCCACAGCTCGCGCATCTCCAGGCCAAGGTCGAGTCCGCGGTGGTGCGCGCCGGCCAACCGGCCGAGGAACGCAAGTTCACGCCTCACGTAACGATTGCCCGCATGACGCGCCCCGATCTGACGCGGCTACAGCACTTTATCGAGGGCAATGGCCTGTTCCAGGCGGGGCCGTTCCGGGTGGAGCAGTTCACATTGTTCGAGAGCGAACCCGGCAACGGCGGGCCGGTGTACACCGCGCTGGAAGATTACCCGCTGGTCTAGCGCCGCGCATGCGCGAGCAGCGCCTTGCTGGCCGCTTCGATCAGATCGAGAACATGGTCGAAGCCTTCAGGCCCGCCATAATACGGATCGGGCACATCCTTGGTGCCCGCGCCGGGATGGAAGTCGAGGTAGAGCTTCACTTCGGCGCGCGCATCCTTGGGCTTCATGGCGTCCAGATGCGCGAAGTGTCCTTGATCCATGGCCAGGATCAGGTCGAAATCGTGGAAGTCGCGCGCTGTGACTTTGCGGGCGCGCAAGCGTGACAAATCGAACCCGCGCGCGGCGGCGGCACGGCAACTGCGGGAATCCGGCGGATCGCCGATATGATAGCCGTGCGTGCCGGCGGAATCGGTGGTGATGGTCTGGCCGAGTCCGGCTTCCTCCACCATATGACGAAACACCCCTTCGGCGGTGGGCGAGCGGCAGATATTGCCAGTGCAGACGAACAGAACTTTCATGGACGCGGCGTCTTTCGTGATCGCGGTCAGTTTACTACCATAAAGCCATGCCCATAACGCCGCACGTTCTTCCCCATCGCGACGCCCATATCGTTATCCTCACCGGCGCCGGCATCTCCAAGGAGTCGGGGCTCGACACGTTCCGCGACGCCGACGGCATCTGGTCCAAGGTGCGCTGGCAGGATGTGGCGACGCCCGAGGCCTTCGCCAAGGACCCGGAGAAGGTGCACGCCTTTTACAACATGCGCCGCGCGCGCAACCGGTCGCTGGACCTGCAACCCAATGCCGCGCATCTGGCGCTGGCGCGCCTCGAAGCGGAATGGCCGGGACAGGTGCTGATCGTCACCCAGAACGTGGATACGTTGCATGAGCGCGCGGGGACGAAAAATCTGCTCCACATGCACGGCCTGCACGCCCAGGCGCGCTGTAATCATTGCCGCCATGTGGTGGAGTGGTCCGGCGACATGTCCGTGCATACGGTCTGCGAAGGCTGTACCCAGCCGGGCGGCATGCGGCCCAACGTGGTGTGGTTCGGCGAGATGCCCATGTATCTCGACGAGATCTCCGCGGCGCTCACGGATTGCGATCTGTTCATCTCCATCGGCACCTCGGGCAACGTCTATCCCGCGGCGGGCTTTGTGCAGGTGGCGCTGAAGAACGGCAGCCATACCTCCGAGATCAATCTGGAGCCCTCCGCGGGCGCGAGCCTGTTCGCCGAGGCGCATTACGGCCCCGCCACGGCCGCCGTTCCCGCCTATGTGGACGCGTTGCTGAAAAGCGTATGACCAAGCTCGACGCGGTCTTGAAGGAGGCGCGCGGCTGCACCCTGTGCGCCGGTCACATTCCGCTGGCGCCCGCGCCGGTGGTGCGCGGCACGGCGGGCTCCAAAATCCTGATCGTCAGCCAGGCGCCGGGAACCAAGGCCCATGTCAGCGGGCTCTCGTTCAACGACCGTTCCGGCGATGTGCTGCGCGCCTGGATGGGCATCGACCGTGACACCTTTTACGACGAATCGCTGCTGGCGGTGGTGAGCATGGGCTTCTGCTACCCCGGCCGCGACGCCAAGGGCGGCGATCTGCCGCCACGCCCCGAATGCGCCGCCACCTGGCACCCGCGTATCCGCCCGTTGCTCAAGAAGGTGGAGATGGTGTTGCTGGTGGGCACATACGCCCAGGCCTACTACCTCCAGGACCAGCGCAAGAAGACCATGACCGAGACCATCCAGGCCTGGCGCGACTATGGCCCGCTGACGATTCCTCTGCCGCACCCCAGTTGGCGCAACACCGCCTGGGTCAAGAAGAACCCGTGGTTCAGTGAAGATCTGCTGCCGGTCTTGCGACAGCGCGTGGCTAGGCTTGTGAAGCCTTAGCTTCCTCTTCCTCGGCGGCCTCTTCGATCGCTTCCATGGTTTCGTCGGAAAACCCGAAGTGGTGGCCGATCTCGTGGATCAGCACATGGCGCACCACATGCCCCAGCTCCTCGCCAGTCTCGCACCAGTAATCCAGGATCGGCCGGCGGTAGATGAACACCATGTCCGGCATGTTGCCGGAGGTCTCCACCTGTTTATCGGCCAGCGAGGTGCCCTGGTACAGGCCCAGGATATCGAACGGGCTTTCCAGCTCCATCTCCCGGCAGACCTCGTCGTCGGGGAACTCCTGCGTCAGGATCACGACGTCGCCGGTAAACGACTTCAGCTCCGCCGGCAGCAGGTTGAGCGCGGCCTTGGCCAGGGCATCGATGTCGGCGAGGGTGGGGGCGGTGATCGATTTTGTCATATGTCTGTTGCGAGACTATTGCTCTCTGGGAAGACGGTCTTCATGCTAAATAGGCGGCTTCCGGGGGAAAGGCGAGTAGTATGGTTCAAAAGCTCGATCCAGCCGCGCGCGCAAGAGCGCTGGCGGAGCTGGAAGGGTGGAAGGATGTTGTGGGCCGCGATGCCATCCAGCGGACCTTTACCTTTCCCGACTTCAATGCGGCCTTCGGCTTCATGAGCCGGGTGGCCCTGATGGCGGAAAAAACCGATCACCACCCGGAGTGGTTCAATGTCTACAATCGGGTCGAAGTGACCCTGGCGACCCACGATTGCGGCGGCGTTTCCGAACGTGACGTGACCCTGGCCCGCTTTATGAACGCGAACGCAAAATAGAGAGCAAAGCCCGTGAGCAAAAAAATCTATCCCGATGCGACGGCCGCCCTGGCGGGCCTTTTGCGCGACTACATGGTGATCATGTCCGGCGGCTTCGGCCTGTGCGGCATCCCCGAGGTGCTGATCGGCGCCATCAAGGAGTCGGGCGTGAAGGGCCTCACCTTCATCTCCAACAACGCCGGCATCGATGACGTGGGCCTGGGCGTGCTGCTCGCCACCCGGCAGATCAAAAAAATGATCAGTTCCTACGTCGGCGAGAACGCCACCTTCGCCAAGCAGTACCTGGCCGGCGAACTGGAGATCGAGTTCAACCCGCAGGGCACGCTGGCGGAACGCATCCGCGCCGGCGGCGCCGGCATCCCGGCGTTCTACACCGCCACCGGCTACGGCACCCAGGTGGCCGAAGGCAAGGAGACGCGCGAATTCAACGGCCGGCACTATGTGATGGAGACCGGCCTGTTCGCCGATCTCGCCATCGTGCATGCGCACACCGCCGATCCGGAAGGCAACTTGCAGTACCGCATGACCGCGCGGAACTTCAATCCGATGATGGCCACCGCCGCCAAGGTGACCGTGGCTGAAGCCGAGAACCTGGTGCCTCAAGGTGCACTCGACCCCGACCACATCCATACGCCGGGAATTTTCGTCCAGCGCCTGATCAAGCTGGAGAATCCGGCAAAGCGTATCGAACACCGCACCACCCGCAAGCGCGACGCCGCGGAATAGGAGAACAGCCATGGCCTGGAACAGAGACGAAATGGCTGCCCGCGCAGCGAAAGAATTAAAGGACGGCTTTTACGTCAATCTCGGCATCGGTATCCCGACCCTGGTGGCGAACCATGTGCCGGCCGGTATGTCGATCCAGCTCCAGAGCGAGAACGGCATGCTGGGCATGGGCCCGTTCCCGTTCGAGGGCGAGGAAGACCCGGACCTGATCAACGCCGGCAAGCAGACCATCACCACGCTGCCGACCACCAGCTTCTTCGACAGCGCCACCT
>CANJOI010000265.1 GCA_947475365.1 Fidelibacterota bacterium | reverse complement strand
GGCGTACCCCTGGTAAACCCACTGCTTGGTGCCGTCGGGGCGTAGCGCCACATTCCAGAAGCCCTGGGGCTGTGCGTCGGCGGGCGCCGTGAACGGGTGCCAAACTTTCAGGCAGTCCTCACCGCACTTGACGTTGATGCCGATATCGCGACCCACCGCCGGGCGATTGGGATGGCCGCGGCGGAGCGAGTGGCCGCCGCCCGACTGATGCACCACGCCTTCGCGCTTATAAAGCGTCATGCCCGCGGCGGTGGCGATGATGCGGCCCTGGCCCGGTGTGTTATGGACACTCACGCCTTGCGGCATGAAATAGGCATAAACCACGGCGGGGGCGATCTTCTTGTCCACGCCCATGCCGTTGGCGTCGCCCGGCGCGAGGTCGGCCGAGGACGTGAACAGCGCTTTACCTTTGTAGGCCCACTGCTTGACGCCATCGTCACGCACGATCAGCGAGAAATCGCCCTTGGGCTCCGCCAGCTGCGCCGCCGCGGCGGGCACCCAGGAGCTGTCGAGCTTCTTTTCCTTTTTCACATCGCCTTCGAGGGCATAGAGCGTGCGGTTGCGGTAATCCACCAGCGCCAAGCCGGTGGCGTCCGGAACTTCCTTCACGGTGATGCCGGCCGGCACGTCGATGGTGGAGTTCGGGAACGCCAGGGCCGGCGTCCAGCCTGTGACCGGCTGCAGGTCGGGCGCGGCATTGCGCGCGCCGGCGCCGCGGAAACCGCCGCCGACATATTCACCCGCGCCGTTCTTGCGGCGGCCGCCAAAGCGCGCCGGGCTGTTGCCCCACAGCGAACCGGGGTCCACGTCCTTGACGAAGTGATAGAGCGCCTTGCCCTTGTAGGCCCACTGTTTGGTGCCGTCGGCGCGGGCCACCAGCGACCACTCGCCGAAACCCTTCACCCCCTTCTGCGCGAGCACCGGCACCCATTCCTTGGCGCAGGCGTCGACACAGGTGGTCTTGCCCACCGGATCGCTGTCGTAAGTGTAGAGCGTCAGGCCCTTGGCGTCGGTGAAGGCGATGTCGTCGCGGATCTGCGCCGCCACGGTTTGTTTGCCGAGGTCATAGCCCTGGCCTTTGCCGAGCACTTCGGTGGTGATACCGGGCGGGGTCAGCAACTGGCCGAGCGCCTGGTTGTTTTTCGCCGCCGAGGCCGAACCCGCGGCCGCCGCCACAGCGGCCAGCGACAAACCGGCGAGCAGTAAGAACTTTTGAGCAGTCATCCCAAATCTCCCTGGTTCCCAATGCCGCCTAGGCGACGATTTCCGTAACGGTCTTCGAGGTCTCGTTGGACAACGCGCCCCAGCTGGAAAGCGGCACGCCCATGACCTGTTGGATGGTGAGGCCGACGCGGGTGGCCGGATCGCCGGCCGCCGAGACGTGAATGCCGGTTTTGAGGCGCCCCCCGGCCTTGCCCACTGTCAGGATCGGCAGGAAGTCCATGGTGTGGGTGCGCGCGATGCCGTGGTCGGTCTGCCAGAGGATGACCGCACGATCGAGCACGTTGCCCGGGCCTTCCTTGACGCCTTCCAGCTGCTTCAGGAATTCCGCGAAGGTCTCGTTGCCCCATTCGATGAAGGTGGTGACTTCCTTCTGGTAGCCGAGCTTCTCGTCGATCGGCTCTTCGTGAGTCCAGCTGTGCCAGCCCTGGGTCGAGCCGGCCTTGCGCAGGCCGCCCGCGCCGACGTTGATGTTGAATACGCGGGTCTGACCGCAGGCCAGGGCGTGGGCAATCAAACCGCCGAAGATCTTCGAGTTCCTGCCGGCCTCGACAATGTCGCGGCCTGGTTTGGTCTCGCCGATCGGCGTGGGCACGGTGCAGGCGGCGAGCGGCGCCGGTTTCTGCAGTTCGATGTCGAGCTGCTGTTCGATCTGGCGCAGCGCCGAGAAATACTCATCCAGGCGCGCGCGGTCGGCGGCGCCGAGCTGCTTCATGACGTCCTTGCGCTCGTCGGCCACGTAGGACAGCACGCTGCGGCGCGCCATCACTTTCGGGTCTGGCGTGAAGCCGGCGGCGTTCGGGTCCTTGAACTCCGGCCCAAAGATGCGGGTGTAGAGCTTGGACGGCGAGCCTTCCGACGGGTTGCTGGCCGAGCCGGCGCGTTTCGAGTAGCTGGAGGTCGTACCATCGAGCGAGATCTCGATCGAACGGAAGCGCGTGCGCGTGCCGATCACGTCGGCGATCTGGCTGTCCAGCGACGGCCCGGAGTTGATGCCCAGCGGGATCATCCCCTGCGAGGCGATCTGCCAGCCGGTGGTGTGGGTTTCCAGCGGGCGGCCGTCGAGGAAGTACTTGGTGCCCGAGATAATATTCATACGGTCGCGGTAAGGGGTGAGCGCCCGCAGCTCGACCTTGTTTTCATAGCCGGCGCCGACCTTATCCGGAACCCAGCGGCCTTGGGTGAAGCCCAGGCCCTGCCACCAGGTCCCGAAGCACACCGGCAAGGCCGTATTGGACGCGGCCAGCGCCGTGCCGTTTTCGGTCAGGAAGCAATCCAGGAACGGCAGGCCGACCGTGATGCCGGCGGCGCCCCGCAGAACCCTGCGGCGGTTCATGAGCGTGTTGGTGATGGACATGGTTATCTCCCTCGGCTTAGCGAGCGGGTTGAGTGGGGGCCGCGGCCTCGGCGGCCTTGGTGTCAGGCGGCGAAACGCGGAAGAAGTCGTCGCTGAGTGCGATGGCGCGGATCAGCTCGGGCAGCTTGTAGCCCGAGGCGCTGAAGCTCTTCATCAGGTCCTGGGCCCAGGGCGCGCCGGTGTCAATCGGACGGCCGGTGGCGTAGGACGACAGACGGCTCACCAGGCATGAGCTGCTGGCCGGATTGTCGTGCAGCACCTTGCCGAGTTCAGCCGCGTTGGTGAAGTTCACGCCATCGAGCGAGCCGGATGTGTCGATCGGCGCGCCGTTCTCATTGGTGCGGAAGGCGCCGGCGCCGTCGAAGTTCTCAAGCGCGAGGCCCATGGGGTCGATGATCTTGTGGCAGCCCGCGCACACCGGGTTGGTGGCATGGGCCTTCAGACGCTCACGCGCGGTCTTGTAAAGCGGGTTGGTGGTGTCCTGCACGATGTCGAACTTCACGGCCGCCGGCGGCGCCGGAACTTTCTGGCACAGCAGCACTTCGCGCAGCGCCTTGCCGCGCAAGGTGGGCGAACCACGGCCCGGCGGCGAGTGCAGCGCCGTGAACGCCACCTGGGTGAGAATGCCGCCGCGCTGATCGTCCTTGGCGAACTCGAACGGCACCCAGGTGTCGGGCGAGCCGTTGGGGCCGTCGTTGACCAGCGGCACCTTGTAGATCGAGGCCAGTTCCTGGGTCAGGAAGGTTTTCTTGGTGGTGAAGACGTCGCGGTAGTCGCCTTTGTTGACCAGCAGCAGATCGACGATGGTCTTCAGGGTCTGCTCCTGGGCGTCCGCCGCCGCCTGCGCGCTGAATTTCGGGAACAGCGCCGCGTCCTTGGTCAGGGTATCGAACTCGTCGAAGCCCAGGTTGTCGGCGAAGAAGGCCCGCACGCCCGCTTCAACGCGCGCCGACGCCAGCATGCGGTCGACTTGCTTGGTCAGGCCCTTCTTATTGTCCAGTTCGCCGTGCTCGGCGGCGGCCAGAAGTTCGAGATCGGGACCGGCGTTCCACAGGAAGAACGAGAGCTGCTGCGCCTTGGCGTGGGCTTCCATGGTCCACTGGCCGGATTTGTCCTGCACGATCGCGACTTGCCGGAACAGGAACTTGGGCGACGACAACATTGCCGCCAGGCTCATGGACAGGCCGTTCCAGTAGTCCTTGGTCTCGTTGGTGGCGACACGCGCCGCGCCGACATAGGTCTTGAGCTCGGCATCGGTGAGCGGACGGCGGTACAGCAGGCGGCCGACCTTACCCATGAACGCCGCCGTGCAGGCGTCATCGGCGGCCTTGTCGTTCGCCGGCCTGCAGGGGATCAGGTCGCGATGTTTCGGATCCACCACCTGACTGGCGATGGAGCGCGCCATCGAATCGTACTGCTCCATGCCGGCACTGGTGACGCTGACATGGGTGGTGCCGACGGCGAGCAGGCCTTTGACGCGCAGTTCGGGTTCAAAGCGCCCGCCGAGTTCGACGGTCGGGCCGAACACATCGGTGATGATGGTGCGGTACTCATCGGCCGTCAGGCGGCGGGCGACGGTGCTGGTATCGACCTCCGCCGGCGCGTCAGCCGCGAGCGCGACGCCCAAGGAAAGCGCTGCAATAGCAGCGCCGGACAGCAAACGTGCAGTGATCTTCATAACCTATATTCCCTAATCTTAACGCGCGGGCGCGTGCTGGCCGGCCTGGGCGCTCTCAGACACGACAAAGGCAGGCACGGCTTCGAGATAGTAAGCGGCGGAGATCGACCGGTTCTGCCCGGTCTTGGGATCGGGGTCCGCGTCCGCGAATTTCTTGAGCAGGTAGTAGATGCCGGGGATGTCGCCGGTGATGCAGTACTCGGTACCGGGGCCTTGCGTGCCGAGGCCCAGGTAGAATTCGCTCCACGGCATGTAGCCGCCGATGATGCCGGTGATTGAGCCGTCGTCCTTCAGTGTCATGCGCAGCTTGGACTTGGTCATCTTGAATTCCATCGGCGCCATGAGCGGGTTCTGCATGAGATGAAAATCGGTGGGCGTGTCGAAGGTGAGCTGTTTGCCCTTGAGCTTGCCGTGCAGGACGTTGTGCGAGCGCGGATCAGGATCGATGCGGTAGGTCGCATCGGCGCGCGGGCTGCCGTCCGCATTGGAGCGCACATGTTCAAGCGCGCGGTCGAATGTCACCGTGACGTCGCCATCCTTGGACAGGCTCTCACCGCTGATGGTCACGATCCAGGCCGGCATGGAGTC